>JAZNIM010000268.1:0-4417 GCA_045577475.1 Eubacteriales bacterium | reverse complement strand
ATAAGCACGTTTGACATATTGCCGAGGACAGCATATTTTTTATTTTCATCCATGAGAAGTTTTATTATTTCACAAAGCTCTGATGCGTTTTTTGGGAAATACACTTCTTTTGCATTTCCACCTGTTTTCATGCCGGACATTTCCTTCAGGCTTTTATTCAAGGTTGGTTTTGTCATAAAATCATTCCTTAAAAAGTATTAAATCAATATTTTACAGCCTATGTGCAAGCAAAAGCATTGCAAGATTAAAATAGAACACAAGGCTGACTGCGTCCACGATTGTGGTAATCATGGGAGAAGCCACAACCGCAGGGTCAAGTTTAATTCTCTTTGCAAGCAGCGGAAGAACAGCACCCAGCGACTTTGCCATAAGTATTGTAAAAATCATGGAAATTCCAAGCACAAGCCCAATCATCACTCTGTCAGGGTCGTCCGTGAAAAAGTATATTCTTCCGAAATTAAGCACACCGAACACAAGTCCGATTATAAGTGCAACTCTTATTTCCTTCCACATTACCTTCAGAGAGTCACGAAGCCGCAGCTCATCAAGGCTCATTGCACGGATAACCGTTGCCGTAGTCTGTGAGCCTGAGTTACCGCCCGTACCCGTAAGCATGGGCATAAAGGTTACAAATATGGGAAGGGATGCAATTGCCGCTTCATATTCGCCTAAGATTACGCCGTTAAGCATACCTGCAAGCATCAGCACCAACAGCCATGGGATTCTCGCCTTTACAAGTGAAAACACGCTTGTTTTAAGATACGGTGTTTCCACGTGGGCAATTGCCGCCATCTGCTCAATGTCCTTGGTTGCTTCTTCTTCAATGACGTCCACTACGTCATCGACGGTAACGATACCCACAAGCTTATCCTCGCTGTCAACAACAGGCAGCGCATTAAGGTCGTACTTCTTTGTAAGTCTTGCCGCCTCAACCCTCTCTTCCTTTGTGAAAACCTTTACAATATTTGTTTCCATAAGGTTCTCAACAAGCTCTGAGTCATCAAGGCAGGACAGTATTTCTTTCAGCTCAATAACGCCTATAAGCTTACGTCTTTCTCCAAGTACGTAACAGGTATAAACCGTTTCCTTTTCCGGTGCAACACGTCTTATATACTCTATTGCCTCCCCCACCGTCATTGCGGCTTTAAGGGAGGTATATTCGCTTGTCATAATGCTTCCCACGCTGTTTTCGGGATAGTTCAGGAAAGCATTGATTGTTCCCCGTGTTTCGGCATCGGCATGTCTTAGCACCTTTTTAACAAAGCTTGCAGGCATCTCGGACAGAGCATCCGCAGCATCGTCGGTGCTGAGTTCTTCAAGAAGTGCCGCTATTTCCTCAGCAGATGCGTTATTGAAAATGTTCTCCTGAATGTCACTGTCAAGGTAGCTGAACACATCCGCAACAATATCTTTAGGCAGTATCTTCATCAGCTTCAGCACTGTTGTAATAGGCTGTTTTTCAAAGTATTCCGCCGTATCCGCAGGCGGCTGATCGTTCACAAGCTCTCTCATTTCACCGTAGCTTTTCTTTGAGAGCAGCTCGTTCATTTCGTTTTCAAAATCAATGTAGTTTTCGCGCATTTTTCTTATCCTCCTTACAGTCATTTTTAGTAAGGATGCGTGCTTACACAATTCTTTCAGGCGCAAAAACAAGGCAAGCCCTCACTTTCAGCCGCAAAGCAAATGTGTATGTAATTTTCACTGCACCCTCGCCCGTGGCTTTTCATTAAAGCTTACCTCCTTTTGAATACATGATTTGTAATTTATTTTTAAGCTTACCGCAAGAACGGTAGAGGCTTTTTTCTACTTCAGCATCTTATGAAGCTCATACAGCGTTGTAAGTGCTTCAATGGGAGTCAAAGTATTTATATCCAGCTTTTTTATTTTCTCGCAAACCTCATCCGAAGCAAGGCTGTCAAGGCTGAGAGTCAGAGAATCATTTGACGAAGCCTTTGGAACTTGGGAAGCAACGGGTGTAACATTATGCTTCTGTTCGATTTCGGAAAGAATTTCGTTTGCTCTGTTTACAATGGATTTCGGCACGCCTGCAAGCTTTGCAACCTCAATACCGTAGCTTCTGTCTGCAGAGCCTTCCACAATCTTACGAAGGAATATCAAATCATCCCCACGCTTTTTTGCCACAATATTGAAGTTTGCAACTCCCTTGCACACCTCGCTCAGCTCTGTCAGCTCATGATAGTGTGTTGCAAACATCGTTTTTGCATACAGCTTTTTACTTACCGTGTACTCAACAATTGCCCTTGCAATACTCATGCCGTCATAGGTAGAAGTACCTCTGCCTATTTCATCGTATACGATAAGGCTTCTTCTTGTGGCGTTTTGCAGAATATATGCGCACTCGCTCATTTCAAGCATAAAGGTCGACTGTCCCTGTGCAAGGTCATCCGATGCACCTATTCTTGTGAAAACCTTATCCACAACGCCTATTCTTGCACTTCTTGCAGGTACAAATGAGCCTATCTGTGCCATAATCACAATAAGTGCCGTCTGGCGCATATATGTACTTTTACCTGCCATATTGGGACCTGTTATGAGAAGAAGTCTTGTATTTTCATCGAAATGTACATCATTCGGAACGAACATTTCGTTTTTCATGAAGTTTTCAACCACAGGATGTCTTGCATCCACAAGGTCAATAACATCCGATGCATCAACCTCGGGACAGGTATAATTATTCTTCTTTGCAACATCCGCAAGAGATACATACACGTCAAGCTTTGCAAGCACAACCGCAGTTTTCTGCACTCTGTTAAGGTTATCTGCAACATATTGTCTGAGTGCCTGGAAAAGCTCATACTCCAGTGCCACAAGTCTTTCCTTTGCACCAAGCACCTTTGTTTCCATTTCCTTCAGTTCATCCGTAATGTATCTTTCAGCACCCGTTAAGGTCTGCTTTCTTACGTATCTGTCGGGAACAAGGTCTTTAAAGGAGTTTGTGACCTCGATATAATAGCCAAAAACTCTGTTAAAGCCCACTTTGAGGTTTTTAATTCCCGTCAGCTCTTTTTCAGACTGCTCAATCTTTGCCATCCAGGAATGACCGTCACGCATCATGTCACGAAGCTCATCCGCCTCGGGTGAAAAGCCTTCCTTGATTATTCCTCCCTCTCTTACGGAAAAAGGAGGCTCATTGGTAATTGCATTGCCTATATACTCGCCTATATCATCAAGAGTATCAAGATTTGCACAAAGCTCCTTCATTTCCTCCGAGGCAAATTCCGAAAGGTACTGCTTGATTGCAGGAAGCACCCTTACGGAGTTCTCGATAGCCTTCATATCCTTGCCGTTGGTGGTATTATACACAACCCTTGTCATAAGACGCTCAAGGTCGCCGATTTCGCACAGCAAGTGCTGGATTTCTTCCTTAGCAATAAAGTTTGAATAAAGCTCTTTTACCGCATTCTGTCTTTTCTGTATTTCATTACAGTTGACAAGAGGCATTTCTATCCACTTACGAAGAAGTCTTGCCCCCATTGCGGTTTTGGTTTTATCCAGCACCCAAAGAAGCGTCCCCTTCTTTTCACGGGTTCGCATGGTTTCACAAAGCTCAAGATTTCTTCTGGAGTTTACGTCTATTCCAAGGTATGCGGCTGAATCATAGCTTGTGATTTTATTAAGGTAGGACAAATCCACCTTCTGGGTATCGGCAATATACATTAAAAGTGCACCGATGGCATCCACCGCAGGTGAGTTTTCATTAAGGAAGGCTTTATCCAGCTCATCCCTGCCGAAATGCTCGCACACCCTTGTATATGCTCCTGCTTTGAACATGGATGCTGCTCTGTCATTGAACACAGCACCAAGCCTGTCACACACAAAGCTGAAGATTTCACGTATGCCGTCCCTGTCTGCGTTGGTAATTATTTCACTTGGACAGTAGGTTGCAAGCTCGTTGATTACACGCTTATTGATTTCACCGTCAGTAATCTGTGTTACCCAGATTTTTGCCGTGGAAACATCTGCAAAGCACAGTCCGCAGGATGAGCCTGAAATATACATTGAGCAAAGGTAATTATTCTTACCCTCCTGAAGCATTGTGCTCTCGGTAACAGTACCCGGTGTTATAACTCTTGATACCTCACGCTTTACAAGTCCCTTTGCGGTTGCAGGGTCCTCTGCCTGCTCGCAGACAACAACGGTATAACCTTTTTTTACAAGTCTTGCAATATAGGTTTCCGCACTGTGGTAAGGAACACCGCACATGGGTGCTCTTTCCTCCATACCGCAGCTCTTTCCCGTAAGGGTAAGCTCAAGCTCCTTGGACACGATTTTTGCGTCCTCAAAGAACATCTCGTAAAAGTCGCCAAGGCGATAGAAAAGTATTTCGTTTTTATACTGCTCTTTTACTTCAAGATACTGAAGCATCATTGGCGTATATGGCATATATTTCCCTTCC
>JAZNIM010000267.1:0-3835 GCA_045577475.1 Eubacteriales bacterium | reverse complement strand
TTTGAGTTATATATGCACAAAGATGAACTTAGAAAAAGTGTTGAATAAGTAGACAAAATGAACATTGTTGAAAAATTCTATTGCAAATATTGCCTATATATGCTATAATACTACCCATACAAGGTCGCTATATTTAGGGGCAACCCAAAGTTTCCGTTAGGGGCAAAAATTCGTTTTCTGTCCCTGCAGAAAAACACAACAAAATATAGTCTAATTCGGACCTTGTTTTTAATCAAAAACAAGGTCCTTTTTCTATGCCATTTCGACCTTGTTTCACCCACAAAAGAATAAAAATAAGGGAAATATATAGACGCAAAAAGAACATATGTTTGCAAAATATTCCCTCTCGCAGAATCAAGTTTAGGTTCCGGTTTTCCCCTCCTTTTCCACTCCCGTAGAAAAGGAGCCGAAGGAAAGAATTCTCTTTCCTTCTCATTTCCATTCCTTCTTCTTTTACAAGAAGAAAAAATGAAAAGGAAAACCTTTATCCCATTTCTTTTTCTCTTCTCTATCTTTTCGGGAAGTAGAAGAAATGGCTCTATTCTTGACTTTTTCCTCTATCTCTTCTCTTTCTTTTCAGAAGAAGAGGAGAAGAAAAGGAGTAGATGCTATGTTTGTGGCAACAGGCGATATGAATGTTGAATTTCAGGCTGTTGAAGATAAAAAAGATATATACAGTCTTGTAAATGCAAATATTACAGGCAATGTTTCTTTTGCTGAAAACGCACTTGTTTTCTATTGGGGATATGATTCTTCAAAGGATACTTATAATCTTGTAAATTATTCTGATGTAATTGATACATTTGTGGCTGATAACAGATATTCTGCTATTAACTATGTTGTAATGAACAATCCTGAAGAGGATGAAGCTGATGTGGTATTATTTGTACTTGCGTATGAAGATTCCTCCGATGAATCGTTTACAGCTCCTTGCACAATCGAAAAAATAAGAGTATTTATTGCAGAAAATGATGACTTGGACGATATTCCTGCAGATAACATCAATATCGAAATGAAGGTCAAGAATAACAGCCATGCAAACAATACACTTTTTCTTCTTTGTACATATGATGTAAATGGTGTTCTTCTCAATACTTACTGTAAGGTATCCGAAGCAGGCATCGGCGAATATGATACACTTACTCAGCCTGTAAATAATACCGAAGGAAAAATCACATTTATCAAAGCATTTGTTTTTGATACAGGAAGTGCACTTTCACCTGTGGCTGAGTCAATTACAAAGTAAATAGCAAAAAGCTCCCGATTCGGGAACTTCAAACTGTAGTAAAAATGGCTGTAGTAAAATTCGCATTTTGAGCAAAAAATCGGTTCGATGTGGGCATCGACCCCCACAAAAATTGTAGATTATGTTTAAATATTGGTGCTGTAACATTTGTTTTGCTACAGCACCTAAATGATGCTCTAAAATGTAAAACGTGTAAAAAATGAGAAATCAAATGCTCACAGAATCTATGAATTGCATGTTTTTTGAGGTTCATGGTAGCAAACTAAGGTTTGACCTATTTAGTGACTTGATCCAAGATTCGATATTGAGTACATAGCATTGTATGCTTCTCTTTCGCATCTTCAAATACTACCTCAATTGTTTCTGTCTGCATGGTATATGCAAAGCATAGCCGAGAAACCACCTGTATGCAATACCGCAATACTGCAAATTAAAGTAGACTTTTATTCTTCTTCCTTTGGAGGAACATAGTGCTTGATACGGTATTTATACTCCGAGGGCGTTTCTCCTGTTATTTTCTTGAAAATTCTTGAAAAGTAGTGCTGATTGTCAAAACCCAGTTCAAGGGCAATTTCTTTGACGGAAAGATGAGACTGAAAAAGCATATATTCTTTTGCTTTTGAAATTTTGTATTCAAGGATGTAGTTTATGGGAGTTGTGCCGAAAGTGCTTTTGAAGTATCGTATAATCTGCTGTTTTGACACGTTGCAGTAAAGGGCAAGTTCGTCAAGGGTTATGTGATGTGAATGGTTTTTGCGTATATATCCGATTGCCTTTTTCAGATTTGCGGGAAATTCAAGCTTTGAAGTTGTGTCATAACTGCTTCTGAAGTGGTTTACCGTAAGAAGTGAAAGATAGGCGAGAATTCCGCAAAGAGCAATGTCCGACTGAAGAAGACAGGTAAACTCACGGCTGACGGAAAACAGATTTATGTCCTTTAAATAGCCGTCGGTTTTTGCAGTGTCTTCAATATGGTTAAGCACCTGAAGATATACAGTTGATGGACAGTCCTTTAAAGTGGTATCCGAAAGAAGAAGGCTGTCAAGACGCTGTTTTTCAAGAGCAAGACTTTCCGAGAGGGCTGAGTCTTCAAGAAGTTTTGCTTCTTTTTTTGTGTAAAAGTGAATGTAAATCATGGAGCAAAGTTCATTTTCAACGGCACTTCTTGTATATGAGTGGTTGGCAGGTATGAAAACGGCATCATTTGTATTTGCCACAAATTCTTCTGTGTCCACGGAAAAACGGCATCTTCCTTTTGTTATGAGAATGAGGATGTTTTCGTTGGTGTTCACACCCCAGACAGTGTTTCTTGTTACCGAATAATATCGGGTGATGACGGGAAATTCAGACAGTTCAACGCTGTAAAACATTTTTAAGCAGTCCTTTTATGTTAATATAGTGCACACTTTTGAGCATATTGTTCATTTACTATTTTAACACATAATGCTAAAATGTCAATAGTAAAGCAAAAATACAGTATAAAGGAGTTATATGGTATGGAAAAGAAAGTGTATAAAGTAGCGGTAATCGGCTGTGGCTGTTTTGCTAATGCACAGTATTTCAATTTTATCTCAAAGGAAACACATGCAAAGTGTGTTGCAGCGGTGGACATTGTTGAAGAAAGAGCGATTGAAGCCTGCGAAAAATACGGAATAGAAAATCACTACAAGAGTGTTTATGAGCTTTTGGAAAAGTGCGATTTTGACATTGCCATTGACGCTGCGTCAATTCAGGCACATCACGAAATCAACATGGCAATTCTCGGTGCGGGAAAGCATCTTGTGTCCCAGAAGCCTGCAGCTCCCACGGTGGAACTTCTTACAGAGCAGATTGAACTTGCAAAGAAGATGGGGGTAAAATTTGTATGTGCTCCCATTCACCCCATGCGTTATGACCTTAACATTGCAAAGCAGATTATGGCAGACGGTGCAATCGGCAACGCATACTATGCAAAGTGTAATCTTTCCCATGGCGGCCCCGAATATTTTCAGTACCGTGATGCAGACCCGTCGTGGTTCTTTGAACCCGGTGCAGGTGCACTTGTTGACATGGGCGTTCACGGACTTCAGATTGTTACAAGTCTTTTCGGTCCTGCAAAGGCATTTTCATGTATGGCGAAGGTTACAACTCCCGTAAGAACGGTGCGTTCAGGTGCATATGACGGCAAAAAAATAAAGACCGACCTTCTTCCCGACCAGTACATCATCACCCTTGATTACGGTGAAGGCAAAATGGCGCTTGTTGACACAGGCTTTTCACAGAAGGCAAGCCGTTCACCTCAGCTTGAAATTTTCGGTGAGAAGGGAACTATTTCCTTTGTAAGACCTTACATGCAGAATCCTGTTCCCGACGTATACATAGACTCTCCCGAGCTTGGTCTTCGTGGTTGGGTCACTCCCGAAAGCTGGGTAAGTCCTCCCGAAAGACTGACAAGCCAGTGCTGTTGTCTGCGTGACCTTGTAAGAGCAATTGAAGGCGACAAACAGCCTGTTCTCAGTCCCGAACACGCAAGACACGTTCTTGAAATCATGTGCAAGATTCCCGAAGCTATCGAAAGCGGAAAAACGGTAAAGCTTGAAACAACATTTT
>JAZNIM010000266.1:0-3858 GCA_045577475.1 Eubacteriales bacterium | reverse complement strand
ACTGCAGTCAATCTCGTGACCCTCTGAATCACGCTTTGATTCGTATTCGCAGTAGTAGTTTGAGATATAATTTCCTTTGTCGTCGTACACGCTGATTTTACAGCCTGTTGTACCAACGTCAAGTCCGCCGAGGTAAATCATAGAAATTTCTCCTTAAGTTTTATTTATAAATCAATTACATCATAGCCGAGATAGTATATAAATGCTTCACGCAAAACCTTTGCCATATGTCCCACACCGATTGCAGTGTGATGTCTGTAACCCTCTCTGCCGAGCTTTATAAGTTTTCTCTGCAAGTCGTCAATTACTGCAACGCCTCCGCAACCGAAGAATTCGGGTTCGATTTCTTCACCCGTAAATCTTCCTTCGTCAACATAGAAAGTGAGCTTTCCGTCTTCTGTCTTACAGTTTGAGAAGGTCATATCAAAGGCATCGATTCTGCCTTCGTTTGCACCCCATCCGCATCCGGGACAGCCTTTTGCAAACATCTTGTGGTCTGTTACCTTTCCTTTTCCCGTCATAAGTGACTGTGCCGTTGAGCCACAATGGAAAAGAATAACCTTGTTGGGGTCATCACCGTAGTTGTTGTTCCAGTCAAGACAAGCTGTAGGCTTTTCTGAAGCAAGCTGCATGGAATACATATTGATTGCCGAGCAAAGGTCAATTTCGCAGGAAGCAACAATTCCTCTGTCGTTAAGTTCCGAAAGAAGTACGCAAGGAGCAACTCCGAGAACCGTCTGCATTTCTTCCCAACAGCGAAGGGCAATACAGTCAAGTCTGAATTCCTCTATGTAGTCATCAATAACCACCGACACCTTTGCAAGTGTTGAAAGCTTATCCTTGGGAACACATGAAAAATCGGTGTAGTTTTCAAGGTGTGCCGCTCTGTCAAGCACCTTTTTATCGTCATCCTTATACTGTTCAACTCTCCGGAAAAGGTCTGAAAGGTCAAAGGTTTCACAGGTGATGCCGTACTTTTCAAGGGTTATTTCATCGTATCTTACTGTCTTGAATTTACTTGTTCTTGCACCGAGTACACCTATGCTCATTCTCTTCATACCGTTGACAACACGGCATATTGCCGCAAAGTCATGAAGATTCTGAGTAAATTCGGGGGTAAGCGGATGCACAACGTGAGGCTCAAGAACGGTAAACTTGATTCCGTACTGATGGAAAACATCTTCAATTGAGAATTTTCCGCAGTAGGAGTCACGTCTGTGTTCAAAATCCATTTTGCCGATTTCATCGGGATATGCCTGAATAAAAATTGGTGTTCCTGCATCACGTACTGCCGCAACTGCACCGTTTTCGTCGCTGAAGTTGGGAAGAGACATGATAACGCCGTCATATTCGCCCTCGTGGCTCTTTAACCATTCGGCATACTTCCAGCCTTCCTGTCTTGTTTCAACGGCACCGTAACGTGTCATGTCGGCAGGAGCTATTATATAGTCATAGCCTGCATCTGTTACTGCTTTTACCAGTTCTTCTCTTGCTGTGCCAATAAGACTTTCAGGGAAAAATCCTCTGTTTCCGAAATAAAGTGCAAATGTCTGCTTTTTCATATTCTGTTCCTCCTTGATGTTGAAAGAAATTTACACTTGCATTTTAACATAAAGGATGGTAAAATAATAGTCAAAACAATACAAAAAGTGGTAATTTCGTACAAAGAGGTGTATTTTTTTGCCGTTATTATACAACGAAAAGCAGTTGAGCGAGCTGATGGAAGACTTTTATATACTGACAGGCATGAGGCTTGCACTTTTTGATGAAAATTTCAATCAGCTTATAAAATACCGTTCGGAAGTAGAAAATTTCTGCGACTGCATGAGAAAAAACGAGGATTTCGACTGTAAATGCAAGAACAGTGATGCCTGCAGTTTTGATGTGTGCAGAAAAACCAAGTCTTTGTACATTTCAAAATGCCACGCAGGTCTTTGCGAAGCGACAGCACCGCTTACGGAAAACGGCAGAATCATCGGATATATGATGTTCGGTCAGGTTGCCGACAGCAAAGAAAAGGACACCGTGTCAAAAAGACTTGCGGATATTGTAGAAAGCTATGGCTGTATATCGGAAAAGTATCTTGAACATATTGAGAAGATAAAATCCAAAAGCACCCGTCAGTTCAAAGCGGCGGCAAATATTCTTGATGCCTGTGCAAAATACGTGCTTATAAAAGAGCTTGTCCGTCCGTCGGGCGAGGTGCTTGTAAAGAAAATAGAAAAATACATTGACGAAAATATCTCCGAAAGCCTTGACGTATCGTCTCTTTGCCGTCACTTCAACATCAGCCGTACTTCTCTTTATGCGGTAATGAATTCGTATTACGGCGAAGGAATAGCGGCATTTGTGAAAAAACGGCGTCTTGAAAAAGCAAGACAGCTTGTTATGAATTCAAAGCTTACAGTGAACGAAATAGCTGTAAAAACAGGTTTTTCCGATTACAATTATTTTCTCAAAGTCTTCAAAAGGCACTTTGGAACTTCTCCGAAAAAGATGATGAAGCGGTAGCGTGAATGTATTACAGACCGAGAGCTTCGTAAGTGAGGTCTCTTATTGTGCCGTGTCCCAATATGTACATAGGTCCGCAGCCAAGAGTATTCTGTGCATAGTAAACACCAACCTGTTTTTCAGGGTCAATCAAAAGATAGGCGCAGGCTGCACCATCCCATCCGAATTCGCCGATGGGACTTTTTGCGTTCATGGCTTCCTTGTCAACAAGGGTTCTTACGCCAAGACCGTAGCTGTAGCCGATGGTACGTCTTGTAAAGGTGCGTTCAAGCTCTTTGGAAAGGTGATTTTTTCGCATAAGGTCAACAGTTTCTCTTTCAAGAAGCTTGTAGCCTTCCTTTGATGTACCGCCAAGGCTCATTGCACTGAGGAATTTAAGATAGTCGTCGGTACAGCAAATCATGCCTGCTCCGCCGCTGTCGTGCTTTGGGGAGAGAATGTAAGGGCAGGCAAGGTCACGTCTGTCGCTTGCTTTTCTGTCGCCGTTGTATAAATACTGTGCTGCAAAGTTGTCATAAGGACAGTCTTCGGGATGGAAGAATGACTTGCTCATGCCAAGAGGCTCGAAGATGTTCTTTTTCTGATACTCGGAAAATCTCATTCCCGTTATTTTTTCAACAACCCCTGCAAGTACATCGTGGCAAAGACTGTACTGGTATGCTGTGCCAGGTTCAAAACAGAGAGGGAATTCCGCAAGAGCCACCGCTAAATCGTAAGACGTGAAATCGGGTTTCTTTTCACGCAGAGCCTTTATCTGTAAACTTCCAAGATCATAGTTGAAGCCTGCTGTCATGGTGAAAAGATTCTTTATAGTCATAACGTTCTTTGCAGGAGCTTCGCCGTTGGCTGTTCTCACTTTTATGTTTTTGTATTGCGGGATGTAGTTGCTTACGGGTGCATCAAGGTCAAGAAGACCTCTTTCAACAAGGCGCAGAGCCCCTGCACAGGTGATAGGCTTTGATGCGGAAAAGATATAATACATTTCGCTGCCGTCAATCTTTTTGCCTGTGATGTCGTCGCTTACGCCGAAGCCTTTTCTGTATACTGTTTCTCCTTTGTAAACCACACCCACGTCACAGCCGTGAAGACCGTAGTACCAAAGATGTTCCTGTAAAAATTTGTCAAGTCTTGAAAAATCCATGTTTTTTTCTCCTATTCAATGATGGTGTACTGAAACATTTCACCGTGAATTTTTGTGCCTATATCTATGTTGGGAGGCAAAAGTGCAAGGGCAATGAAAATTTCTTCACCCGACTGCACCTCCTTTAAGTAGCAGTATTCTCCCTCTATTCTTGAAACTGTGTAATCATGCGGCTCCATAAAAAACCTCCGTATGCAATATAGTTA
>JAZNIM010000265.1:0-5397 GCA_045577475.1 Eubacteriales bacterium | reverse complement strand
TTTCCGCCCTGTGCCGATATCCATTCCTTGAATTTTCTGTAGGCACTGCCGTCTTGTACGGCTTTTACGCACATCGCCTTTGCTTCTTCCCTTGATATGCCTTTAAGGCTTGCAACAAGTCCCGCAGCAAGGCTTACGGATACTTCAAAAATATCACCCTTGACATTGCCTTTAAGCACGTTTATAGCTTCAATTACTTCAAGGCTGTTGCCGATGGCACTTCCTAGGGGTACATCCATGTTTGTAACAAGAGCCGATACGTTTCTGCCGTTTCTCTTGCCGATTTCCACCATGCCGCGAGCTAATTTTTCGGCATCCTCTTTGGTTTTCATAAACGCACCGCTTCCGCATTTTACGTCAAGCATGATGTTCTTTGAGCCTGCCGCAAGCTTTTTGCTCATGATGCTGGAAACGATAAGGGGAATTGAATCCACCGTTGCCGTAACGTCACGAAGTGCATACAGCTTTTTGTCGCAGGGTGCAAGATTTCCGCTTTGACCGATAACACAAAGTCCCGTGTTTTTTGAAACCGACATAAATTCCTCGGGAGAAAGAACCGTTCTGTAGCCGGGAATTGACTCTAACTTGTCAACAGTTCCTCCCGTGTGACCAAGACCTCTGCCTGACATTTTTGCCACAATTCCGCCAAGAGCTGCAACAATGGGAGCAACAATAAGGGTTGTTTTGTCACCCACTCCTCCGCTTGAATGCTTGTCACAGGAAAGATTGCCGAAAGCCGACAAATCTATACAGTCCCCGGACTTTGCCATATGCTTTGTGAGAAGTGCGGTTTCGCTGTCTGTCATGCCCACAAACATTATTGCCATTGTAAGAGCCGAAGCCTGATAGTCGGGAATACTGCCGTCGGTGTAGCCTTTGACAAAAAAGCTGATTTCTTGTTCACTGAGTTCTTCGCCAAGACGTTTTTTATGAATTATTGAATACATATCCATGATGTGCACCTCCTTTTAAAGCCTAAAGCCGTAAGGTAAAAGCTGGGAGAGGGTGTATTTTTTTGTGCCGTTTTTTATTATGAGGTATACTTCAAAATCACCGTCGCAGAACTCCGATAAAACCTGCCTGCATACACCGCAGGGAGGTGTTTGATTGTCTGTAAGAATGCCGTCTTTTCCACCGCATACCGCAATGGCAGAGAAGTCTGTTTTGCCTTCGCTTACCGCTTTTGCAACGGCACAGCGTTCGGCACATATTGTGGGAGAAAATGCACTGTTTTCAATGTTGCAGCCTGTGTATATTTCTCCGTCTTTGCATAAAAGTGCCGCACCTACCTTGAAGCCTGAGTACGGACTGTAGGCTTTTTCCATTGCCTCTATTGCTTTTTCACGCAGTTTTTGTATCATAACTACCTCATTATTTCGTCCAAAAAGCTTTTTGCACTGTTTTGTACAGACACACCCAGATATTCCGCCGCCGTCCTTCCGATACAGCCAAAGCCGTCAAGTGTGCCGAGATTTACACCCCGCCTTATATTGCTGCCGCAGCATATTACGGGAACGTATTCACGGGTGTGGTCGGTGGTTACAAAGCCGGGGTCACAGCCGTGGTCGGCGGTGATTATGAGAAGGTCGTCCTCCCTCAGCTTTTCGAGAACCGTTTTTAACTGTCCGTCAAATTCGTTGAGAGCCTTTGCATACCCTTGCGCATCGTTTCTGTGACCGTACACGCTGTCAAAGTCTACAAGATTAATAAAGCATAAGCCTTCAAAATCCATGTCGAGTGCTTCAAAGAATTTTTCCATGCATTCCTTGTTTCCGTGGGAATCAAGATGTGTTGTTATTCCTCTGCCCGTGAAAATGTCGTTTATTTTGCCTATGGAAATAACAGACAGACCTTCGTCCTTTATGTCCTCAAGAAAGGTTTTTCCGCTTGGTTCAACTGCAAAGTCACGGCGGTTTGGAGTACGTGTAAAATTGCCGTCCTTTCCCGTAAAGGGACGGGCGATGATTCTGCCGATGTCGGGTATCAGCTCTCTTGCAATTTTGCAGTAGCCGTAAAGAGTTTCAAGCGGAACTACATCCTCGTGCGCCGCTATCTGAAAAACGCTGTCGGCAGATGTGTATACGATTAAATCCCCTGTTTCAA
Organism: Eubacteriales bacterium; assembly: GCA_045577475.1. GTDB lineage: Bacteria > Bacillota > Clostridia > Oscillospirales > CAG-382 > UMGS1387. The sequence continues at coordinate 3,294 of JAZNIM010000265.1, read as the reverse complement.
TATGCCGGTTTCCGAAGTCCTTTATAACCTGCGTTCCCGAATAGGGTGCATTGCAGATTACTCCTCTGCCAACAGCCTTTGAAAACAAGTCAATGGTTTCCTTTGGAAAACCGTTGGGATAGGTGTTGAAGGGAGTGTTTGTGATAAGTCCCATAATTTCCCAATGACCTGTTATGGTGTCCTTACCGCGGGATTTTTCGGCGGCTCTGCCAAAGCATCCCAAGGGAGTTGGCGTTTCTCCGCCGTAAGCATTGCCTTCAATGTTGAAAAGTCCAAGACTCTTTAATACGGGAACGTCCAACAGTCCCGTGTCAAAACAGCTTTTAAGGGTGTTTGAGCCTTCGTCGCCGTAAAGATGACTGTCGGGAAGAGCTCCTATACCCGTAGAGTCAAGAACCGTAATAAATACTCTTTTCATGGATTCTCCTTTTACCGTTACAGGGATATTGCAGTTTCAAGGGACAGCGTCATCATATCCGTGAAGGTGGTCTGCCTTTCCTCGGCAGAGGTACATTCCCCTGTTATGAGATGGTCCGAAACGGTGCAGATTGCAAGTGCTCTTTTGCCAAGACGAAGAGCGGTAAGATACAGTGCTGCCGCCTCCATTTCAACCCCTAAGGTTCCCATTTTAGCCTGATTTGATGTGGTGTTTTTGTCGTCGTTGTAAAAGATATCGGTGGAATATATGTTGCCCACATGCACTTTTCCGTCATTTACAAAACCAAGCTCACATGCCTTGTCGTAGGCTGTTTTAAGAAGTGTAAAATCAGCCGTAGGACAAAGATTTCCGTTTACACCGTACTGGGAAGCAAAATTTGTGTCGGTACATGCACCCATGCCGAGAATTATGTCCTTGATTTTTACCTTTTCGCTTATTCCTCCTGCCGTACCCACACGTATTATGTTTTCAACGCCGAAAAAGCTGTACAGCTCGTAGGAATAAATGCCGATGGAGGGCATTCCCATACCGCTTGCCATAACAGAAACGGGCATGCCTTTGTAGAGTCCCGTATATCCTTGAACACCGCGGACGTTGTTCACAAGACGGATGTCAGAAAGGAAATTTTCTGCAATGAATTTTGACCTGAGAGGGTCGCCGGGCATAAGGACGGTTTTTGCAAAATCGCCTATATTTGCATTAATGTGAGGTGTTGCCATTAATAATCACCCTTTATCTTTTCGTTTTTGAGAATTTTTACAACCTTGCTTGTGCCCAGTCTTTGTGCACCAAGACTAATAAATTCTTTGGCATCCTCAAGACTTGAAATACCGCCTGCTGCCTTGACTTTAACGTGAGAGAGCACATTTTCACACATGAGCTTCACGTCCTCTTTGGTTGCGCCGCCCTTTGAAAAGCCTGTGCTTGTCTTGATAAAATCTGCACCCGACTGAGATACGACCGAGCACATCTTGATTTTTTCTTCTTCTGTGAGAAGACAGGTTTCTATAATTACTTTTAACAGCTTTTTGCCACCGTATTCTTGAAATTCATCGCAGGCTTCTTTTATTTTTACTATTTCCTTCAGCACTGCATCATAATTCTTTTCCTTGACATAGCCTACGTTTATAACCATGTCAATCTCGTCTGCACCGTCTGTCAGTGCCAGTTTTGTTTCAAATACCTTTGCATCCGTGGAGTTGTAGCCGTTGGGAAAGCCGATAACGGTGCAAACCTTCACCGATGTGCCTTCAAGGTATTCCTTTGCCTGTTTCACATAGCAGGGAGGAATACATACGGATGCGGTGGAATATTCCACAGCCTCGTCGCATATGTTTTTTATTTCATCCCATGTACATCCCACAGTAAGCAGTGTGTGGTCAACCTTTGAGAGTAAATCCTTCATTTGTTTACACCTCCGAGTAGAATTTTTCGGCAATCTTTACGCCATCCATGCCGTCCTTTGCGTAAAAGTCAGCATGTATCATTTTTGCATATTCCTCTGTAAGAACAGCACCGCCCACCATTATTTTGCAATCGGGGACGTTTTCATGTAAAATTGCAATCGTTTCCTCCATTGCGGGAACGGTGGTGGTCATAAGTGCGGAAAGTCCCACAAGGCGGCATCCGCTTGTTTTAACCGCTTCAAGAACGGCTTCTTTTGAAACATCTCTGCCAAGGTCGTATACCTTAAAGCCGTAGCTTTCAAGAAGTACCTTTACGATGTTTTTGCCGATGTCGTGAATATCTCCCTTGACGGTAGCAAGAACAACAGACCTGTTGCTGTCGGAATCCTTTTTCGGCAGCTTTTCCTTGATTACCTCAAAAGCACCGCTTGCAGCCTCTGCACTCATGAGAAGCTGAGGCAGAAACGCCTTTCCCGATTCAAAATCACCGCCGATTTTGTTTAATGCAGGAATGATTTTTCCGTTTATTATGTCAAGGGGAGCTTGGTTTGCCACGCAAAGACGGACCGCTTCGTTTTTTGCTTCGTCACGCATGCCGTTTATGATAAGCTGTGTGAGATCTTTTGTGTCGTCCTTAGTCTGAACGGGGATTGCGGAGGATGTGTCAAAGCTCTGTGCATATTCAATGTATTTTTTGCAAGCCTCGTCTTTGCCCGACAGTGCAAGATATGCATAATAAGCATCCGTCATCCCGACGCTGAAGGGATTCATGATGGCAAGGTTAAGTCCGCTCTGAAGTGCCATGGTAAAGAAGGCAGAATTTATTTTTTCACGTATGGGAAGACCGAAGGAAATGTTGGAAACACCAAGACTTGTATATATTCCCATGTTTCTTATAAGCTTTATGGCATCAAGAGTGACTTTTGCGGAATCCGAGTCGGAGGATACGGTTAGAGCGAGAGGGTCTGCGATAATGTCCTTCTTGTCAATGCCGTATTCTTTTGCCCTGTTTACTATTCTTTGTGCAACCGCCGCTCTTTTTTCGGCAGTTTCTGGAATACCGTTTTCATCAAGAGTCAGGGCAATAACCGCACCGCCGTACTTCTTTACAAGAGGAAAAACAGCATCCATGCTTTCGTCCTTGCCGTTGACGGAATTGATAAGAGGCTTGCCGTTGTATATTCTCATCGCACGTTCAAGCACCTTGGGGTCTGATGAGTCAAGCTGGAGTGGAAGGTCTGTTACCGATTGAATTTCAAAAACAGCCTTTTCCATCATTGCCGCCTCGTCAATTTCGGGAAGTCCCACGTTTACGTCAAGTATGTGAACTCCCTTTTCCGCCTGGCTTACGGCTTCCGAGAGAATATAGTTCATATCACAGCTTTTGAGAGCTTCCTTGAGCTTCTTCTTGCCCGTAGGATTGATTCTCTCGCCGATAAGCAAGGGAAA
>JAZNIM010000264.1:0-11383 GCA_045577475.1 Eubacteriales bacterium | reverse complement strand
AAAATCCGTATTCTTGAAGCGGAAGACCCAACATTACGTGTCACCTTCAACGAGCCGTTACAGGAAATCCACCTGCTACTTATGGGGGAAATACAGCTTGAGATAATAAAGCATCAGATAAAAAGCCGCTTCGGAATTGACGTTGAATTCGGTGCGGGAAGCATTTTATACATGGAAACGGTTGACTCGGTAAGCGAAGGCGTGGGACATTACGAGCCGCTGCGCCACTATTCCGAGGTTCATCTTTTACTTGAAAAAGGGGAACGAGGCACAGGTCTTATTTTCAGTTCCGACTGCGACACGGATGAGCTTGACAAAAACTGGCAGCGTCTTATTCTGTCACATCTTGAAGAAAAGACACATTTAGGTGTTCTTACAGGCTCACCTATCACCGACATGAAAATCACCCTTGTTTCGGGTCGTGCTCACAAAAAGCACACTGAGGGAGGCGACTTCAGAGAGGCAACCTACAGAGCAGTACGCCACGGTCTTATGCGTGCAAAAAGCCTGCTTCTTGAACCGTGGTACAACTATGAAATAACCGTTCCTGCCGAGAACATCGGCAGAGTCATGACAGACGTTCAGAGCATGGGCGGTACAATGGGCGTTCCCGAAACAGACGGTGTTGAAAGCACCCTTTCGGGCACTTGTCCCGTCGGCGAAATGCGTTCCTATCCTTCCACGCTTTCGGATTTCAGCCACGGCAAAGGCAGAATTGCTCTTTCTCTCAAAGGGTACGATATCTGCCACGACAGCGACAGGGTTATTGCAGAAAAAGGGTACAATCCCGAAGCTGACCTTGACAACAGTCCCGACTCTATTTTCTGCGCTTCGGGTGCGGCGGTATTTGTACGGTGGAGTGATGTTGAAGGCTACATGCATCTGCCAAGCGTATTTTCGGTTGACAAGGATGAGCTTGAACAGAAAAAGGAGCTGAAACGCAGAGCCGCTTCCTTTTGTGCAGCTGCTGCCACCGACAAGGAGCTTATGGAGATTTTTGAACGCACCTACGGAAAAATCCGCCGCCGTGACGAGGAGGAAAAAGTCAAGTACAATCCATCTGTTGGCAAGGATTTACAAAAAAAGCCTCCCAAGCAGACACCTAAACCTATGCCTGATGGTCCTGAGTATTTACTTATCGACGGCTACAACATTATTTTTGCCTGGGATGAGTACAAGGATATGGCAGCAAACAAGCTTGAATATGCAAGAAACTCGCTTATTGAACGGCTTTGCAATTATCAGGGTTTTTCCGAGCTTGAAATAATTCTTGTATTTGATGCATACAAGGTACACAAAAATCCGGGAAGTGTGGAAAACTTCCGCAACATCAAGGTAGTTTACACCAAGGAAGCGGAAACTGCCGACACCTACATTGAAAAGGTTTCCCACAAGCTTTCCAAAAACCACATTGTAAGAGTTGCCACAAGCGACGGTCCCGAACAGATGATAATTCTCGGGAACGGTGCACTGCGTGTTCCTGCACAGAGCTTTATCAAGGATGTGCTGGATGCGGAAAAGGCAATTGCAGATTATCTTAACGACAATTAAATATACAAAAGGATTGTGATTACATTTATAACCACAATCCTTCTTTTTTTATTTCAGTTTTTCAATTAATGCCATGCAGCCTTCAAGAATATCGTTGTACGCAGTTTCAAAATCGTCTGTATACCAAGGGTCTGAAACATCGGCATCCTTTCCCGCATGGCTCATGAGCTTTGACAGCTTTCCCTTTGGGTCGCCTTCAATAATTCTCATTGCATTTCTCACATTATTTGAGTCCATGCATATAAGCAAATCATATTTGTCATAATCGCTCTTTTGCAGTCTTACGGCACGTTTGCCTTCACAGCTTATACCGTGTTCATTAAGTATTTTTCTTGCAGGAGGATACACGGGATTTCCCACACCATTCCATATTTCTTCGGAGCTTGTGGCACAGGAGGCTATTACAAACTCCTTATGCCTGCCTAGCTTTTTTACAAGGTCTTTCATAATAAACTCAGCCATTGGTGAACGACAGATGTTGCCGTGACATATAAAAAGTATTCTGTGCATTATTATCTCCACTAACCTAAAACATAAACAAACGGCTTAATTATGTATCCGATTGCAATATCAACGCCGACAATTATAAAAATCGGTATCAAAAAGGACAAAAGCATTTTTTCGCTTGCCATATTTACAAGTTTTTTAATTATCGGTTCAAGCATGTATACAAGAAACAATGCCGCAAAGCCGAACACCGCAACCGAGCGCAGGCATACAAAGCCGCCAATGTTGCCAAAGTTCCAAATTTCGGTATTATAGTCCCAAAGCCTAAGTCCTCCGCAAAGGGTATAAAGAAGCCAGCCAACCACTAATTCTATTACACCGGTAACCGCAACTGCTCCCAAGAAAACCAACGCCGGCTTCTTTTTTAACCGAGAACAAACAACAAGTATCGCCAAAGCACCAAAGCCGTATATCGGAAGAAACGGCCCTATACCCTGTCCACGCTTAATAAACATACCTCTGTCAATGCGGTAAAACAGCATTTCATAGCACCAGCCGATTATGCAGGCTATTAAAAAAACCATTATTAATCGACATATTTTTCTGAAAAGGATGCTTTTGCTTTGTGACATGTACTTACCGCCTTTCCGTGTCTTATTTCAGATTTCATCAACTGAGAACACACCAGTAACGCTATACAGCTTTTCTCCCGAAAGCACGTGCTTTTTAAGCCTTTCGGAAAAGCCCGATGTACACACGGCATTTTTAATATTCAGCCTGTTCGTATTCCATTTGAATACATAACGTAAAGACCCAAAAGATTCATGTGTTTCTTCGTCAACTACCGTAAAGCGTCTGCCGAATTTGATTATATTACTTGTTTCGGGCAAAAGCTTATCAAGCTCTCTGTCAAGAAGCCATGACGCACAGGTAAAGAAATCAAGCTTATATTCCGGATAGTATTCCGAAAAGAATTTTTTCGCATATCTGAATGATTCATCACACAGTTCGGGGGTGAATTTTGCATCGTTGGGTATGTGAACATCAATAAGAGTATCTCCCTTTTTTATGCCGTACTGTGCAAAATCAAAGGGGGATTCTTTTATTATATATTCAAGGTTTCCAAGACGGAACAGCTTCATTTTGAAATGTCTGCACAGCCAGTTCAGTTCTCCGAGGTACAGTTCATTTTTCACATCACTCCATGCGTTTGTCCAGAGAACAAGGTCTTTTGCGGTATGCACCATAATTTCTTGGGGTATTCCATTTTCTGCGTACTTTTGACTCAATTCTTCACACATAAACAGGAATGAAAGAAGATTGCGTTTTCCGTCCTTGCAGTCAAGGTCATATGTATCTATAGAAATGTTATCGGATATGGTATATTCCTTCAATGCACTGTAGAACTCTCTGTCATATTCCTTTGGAAACTCAAGCTTTTTATACCATTTTTCGATAATTCCGTTAACTTCGGGATTATAATACTTCCATCCCCAGGCACGAACGGGTACTTCGTATCCTTCAACACCGAGAAACCTCATGAAATTATCATGGAAGTACTTTGTAATATTTTCTTTGCTTACTCCCAATTTCTCCATGCAAACGGTATCGCGGTCAATCCAACCGCGTACATCATTTTCGGGATACCGTTCAACAACGGCATCTGTGCCGAAAAGAATATTATCAGCGGTACACTGTGAGAATTTGAAAAGCTTGGTAAGAAGCTCATTCCTATAAACCGCAGGCGTTCCCGGTGTAAGGTCAATGAACATTTCGGCAGGCTTTTTACCGGTTTTTCCGCTATACTTATTTAAATAATAGTTAAATCTTCCATACAGTGCAAGACATTCATCTGTCCACGGCCATGAACAGTGTGCAAGTGCAAAGCGAAGTCCTTCAACTTCAAAAAGCCTTTCAAAGTTCATGGGACGGTTAAAGTCACATACATTCATTTTATCGGAATAAAGAACACCCGAATGGAAAATAACAGGCTTTCCCGTCTTTGCAATTTCCTTGCATACGTTTATGCACTTTTCTTCGTAAGGATAATAATCGGTACATATCATCTTAAAAGCACGAATGCCTTTTTCAGATGCATTTTTAATCTTTTCAGGTAGATTATTTTCATCGGGATGGATTCGCAGAACAGGAACAAGTCTTTCTTCATATCCTTTAACAAAATCAAGAAGCTGCTCAAGTCTTGTGTCATAATCACGACCCAATAAAGGCGACTCATTTTTCGGTGGTGCAGAGTAAATGCACGCTCCGTAAATTCCGGCACTTTCCATTTGCTTGAGAAGTTCTTGTGCATCATTTCCTTCTTGATACATATGCATATGAACGTCAAATATTTTCATAACAGCCCTTCTTTCTAACATCATGATTATAAATGTTACCCGTTAAAAAGTCAAGAAATAAATTTATGCCATCACCTTAAATGGTTGTTATTTTATATATTTATATTTGTTTTTTTAACAATATATCATGTTTTTATGTATAATTAAAATGTAATTAATTCAATTTACATATTTTTGACAGACTGTGACAATAAGACATGTTATTTTGTTACAGGGAACCGGTTACCTCATGCAATTTACATTTTTTGATGCTTGTTATATAATGAAATTAATCAGTATATACCTTTGTTCAGCACAATGCACAAATTTCAAGCTTTTTTTTTGTACAATAAAAAAAGCAATTAATATTGACACAAAACACAAAATAAGGTATAATTATACTGTAAAAATTTTATAAGGAGGTTTTTTCGGTATGAGAAAAAACACAAAGCTTTTTGTGCTTTGTCTTACCTTACTCGCAGTTTGTCTTGCAATGAGTTCCTTTGCGGCAGGCTTCCAGAAGGTAACTGAGTACAAGGGCACATTCACAGATGTACCCGAAAATCAGTGGTACGCAAAGGAAGTGGCTTCCGCTTATGAACTTGGCTTTGTAAACGGCAAGTCAGACACACTCTTTGATCCCAACGGTACGCTTACCGTTGCCGAAGCCGTAACCGTAGCTTCTCGTGCACACGCAAGCTACAACGGCAAGACAATTCCCGAAGTTAACGGCGAAAACTGGTACGACATGTACATCGATTATGCCCTTGAAAACGGCATTTTTGAGGACGGCTACTTCAATTCTTACAAAAGAACCGTAAGAAGATATGAAATGGCTGTACTTATCGCAGGCGCACTTCCCGAAAGCCACTTTGCAGCAAAGAACGATGTAACTGCTATTCCCGACGTTAATGAAAATGAAGAATATGCAGATACACTTCTTATGCTTTACAAAGCAGGCGTTGTAATGGGTAGTGACGACTACGGTACATTCCATCCTACCAACCCCATCAAGAGAAGTGAGTTTTCCGCCATCGTTAACCGTGCGGCACTTCCCGAGAACAGAGTTACAGGCACTCTCGCTCCCCTTCCCGAAATGAAGGAAGCTTATTACCTTGTAGACAACTACACTCTCACAAGCCAGGCAAGACAGCAGAAAAGACTTGCTTCCGGCTGGAACTATGACAACCGCTACGACCAGACTTTACTTACAACAGGTATTGTTCAGCCTGTCAGCGTTGACACTACCGACAAGGGCTATGCCGCTATCAACCGCGACATTGAGCCTCAGACAAAGGGTATTATGACACTTCGTGCCGAATACACCATCAACAGCAAAAACTGCAACGGTATCAGATTCTACTTTGCTGACGCTAAGGGCAACAGCATTATTGAATTCATTACCAAGGACGGCGTTTATGCTGCAAAGAGTGCTACAGGCGAATTCAAGGGCACTGTTAAGGCTGAAATGGGCGAGCACACCATAAAGGCTGAAATTGACCTTGACAACAAGAAGGGTTACTACACAGTTGACGGTGCAAAGGTTTGTGACTTCACCTTCGGTGATTTTTCCGAATTCAGAAGAATTGTTCTGGGTACTACCGTTGAAGACAAGATTTCTCTTGCATATTCCGAATGTCACATTTACATGAACTATCTTGTAAACGAAGAATTCTTTGCTCCCGTTTATCCTATCGACTGGGAAAAGGCTGAAAATGCTGAAGTTTTCACAGGCAGATTTGATGCAAACGGCACAGCAACCTTAAAGCTTACCGACAACACAACAGTAACCAAGAAGTTTGACAAGGCTGATACAAAGTTTGTATTTGAAACCTTCGTTCTCCTTCCCAATGCACAAGATACAGGTTACATCAATGTTGGTGACGTAAGCGTTAAGCTTGCAAATTCAACAATTTCTGCAGGTGCACTTTCCAAGGTATTCAAAAACCATGTATGGCAGTGCATCCACATTGAAGGCGACACAGCAGCAAATACTGCAAAGCTTTATGTAAACGGCAAGGTACAGGGCGATGTTGCTCTCACAGCTGACGACATAAGCGAAATTTCCTTCAAGTTTGAAAAGAAGTCTGCCGACGGCTATATGCTTGTTGACGACGTTGAGGTTTACAACATCTACGACTACGCAGACTACTGTCCTGTTCCCAATCCCGTAAACAAGAACGATGACAACACAGTTATCATGTCTGTATGTTCTCTCTGGAGAGAAGGTACACACTACGGTTGGGACTACGTTTCACCTTACGATGAGTGTTCACCTCTCATGGGTTACTATGATGAAGGTATTCCTGAAACAGCTGACTGGGAAACAAAGCTTATGGTTGAACACGGCGTTGACGCATTCCAGTACTGCTGGTACTACGGCGGCGACACAACCTGGAAGACTCCTCAGAAGACTCCCAGACTGTCACACAGCCAGCACGACGGCTTCTTCTACTCCAAGTACTCCGACATGATTGACTTCTGCTTCATGTGGGAAAACGCAGGCTTCACCTCAACAAAGATGACTGTTGAGCAGTTCAAGACTTACATCTGGGACTACTGGGTAGAATGGTATTTCACAGACCCCAGATACCTGTGTATCGACAACAAGCCCGTTCTTCACATCTACAGAAGGGACCTTCTTGAAACAACCTTCGGCAGCGTTGAAGCTTGTGAAGAGCTTATGACATTCATGAGAGAAGACATCAAGAACTACGGCTTTGACGGCATTATCATTCTTTGTCAGACAGGTAACTACAATGCTGAAAGCATCAAGAAGTTCACCGACATGGGTGCTGACGGTATCATGACATATGCTTACGGTTCTGAATCTGCTGTTCCTCAGTGGCTTTTCGACAAGTACGATGCAGCTTACAATGAAGTTCAGAAGCAGAACAGCCACCTTTACATCGTTCCTACCGTAGCTCAGGGCAGAAACATCATGGGCTGGAGAAACGAACGTACACCTGTTGCAACTCCCGAAGAACACAAGCAGGTACTTGACTACTATCTCGGCTACGTTGAAAAGCAGAACATTCCCGGCAACATGGTTTACCTTGCAACCTGGAACGAATACGGTGAAGGTCACTGGCTTGCTCCTTCAGGTCTTAACGGCTTCGGCTATGCAGACGAATGGAGAAAGGCTTATACCGATGCTCCCGCTGTTCACGACGACGTAGTTCCCACAATCAATCAGCAGAACAGAATTTCAAAGCTCTATAACGACAATCGTACTCCTATCCGTTCAATGCTTCTTGAAAAGAACGAAATTCCTACAAGAGTTCTTCAGACATGGGATTTCTCACAGCCCGGCACATTTGACGGCTGGACTAAGGACAGATATGCAAGCATCGGCGTTGAAAACGGTATGCTCGTCGGTACTGCTGCTGCAAGAGATGCAATTGTAAGAACTCCCGCAACCCTTACTCTTAACGCTTCTGAAATCAAGGCAATAAGAATTACAATGCGTACCGATGTAAACAGCTCTGCTAACGTATTCTTTATTACTGACCTTGACAAAGCTTGGCACAGCAACAAGAGCTTCCCCTACAAGGTTGCTCCCACTCCCGCAGGCGAATTTACAGAATATCTTATTGATGTTACCAACAATCCCTTCTGGATGGGTACTATCACCTGCTTAAGATTTGACCTTATTGAAGAAATAGGCTCTGTTGAGGTTAAGAAGATTGAGCTTCTCGGCGACGTAGAAGACGACCGCAAGGTCTTTGTTGACGGCGTTAACCTTAACACTCCCGTTTACTACATTGAAGAAACCGACAACGAATTCTACGTTGTAGGCGACCCCGATTACGGCATCTACGAAGCAAACAACTTCTACTTCGAGTGGAACAGATTTACTCAGAAGCTCTTTATCAAGACAGGTACAGAAACAGAATTTGTATTTACTGTAGGCAGCGACAAGGCTCTTGTTAACGGTGCTGAAAAGGCTCTTGCAAAGCCCTTCTACCTCTACGATGCAATGCCTGTTCTTCCCATGAAGTTTATTTACGACAACGCAGGCATCGAGTATGAAATAAACGGCGGTCTTAAGGCTTCTGTCAGAGGCATTGACTACGGTGCAATTCTCGATAGCAGAGTTGAGTTCGAATACGAATTTGATATTGCCAACGACCTTGAAGGTTGGTCAATAAGTCACGGTACAGTATCTGTTGCAGACGGCACTGCTATCATTACAGTTGGTGCTGCCAACTCATCATCAACAGGTCATGACCCCCAGTTCTCACTGAAAGAAATTACTCTTAACACACTTGAATACGGCAAGGCTGTTGTAAGACTTAAGTGCAACTTCCTTCCCAACATTGTTGAAGGAAGCAGCGAAAGCAAGGTTGCATCAATGTATTTTGCAACAAATTACGCTCCTTCACTCAGCGAAAAGAATTCCATAAAGGTTGACCTTGCCGCATTAGAACCCGATGCTGACGGCTATGTTTTAGCAGAGTTTGACTTCACAACAAACGAAGCTTGGACAGGTGTTGCCAACCTTATAAGATTTGACCCCACAAACCACAACGGTATCTTTGAAGTTGACTACATCCGCTTTATCAAGCGTGACGGCGTCGGAACAGGTACTACACAGCAGGAAAAGCCTGCAACTCCTGCAACTCCTTCCACACCTGCAACAGGTGCAGCAACACTTGAATCTGTAGCAGGCGACGCTGAATTCGTATTTGATATGGACTTCAAGGGTGAGGATGACGGATTTATCAAGAACTTCACCAGAAGCACAGGTACTGTTGAAAACGGTATTCTTCACGTTGTTGCCGAAGCAGGTCAGAAAGACGTAATTGTAGGCTTCAACCTTCCCGAAGAGCTTAAAGACAGTGCCAACTACGATATGGCAATTGTCAGAATCAAGCCTTCAAAAACTGACAGAGTTCAGATATTCTTTATGAACGAGGTTATGACAAGCTATGCCGCTGATGCAAACGCATCCTACAACTACAGCGACTCTACACCCAAGGATGCCGAAGGCTACTACTTTGTAAAACTTGACCTTGGTGCAAGCAAGAAATGGGCAGGAAAAATCAATGCAATCCGCTTCGATCCCGGTGACATTGAAAACGGCGAGTACTTCATTGACTACATCAAGTTCTACAAGACGGGCAGCGGTGCAGGCAACGAAGCTCCCACCCTTCCCCTTCTCAAAAAGGATGACGTTAAGTTCCCCGGTGAAATTGTGAACGGTGACGCTGAAGGTGCTGACATCAGCATGTACTCCGCTACAGGCGGTACACTTGATGTTGTTACGGAAGATAACGGCAACAAGGCGTTCCATGTAAAGCCCAACACCATGAATAAGACATGGAACTACTTCATTACTCCCTTCAACTTCATTCCGGGTGCCAAGTATAAGGTTTCTGCTGACATCAAGCTTGTTGCAGATGCTGCAGGAAACACAAATATCACCTCAAAGCTCACCTGCAACTTCCGTTATCAGGATACCACAAACGGTCATCAGAACGGCTACGAGCACAACTCAATCGTTGGTAAGGACATCACCCCTGCTGACGGCTGGGTACACTTTGAAGGCGAATACATTGTTGAAACCATGGATGCAAACAAGGGTGGCAGACAGGACTGCTTCACATTCTACTGCAATCCCGCAGGAGATTTAGGCTGTGAATTCATGATTGACAACATTGTTGTTACTATTGTTGAATAATTCCAACTTAATACTATGGATTAATTAACAGTTTCCGCTCTGCCTTTTCGGCAGGGCGGATTTTTATATTCTGTTGGTGATAATTTCTATTCTTTTGGTTACTTTTTTTGCAAAAATAAAGAAACCCGTGAGTCGTTGTCTAACTCACGGGCGGATAACCGAGTATCTAAGATAAATACTCTTTCTATTCTTGGTTTGGTGCGAATATCTTTTCTCTTTGGTTACTTTTTCTTTTCAGTGAAAGAGAAAGTAACTACATTCTGGCTTCGAGTTCTTTTCTTCTCTTTTCGTTTTCTTCGCCGGGCTTGCCGAGAAGTGCAAACATGTTCTTCTTGTAAGCTTCAACGCCGGGCTGGTTGAAGGGATTTACGCCGAGGATGTAGCCTGATGCTGCACATGCAAGCTCAAAGAAGTATACGGTAAAGCCGTAGTCAAATTCGCTTCTTGAAGGAATTTCAAGCACGATGTTGGGTACATTTCCGTCGGAATGAGCAAACAGCGTTGCAAGGTATGCCTTCTTGTTTACTTCGTCAAGCTGATGACCTGAGAGGAAGTTAAGCTTATCAACGTTCTGGGGGTCATCGGGGATGATGATTTCTGCATTCTGCTTCTGAATGTCAATAACAGTTTCAAAGATGTTTCTCTGACCTTCCTGAACAATCTGACCAAGAGAGTGAAGGTCTGTGGAGTAAATAACGGATGCGGGGAAAATACCCTTGCCGTCCTTACCTTCACTTTCGCCGAAGAGCTGCTTCCACCATTCATTCATGTACTGGTAAGCAGGCTCATAGCATGCCATAATTTCAACAGCCTTGCCCTTGTTGTAAAGTGCATTTCTGATTACCGCATACTTGTAAGCGTTGTTCTTTTCAATATCGCAAACAGACAGCTCATCATATGCCGCCTTTGCACCACGCATGATTTCATCAATGTCGCAGCCTGCAACAGCAATGGGAAGAAGTCCGCAAGCTGTGAGAACAGAGTATCTGCCGCCTACGTCATCGGGAATAACAAAGGTTTCATAACCCATGTCATCGCTGAATTCCTTAAGAGTTCCTCTTGCCTTGTCAGTGGTAGCAAAGATTCTTTCCTTTGCACCCTCCTTGCCGTACTTTTCTTCAAGAAGTCCACGGAAAATTCTGAATGCAACAGCAGGCTCGGTTGTAGTACCTGACTTTGAAATAACGTTTACGCATACATCCTTGCCTTCGCAAAGTGCAAGTGTTTCGGAAAGGGCAGCGGGGCTTATGGAATTACCGATAAAATATATTTCGGGAGTATTCTTTTTGAGAAGGTTATAGTTGGGGGACTTGATATACTCGATAGCCGCTCTTGCACCGAGGTATGAACCGCCGATACCGATAAC
>JAZNIM010000263.1:0-8690 GCA_045577475.1 Eubacteriales bacterium | reverse complement strand
AAGGCAACTCCTTGGCTCACAGAACGACATGGCTACTATCCGACTTGATACTTATTGAATTCAATATAGTCGTCATCATTCATTTCACAAACAAAGCGATACTTCAATTTTACTCCTCCTCAAGACAAAATCCGCTCCCCTGAAGCTGTGTGATAACACCGTAAGCTATCTTTGCATCGCACACAATTGTATCGGCGTCACCGATTTTTCCGTAGGTAAGTGCTCCCGCTTCCTTAAGGAAAGGCTCATACTGAACATAAAGGGCACTTCGACCTGAGCAAGGCGGCACACATACACTTCTTGTAACCGTCCTTAGCTGTTTTGTTCCGTCATAGTCAATGCCCGTTACGGGAAAAGGCGTCGGCTGAATGCTCAGCGGGTGGCGTGCATCGATATAATGCCCGAAGGTAAAGCAAGCAAGTGTGACGCCGATAAACAGAAACTTTGCTCCCATTCTGTGAAGCTTGCCGTAACAGCCTTCCTCAGGCATTGTAACGGTGGCGTTTCTGTCGTCCTTTGTAAAGTCATAGGCGTCCTTTCCGAAGGCAACCAAAGAATGTGTAAAGTGGTATGAACGGATTACCGTTTTATCGCCTCTGTCATAGGCTTCATTTGCCATTTTTACTGCGGCACAGGGAACAGCACCAATACAAGGCATTGTATTTCTAATATCAAAGACAGGCTCTTCTCTAACATTTTTATATGTATGTGAAGGCACGGCAAGAAGTCCGTTGGGAACACATTCCCGAAGAGCCTCAATAAGCACTTGGGCACCCGTCTTATCTTGTGTCTCGATTTGTCCCACGCTTTTAAGCGATGTATGATTTGAAATAACGTCTGTCGGCTTTATGCCAAGCTTTTTTATATCATTTACAAGATTTGCTTTTGTGTACATAATTTGTTATCATTCAAAAGCCTCGGGACAAAGTCCGTCTGCTATAAAGTCATCGTTTCGTACCAGCTTTTCACCAAATCCTGCCTGACGCATATACTTTTCCTGTGGGTCTACTGTGGCATTTACGCTTCCTACATCCTTACCCATTTCACAAAGGATAACGCCTTCAGGCGACACAATCATAGAGCAGCCGCCCTTTTCGTCGCTGTCCATGGAATACGAGCTTCTTGCAACAAAGGCATTACAGCGAAAAGCAGTCAGCTTTGCCTGTGCTCTGATTATATCCCATCTTTCGCCACGCTGATAACCCGGGATAAGAATAATGTCGGGCTTTGCTTTTGCGATAAACTCAATCTGCTCATTGAAGTACACGTCATAGCAGGTCATAAACGCAAACTTTATGCCGTCAACCTCGCATACACATCTGCATTTGCCGTCCTTTTCACCGGGTGCAACACCAAGGCGAACCTCAGACAAAGGCAAGTGCTGTTTATTATAAATAAATGCGGTTTCTCCATTTTTATTAAAAAGATAGGTGCTGTTTTTAAGCTCGCCGTTTCTTTTCATGATTACATTGATTGAAACATATGCCTTCTTTTCCTTTGCAATTTCACCTGCTTTTTTAAGCATAACCTCGGCTCTCGGCAGTGCCGCAAGCTCTCTTTCGGCATCACTGAGGCCTCCTGCGTTGGAGTATTCGGGAAGCACTATAAGTCCGCCCTCGGGAACTTTTTCAAGCTCATTCATAAGAAACTCGGCAATTACCTTATCAGGCTCATCGCCGCTATAGTATTTAGGCTGTACAACTGTAATATTAAGCATTTTATTTCTCCTTTTTAGTTACCAAGCTGTTTCAAGGTCAATCCACAAGGGAAAATGATCCGACAGCGGCATATAATAATCCGATATATATCTTTCATAGCATTTAACAGCATTTTCACCGACACCTCGGACAAGCAAATGGTCAATAGCCTTTGCAAAGCCGCCCTCGTCCATTCCGACAGTAAAACCGTCACCGAAGCAATAGTGAGTTCCCGTAATATCATCGGCAGGTTTTAGACTGACATCGTGACCGTGGACAAAGCCACGTTTCAAAACGGACTGAATTGCCTGTGAATTATAATGTGTATTAAGGTCGCCTACGATAATTGACGGACAGTTATAGTATTTCTGCAATTCATCCAGCTTATCGCAAAGAAGGTTAAGTTGGTACGTTCTTGCTTCATTTGAATACGCTTGATAAGCCCTGGATTTAGGGTCTGAGGATTTATACCAAAGATGGGTTGTTGCAAAAATCAAAAGTTTTCCGTTTTCCTTAATTCTGAAAACACCGATGCAATAGGATTTTGTCTTTGCATTATTGAATTCACCCTCATAGCCTTCAATTTGTTCGGGATAAATAAGCACCTGAGAGTCAACAAGCTCAAGCTTATCACGTCTGTAAACTATTGGCGTATCTCTTCCCCACAAAAAAGCATAAGGTGCATTATCCTCGGCAAACAGTGTCATAAGATGCTTTGCCATAAGTGCAGAGCATTCCTGAAGACCGATTATATCAGGCATCAATTCATTATATACTCTGTAAAATCCGTCTGCACGATGTTCGGCAGAGCAGTCAAGTCCCTTGCTTTCCCAAGCCTCTCTGTTACCGTCGCACCACCAGATATTATTGCTCATAATTCTTAAAGTAGTATTACCCATGATATGTACCGCCTTTTCCACTATTTATATCAAGTCTGTATATGGCGATTGAAATTGAAACCATCACAGCAATATTACCTACAGACGAGCCGTATGCACCGTTTACCGTGTTGTACACCAGCCAGAATGGTGCTGACAGAAGCGAAAGAATTCTGATGTTTTTTTCTTTTGTAAGCCAAAGTGCCGTTATTTCAAGTATAATTCCCGCTATTGCGAACAGACTGACAAGATTTTCGTACATTGCAAAGCCAGCCAACAGCAAAAGAATATCTACAGTAACGATAATCACGGGAAAATGCTTTGATATAAAGCTTTTATCTTTATACTTTGCAACAAAGGAAAACATAAAGCCCATAAAATCAAGAACCGCACCTTCAAAAGCACCAAGACAGATATACTGCAATATATACAGCATTCTTGACGTCAGGTTTACAATTATTATATTTCTTCGGGTTTTAAGCTGAAAACTCATAAAAAAAGTTATAACAGCCAAAGCTCCAAGAATATGTGCTATCATACAAGCCTCCGTGGCAGAAATTTCAAAATATAGCTCGATACCGTTGATATTATTATAGCACGTAAAGCCTGATAAAACAATAGAAAATAAATAAAAATTACCTGTTTTTATACAAAAAAATTGCCGACAACCAAACGGAAGCCGGCAAAAAAGTATTAGTCAAGCAGACATTTTACAACCTCGGGGAATGTGCGGTAATCGTCAATTGTGAGATACGGGAAATCCGAAAGAAATACCGATTCATCGTTTCCGCCAAGACCGTAGTCATCACCGATATATACCACATTTTCGTGGGTAAGTCCATGTTCCTTACAGTATATTTCAAGTGCATGGAACTTATTATAGGGCTTTGGAGCCATATCGAAGGATGAAGAACCGCCAACAAATACGCAGTAATCGCTGAAGGCTTCGGTTACTTCATCATAAATTCTTCTTCTCTTTGCTCTGTCGGGGTCAAAGGCAAGCTTATCCTCCTGAACAGCCTTAGTACCGAGTATCGGGAAAGTCAAGCAGCCTGAGGGATGGTACTCTACGTTATCACCTGCAAACTTTGTAAAGCCGTATTTTTCACGGAAGTAAGTAACCTTCTTTTCAACTTCCTCACGGTTTACGCCAAAGCTTTCATCACGAATCATCTTTATATCACATGTCTTTTCATCGTACTCGCCGTACTGAAGACCGTAGTTACCGATGATATCAATGGGGAACTTTTCAAGCTGGTTGAAAATTCTCATAACCTGACCTGCGCCTGCCATGAGCAGCTTATACTTTTTGGAAAGCTTTGTAAGTGCCTCAACGTTTCCCTTTTCGGGGTGCTGCTTATGCTGGGTAAGAGTTCCGTCAAGATCCATTGCAATTACCTTGATTTTGCTCACGTCAAACTTCTTGGAAAATCTCGCCATATCGCCGAAAAGGTCGTAGTACAGCCAGAGAACGGTATATCTGTCCTTCAAGTCCTTTGCATAGTGAATTGCATCATCAATCTTCTTTATGCCGTACATCTTATAAAACTCGCTAAAGTCGATTTCTGCAAGTGCAAGCATATCGAGAATTTCTTCAGAGGAAGGCATTTCGCTGAGAACCTCTCTGATTTCCTTTTCTTTACCGAGATACACGCCGAGCCTGTCGGCAGCATAGTTTCCGATTTTTTCCTGAAGAGCAATGCATCCATCGGCAACCTTTGTATAGATTGACTTAACCTTGCCGTCACATTCTTCCTTTGAAAGGCGGTAAAGCTTATCGGGGAATGTGCTTTTAAGAATTGTTTCTCTGATCTGGGCAGTAATAACTGTAGAGTAAACAACGTCAATGCCGTGTGCAAAATATGGCTTATCTTCTACAATACCTACGATTTCAAAGAAGTGTGAAAGGTGATGCTCACTTCCCGATGCAGGACGGGAAGAACCTGCAAAGCTCATCATAATACCTACTATCATAAGAGCCTCTGCAAGTGCCTTTATACTCTCACTGTCACGCTTAAGAAGTCCTTTTGCAGTATCAAGGGTATTGACAATCATCTGATATGTAGTGTCATAAATGTAATCGCAGAAGTATTCGTCATTAACCACTCTGCTGAGCTTCCAGTCATTAAGTGCGGAATACTTTCCGATAATATCACCGTAACCGGATTTAATCATTTCCATGGGAGCTTCCCTCAGAACATCTACATCCGCAACAATTGCTCTTGGAAGTCCTGCCTTTACCGTTTCCTTCATGCCCTTAAGAATCATTGCCGCACCGTCGGATGCATAGCCGTCCATTGAAGGAGCAGTAGCCGCTACCATGTAGGGAATTTTATTGAAATGCGAAACATACTTACAAAGGTCCTGAATTACGCCTGAGCCGATACCGATTATAAGGTCAACACCTTCAAGTCTTGCCTCAACCGTTTCAATCGCCTTTTCATCGGGAATAAGCACAGTCTTACCTGTGAAAACAACCTTTGAAATTTTCTTGCCCTCAAGTGTCTTTTCAACCTTTGCGCCTGCTGCACCGTAGGTGTTTTCATCGGCAACAAGAAGAATACTGTTATACTTTGTGCAAATCTCTGAAAATCTCGAAATTGCACCGCTTTCGATATACACATACTCAATATCGCAGGTATGTGTCTTGCCGCACTTACATTCAACGCCCTGTAAAATCTTATTAATGTCCATAATTTTTTCCTTTCGTGCAAAAAAGTATTTACATTTTTCTTTGACTGTATTATAATATGTTTGTCAGAATAAATCAACACTTTACCAAAAATCGGTCAAAATATTGACAATTTTGCATTTTTCATTGAAAAGACAGTCAACATCCTTCATTTCAAGGAGGTCAACAATGCTAAAAAACATACGTGAGCGGGAAATTCTCAACATTATCAAAGAAAAAGGCGGCTTTGCGACGGTAAAGGAACTGTGCACAACGCTGTATGCCAGCGAATCAAGTATTCGACGTGACCTTGCCGCACTTGAAGGAAAAGGCTCTGTGAAGCGTACCTACGGCGGTGCTGAGCTTGTAACGAACTTTTCTAACGTAGTTTCCTTTAACAAGCGTGTACACCACAACATTGATGCAAAAAAAGCTATTGCAAAAAAGGCTTTAAACATTGTACACGACAACAGCATTATATTCCTTGACCAATCCTCCACCTCGTTTTATCTTGCCAGCGAGCTTATTGAAAAAAAAGGAATTACGGTTGTTACCAACAACATTGAAATTCTCAGTCTTCTCAGCTCCACGGCAATTAAAACTATTTGCAGCGGAGGATATCTCAGCCACGAGAACAGATCCTGCCTTGTGGGTACGGATGCACAAAACACCTTTGGCAAAATTTATGCAGATATGGTGTTCTTTTCCACCAAATCCTTATCACTGGACGGCACAATTTCCGATTGCGACAGTGAAGAGGTAGCCGTCAGAAGTGCAATGCTCAAAAATGCAGACAAAAAAATATTCCTTTGTGACAGTGAAAAGTTTCCGTCACGTTCTCCTTATACACAATACGATATAAAAGATGTTCATTATTTTATATGCGAAAATGACAGGGCAAAAAGCTTTGGCGAGCTGAACAAATGCCTGAAAATTCTGTAAAACGGAGGCAGTACAAATGAGCTTTGAAAAGTACTATAATTTTTACAGTGACGATATAGGAACTACCGTCAGAAAAAATCAAAGTGCCGAGTTTATTTTAAGCGGCAGCGAGCTTGACCTTACAAAAGAGCACAAGCTGTTTGTAACAGGTGATACGGCTTTATTCTACCATCTCAAAACCGAGCCTGAATACATAAAAAAATACCACAGCATCGAAGATGCTCTTGACAACGAAAATGCACACAAGGCACAGTACTGTCTTGATTTATCCTGTCAAAAGGCAGACGGACTTACAAAGAGAATATACAAACGCATCCCCTGGCCGCCAAAACTTGCATATATGCCCCTGAAGCCCATTTGCGACACCTTCAACTTCGGTATATCTGCAAGAGCGGAAAATCTTCGTTTTGAGAAGGACGGGTATTTTCGCATTGCCCTTGACATAAGATACAAAAAAGAAGATGTTTCTCCCCTCTATGCCGCAGATGAGCCTGATGAAAGAATAGTAATTGATTTTGACGGCGGCAGCTACGACTGGAAATATATAGGAAAACAGGTGACAATCAACAACGACTGTTGTGTTATGTGCGGATATTGGATTGAGTGTTACAACTATACGGGAAAGATTTACATCGAGTCCCCCGTTCTTTCCTGTAACGGCAAGAACACTGTTCCCGAGTTTTCCACCCCCACAACGGCAAGAGAAAATTACGACTGGACAAGCATGAACATTTCCAAAAAGGAATGGCCGAGCTTTTCTGTTAACATCAACGGCAAGGAGATTTTCTGCGGTGAAGTCTTTGAAAGATGCCATGTTGCAAGCGAGTGGAGTATTGTAATTCCTCAGGGAATTTTGACTCAAGGCGACAACAAGGTTGTGATTACCAACATTTCAGATTATCATGATGTTCTCCCCTACACTTTCCATGAAATTTCCCTTATTGAACGCCCATGCTCAGACTTTGAAATTGTTGCCGTAACACCTGCAGGCAGTGTTGGAAGCACTTTACCTGTTCTGATTAAGACAAGAAAAGACAATTTTTCCGTCAGCTTCGAGTGTCCTTCTGGAAAGCTTTCGGGAAAAGACGAATACACTTTTAACAAAGCAGGGCTTCACGGTGTTCAGCTTAAAGTAAACGCTGTCGGTTCGGATATAGACTTTTGCTTTACTTATAACGGAGAAACCAAAGCAGGCATCTGTCCGCTTTTATGCATAAAACAGCAGGACGGTGTTATCGTTGGAAGCGGCGACATGATTTACATTCATCAGGACAAGGAAAGCTTTGAAGAATTCCTATGCTGGTACATGTCAAACAATGTTGGAAATCTTGTTACAATGCGTCCCACCTACCGTTGGAGCGGTACGAGAGTTTTCGACGAACAATTATGGAGTGACTTTGCAAGAGTTCTCAATGAGCTTGGCATAAAGTACTCTCTCATGGTTGACGGCAGAGAGCTTCCCGGTGTGGACTGCAATGCCCCTGACAGCGTCATTGGCGGGGAAGGTTTTCTCGGACGCCAGCTTCATGAACGGGACGGTGCTGTTTATTACTGGGGTGTCAACACCTATGATTCAATTGAACAGCTTCAGGAAATTGAAATGGGACAGCGTATTTTCAGAGAAAGACCCGAGTATACACACACCGAGCGTTCTGCCACAGCTTGCGTTTACGAGGACGGAAAGGTTTACCGTTACAGAACCCACAATGTTCCTTATGATTACAAGGCGGCACACGACTACAATATAAAAAGACTGTCTGACATGAGGTTTTCCGCAACACGTCACACAGGTCCTACGGTAATGTTTAAATCCTTTATTGAGGCAGGCTTTAAGACGGTGGGGGCGGAAACACTTGACAGCTCTCTTGAGCCTCAGCTTGCCTTTATCAGAGGTGTTTCAGGTCAGGCAGGTACAGCATATACCGTTCACCACGCACTTCAGTGGGGTTCAACTCCTCACGACCGTCCCGACCACACCGAGCGTTACAGGCTTGCAAATTACATTAGCTACATTCAGGATGCAGGCGAAATCAATACCGAGGAAGGTCTGTGGCGAATGGAAGAAATGTTTTCAAAGTTCCACAGATTTACTCCCTGTCTTAAAGACCACATAGAATCGAACGCAGAGTTTTACAAGTACATTCTTTCCCATTCACGAAAAGGACGTTTTTATACTCCGATTGCTTTTATCAGCGGAAAATATGACGGCTGGCTGAATTTCGGCAACACCCGAATCTGGGGCATCTGGGCACTGGCTAACGGCGAACCCGAGAAAAGCTGGGACAAATGCTTACAACTGTTTTACCCTAAAAACAAGCTTTCTGACTTTCTCAGCTTCAAATATGTTGACAGAGATGATATGCCTCTCGGTTATTTTACGGGAACACCTTTAGGCTGCACCGATGTAGTTCCATACGATGCTTCAAGTGAACAGCTTAAAAAATACTCTATTTTATGTTTTGCCGGCTACAACTGTGCTTCAAAAGAGGATTTTGACAAGCT
>JAZNIM010000262.1:0-4726 GCA_045577475.1 Eubacteriales bacterium | reverse complement strand
GGTTTTGCCGACCAAAACGCCGTCCAACCGGTTTACATAATTTTGTCGGCAAATGGGCGGCGAATGGGTTTTAATGAGCCTTTCGAGGTCGTTTTTTGGGAATAAGTTTGTCAGAGAAAGTTTCGGACAGTAAACTTTATTCACGCTCTCCCTGTCCTTCGGGTCACAGGAATAAGTTTTGCGAGTGTGCCACCTGTCGCAAAGGTTGGTTTGAGCATATAGGTCTTGGGAAAATCAGTAGTTGTAGGAGGTGGCATTCACAAATAGCACTTAATACGTATCGTTAATACTACATAAGAACTTTATGCTTTCATCACTAAAGGTATCCGTCTCAAACATCAACAAAAACTTTTTTTCAATCTCGCATATATTCTTGAAAATTGAATCAATACTTTCAAAGCCTTGCCTTTGAGTTGCATAAACTATATCGATTAGCGTATCTAAATAGTAATGCAAATTTTGAATTATTAACTCTATATAAACACTGTGCGTAGCCAGATGCTTTCCAGTAACTTCTTCACTTTAATTCCTCCTTCAGTTCATCGGGAATATCAGTTACGTCCATGATGATTGATACCGAGTACTCGTTGTTGGTTAAGTATAGAGCATGGCAAACACCGTCAATTACCTCCACATATTCGGGAATGTGCTTTGAGTAGTCAAAGTGCTCTTTGAGTTCATCTGCCGTTGTACCGCTTGTGCAGTAGAGAATAATACCGCCGTCATCATTGTTGGTATCTCTGTTATCGCCGTAATGCTCGCACAGAAGGTTTACCTGGGTGTTTATCAAGCTCCTGACAGCCTGAGGCATGTTCGGCAATGAGGCTGTGTCTTTAAGGTTTCCTATTCTGCATACCATAGTGTCACCGTCTCAGATTATCCTGAATGCACAAAGCCTGTCACGCTCTGCATCTGTCATTACTACCACTGACGTATCGGCAAAGATTGCTTTGTACTTTTCAATGTCCTTGTCACTTAGGGAAGTCAATTCTCCTTCTTCTGAGTCCTCACCTAAGATATAGAATGTGCCACAAATAACGTCATGACCAATTCTGCGGTTTGGCGCAAGTCCCAGCAACTTTCCTTCCTCGTTGCATAAAATGCAGATATCATCATCGATTGCAATAATTTCAATTAGTCCCACATAATCGGCTTCAATGCTTACCGCTTTCTGCAATTCTTCAAGCTCGTTTGTAAGTGTTACAACTTCGGGTGCCTTGCAAGGGGATACCTTCAAGACTTTGATTTCCTTTTCTTTCATTTGTATGTACCTCCAAAAATAGAATACCGATAGCAGCCGCAGCCACTATCGGTTCGTAGTTATAATATATATCTATAAATTTCAGTCATACGTTATTTTCCGAAACATACTGTCAAGGTTTGCTCGCACAACTTCTTCATCGTCAAAGTGTTCAGGTTCCCAAAACACAAAGGTATATTTTGCGATTTCGTCCTTTGTAAGTGACCTTGGATAATACTTTTTATCAGCACCTATTACATAGAAGACTCCCGAGATTATTTCGTCTTTTACACGTCTGTTACTTTCAAGCCCAGAGAAACAGTACTCGCTGTTAAAGAGAATATAAACACCTTTGTCTATTTTCTTTGTTTTTGCTTTGCCGTCACACTTGCATATGCGTACAGCACTATTAAGAGCATCAAGCGTTGAGTCAAGGAAACTGACAAAAGGATGTGCTCCCGGCTCAACTTTTAACACCTTTATGTACCTGTTTTCCATAGTCTCACCTCAAGGGAAGAATATCTCTGTTGGGATCTTTGAGCAAGCTTTCCAAGACTTCTCTTTCGACAAAGATGCGACCGCCTATGAACTTTGTGGGCAGGTACCTTTTAACAAAACTGCGTATCTTTTTCTTGCTTACAGGAAGGTATTCCTTCTGTATATCGTCAATGTTTAAGAATTTTCTGACTATTTCCATTTCACCCTACCACCTTTCTTTTTTATGTTCCTTCTTTTCACTATCACGATGAAGAATTACATTAAAATGATTTTCCTTTATGCAGTTAGAAGACAATATATAGACTTGTTGGTAATTTAGTGTCAAAAACAGGAAATTTTAAACAAAAAAGAAACAACCGTCTTATTATAACGATTGTTTCCTTATGAGTAAATTAGTTTTATCTAAAGTTGTTCTAAATTATTTATCACTTCACAATCAGTGATAGGATTGAATAATGATGTGCCGTCGAAAACAAACACCTTGACAGTATCTGAAGCTTCGGCAACAGTAAATACCTCTTTCGATGAGGTAACAATTCTGGATTCAAAATGAACAAGTTTACCTTCATTATATGTAGCGAACCATAGTTGACTTGATTCAGGTATACCTATCAGCTCTACAGTGCATATTAAACCTGTTTCACTTTGTGTCACTGCAGTTTGGGTGTGAATTGGTTCCCAAACGGCATAGAGCGTTACGTTTTGGTCTGCCGAATACGTACCGCCGGGCAGGTATTCCACACTTTCGGCTGCAGATGATGTTGACCAGCCACAGAAGACATATCCGTCCCTTGTGGGAACTGTGCTGTTCAAAATCAAGTCAGTACCGTGAGTTTTTGTCTGTGAAGAAGGTGCTCCGCTTCCGCCGTTGGCGTTGTATTCTACTGTCATTCTACCGTAAACTACAGTTGCTGTTTTGACATAGTCATTACCATTCTCAATCTGAATATTGTTCCATTCTGCTTTTGAACCTTCATAGTATATTGTTGAAAGTTTATAACACGTAAGAAAAGCATTTTCCTCAATCTTTGTTATAGTGTTTGGAAGGGTAATATATTCAAGTTCCCAGCAGTTCCCACACATACCTTTGCTAATAGTAGCAATTCCATTTGGAAAAGAAATACTTTTAAGTGAAATACACCCGCCAAAAGCGTATTCATCAATGTTTTTTATACCGTTACCAAGCGTAATACTAGTTAATATCTGCAAACCGCTAAACGCATTTTTTCCGATATATTCAACACTATCAGGAACATATAAACTTGACATATAATAGTTTTCGCAAAAAGCATTCTCGCCAATGGATTTAACTGTATTTGGTATTTCACCGCCCGGACTAAATACCAGAATTGTCTTGTCCTTGTTATAAAGGACACCTTTATCACTGGAATAAAAATTGTTTTCACAATCTACAGAAAACGACTCTATACACATACAAGCCAAAAACGCACTTGGCGATATGCTCTCAACATCCTTTCCAAAAGATATATCTATCACATCTTTGAAATAAAATGCATTTTCTCCGATGCTTGTTACTCCATCCTCTACTAAAACAGTGTATACATCGTATGAATACCACGGAGCAGTCGAGCCATGGGATTCTATTGAGAAATCATACATTTCTCCGGAACCGCCAATAGTCAAAACTCCATTTTCATCAAGCATCCATGTAAGGTTGTCACCGCACATACCACTATATAGATATTCTTTTTCCCACACAGCATAAAGTGTAGCATTAACGTTTTCTAAATAGCTATCCCCGGGCTGATACTCTGCGTTTGTCGCCGTTGACGATGTTGACCAACCGCAGAAGGTATAGCCATCTCTTGTTGGAACTGTGCTTTCCAGAATTAAATCTATACCGTGAGTTTTTATCTGCGACGAAGGTGCTCCGCTTCCCCCGTTGGCATCATACACAACAGTATATTCGTTCACTTCCCAAACGGCATACAGAATTACATCAGCATTATCCGCATATACATCACCTGCAAAATATACTGCACCTGTTGCCGAACTCGTTTTATCCCAACCAAGAAACTCATATCCGTCTCTTGTCGGAACAGTACTGCTTAATGTGACACTCTTGCCATAGTCTTTTGACTGTGAAGAAGGTGCTCCGCTTCCGCCGTTACTGTTATAGGTTATTGTGAATACCTTTCCAAACAAGAATGCAATGCTTCCCGTTCTTGAAGAACTGTAATAACGTATTCCGTACTTATATTTCGTTCCCGCCTGCAGAGTATATGCAAGACGGAAATTAGTACCGTCTCCGCTGTCATCATCGCTGGTTATAAGGCTTCCGTCTGATGAATACAGATACACTCTTGGGTCATTTGAATCATTTGAATAAATTACATATTTACATGATTCTGTCGGAGTGAATTCGAAATATGCCATTGTGCCTGCAGTGGTAATCCTTGCATTGTTTGATGTATTTGAATACAATTGACTTGCTTGGTTTTTCCACACTGCATAAAGAGTAACGCTGCTGTCATCAGAATAACTGTCGCCTGGTTGATACTCTGCACTTGTCGCCGTTGACGAGGTTGACCAGCCGAGGAAGGTATATCCTGATCTTGTAGGAACGGTAGTGCTAAGTATCAAATCTTCACCGTATGTCTTTGTCTGCGACGAAGGCGCTCCGCTTCCGCCGTTGGCGTTAAATGCGACGCTATATATCTTTTTTCAGTATAATAAGCTGAACAAACCTCGCAGGTGTATGTTCTCTCGCCGTAAGCAGTTTGTGTGGGCTGTGTTGTGACTATTCCTTCATCCCATTGATGAGATTCTATTTCTTCATCTCCGCAAACACAACTGCGTTTATGAGTTTCATAATCTGCATTTGACCAAGCGCCATACGAGTGTTCAGTTGTTTTTGCTATTTCCTCAGTCTTTGTGCCGAAACACTCCTCACAGGTATATGTAAGCACACCAAAGGCTGTATGTGTAGGTGCGGTTGTTATGGTTCCGTCATCCCAATTATGGTTT
>JAZNIM010000261.1:0-5864 GCA_045577475.1 Eubacteriales bacterium | reverse complement strand
GACCGTATACAGTCTGCTCAAAATTATCCTCAGGTATGCATCCCGACATGGTGCCTGTCATTGCAAGAGCCGTCATTGCCGCAATAAGCTTGTCTTTTTTCATAAACTGTCACCCCTTGTTTTGTATTAGCATTATATTGTATTTGACGTATAAAGCAGGAAAAAGTTCCTGACCGATTATTATATGCCTTTATTCTTCACTTTTCACCCAATCATACGCCATTCTCGGCTCGCCGTCTGCAAGATAAATTATCCCTGCATACTTAAAGCCGTCACGTGTTACGGCATTCTGCATAGGCTTGTTGTCCTCGTGTGTATCAACCCTCAGGTGATTGAACAAGGTTCTTGCAAAGGTGCAGCATTCCGCAAATATTCCCCGTCTTGTGCCGTCGCCTGCAATTCTGTGGATAGTGCCGTAGGGTGTACCGCTATGCCAGCTGCCGTCGATGTGAAGATATGTGGGGTCAACTCCGCCGATGAGGGCAAAGCAGCCGTAGATGCATCCGTTTTCATCATGCATAACATACAGGTATCCGTTTTCCACGTCATTTTTGAGCGTTGCTCTTTCGGGATATGCACCGTTCCACTGGTTGGGATTTCCGTGGGTGTGCATGAAGTGCTTTGCTAAGGTGTATATTTCAAGTATTCTGTCTATGTCAGAAAGGGTTGCTTTGCGTACCATATATTTCTCCTTACAAAAGAAGTTTCTACTTTATTTTACCATATAAATACAGCCTTGTCAAATCCCACGTTATTTTTCAATTCAGGACAAAACAAGACAAAAAGCCAAATAAATGTGGACGTTATCAGAAATTTTCTTCAAATGTCTTGAATGTAAAGCATACCCGTGATAAAATTAAGTCAAATAATAGGTAAAGGAGTAACACTATGAATAAGCAATTCCTTACAAAATTGGCATCCTGTGCCGCTGTTGCTTTGTCACTTGCATGTGCCGTAAACGGTGCGGCATTCCAAAAGACAAACGAGTATAAAAGCGGTCATTTTACGGATGTTCCCGAAAATGCCTGGTACGCAGGCGAGGTAAAATCAGCCTATGAGCTTGGTTTTATGAACGGCAAGAGCGACAGCGAATTTGTTCCTGCAGGCTCTGTTACCGTTGCCGAGGGAATAACCATGGCAAGCCGTGTTCACGCAATTTACAACGGCAAGACAATAGCCGAGGTTCAGGGCGGTCAGTGGTACGACATGTACGTAAAATACGCACTTGAAAACGGAATGATTACGGAAAAGCTGTTTGACACCTACACCCGTAACATTACAAGGGCAGAAATGGCATATCTCTTTGCTTCATCCCTTCCCGACGAGTATTTTACGGCGGTAAATGATGTAAAGTTTATTCCCGACGTCAACAATACCTCCTACTATGCCGATGAGCTTGTTATGCTCTACAAGGCAGGAGTTGTTATGGGAAGTGACGATTACGGCTCATTCAATCCCGACTCAGATATAAAGAGAAGCGAGAGTGCGGCAATTATAAACCGTGTTGCCATTCCCGAAAACAGACAGAAGGGTACTTTAAAGGAGTACGACAAGCGTGATGCTTACAAGCTTGCTTACTCTGTGGGTACATACACAAATTCCATTTCCTCCCGTGAAAACACCGTCCGTGAGAACATTGACTCAGGCTGGGTATACGACAACCGTGGCGGTGCACCCATGGTTTCAGTAGAGCAGAATTTGTCTACCCTTAGTGACATCAGCGACACACAGGGTGTGGCTCTTATCCGTGAGTTCAACAGAATTGACAAGGATATACTTCAGGCGGATTTTGCACTGCGTGCCTATGGTGACGGAGTATTTTGCGAGTTCCGTGATGATGCGGATAAGACGGTTTATCAGATAAAGCTCATTGACGGCAAGTGGAGCATTCTCGGCAAAGACGGAAAGTACACCGCCCTGTGCGACAAAACAGCCGAGAAGGACAAGCAGGACGAACAATTCCGTGTTTACCTTGACTTAAAGACGGGACAAAGCAAAACCTTCATAAACGGCAAGGACTGCGGAGAATTCCCTCTGCTTTCGGATAACATTATGAACTTCCGCTTTGCCTCGGATGAGGTGAGCAAAACACGCTTTACTCCCGGCAAGGTTTCCTTTACGGGCAACTACTCAATATTTGAAGAATTTGACCTTTTCGGCATTGACAGCGTTTACGGCTGGGCGGCAGAAGGCAATGCGGCGGTGGAAAACGGCGAGCTTGTTCTTAAAGACAAGGCAAGCGTAAAAAAGAGCTTTTCACCCCTTGACTTAAAATATGCCGCTGAAACCTACTTCTACAGAGCGAGTGACGGCGAAAGCATAGCATTTACTCTCATGAGTGCACAGACCGAAGCAATCTCTGTAAAGGTAACTGACGGCAAGCTTTATGCAGGCAACACCGAGCTTTATGACCTTAAAGGCGACATGTGGTACAGACTTCGCATTGAAGCAAATACAACAACGGCACTTGCGAAGATTTACCTCAACGGCAGAGTTGTGGGAGAAGTTCCCCTTACAAGCGTTATGCCTGCCGACACCTATGTGATTTCAAGCGAAAACGGCACTTCTCACTTTGACTATATTGAAGTATTTGAAATTGCAGACCATTACGACTATGCTCCCGAGCCTGAAGCAAAGGCTTCCCTTGACGACTATACCGTATTTCTCAATGTGTGCTCACTGTGGCACAATGACGGTGTTCATTTCGGCTGGGGATGCATTACCCCTTATGACGACAACAAGCCACTTCTGGGTTACTACGATGAAGGCGTTCCCGAGCTTGCCGACTGGGAAATAAACTACATGGTAAACCACGGCATTGACGTTCAGGTATTCTGCTGGTACAACAATAAGTCACTTGGTGCAATCAAAGACCCCACCTATTCCGATGCACTTCATGAGGGTTATATGTACTCAAAGTACAGCGATTACATGAAGTATGCCATCCTTTGGGAAACGGGAGGAACTACCGTTAATTCCGCACAGTTCAGAAACTATGTTGTTCCTTACTGGTTTGAAAACTACTTCCTTGACGACAGATACCTGAAGATTGACAATAAAATCGTTCTTCACGCCTTCGGTGCAAACAGACTTGCGGGCAGCACATACTTCGGAAGTGCCGAAAAGGCTAAAGAGGAGCTTATGTACCTTGAACAAGTGGCAAAGAGCTACGGCTTTGACGGTATGCTTTACACCTGTGCAGACTCAGGCACAGCCTTTGAAATCGGCTTTGAAGCAAGAGGAGCTTATCACTGGGACAAGGCGGGCAACACCTTCACGGTTAATAAGACCATGAACGAAACCTTTGCAAAAATGGGCGGCTTCTACCAGATTCCCACCGTCAGCGTAGGCTTTGACGGTATTCCCTGGTACGGCGGAGAAAGAGCACCTCTTATGAGTGTAGCCGACTACGAAAAGACCAACAACTGGGTAAAGGACACATATCTTCCAACCTATGCCGAGAAAGGCACATGGCAGGAAAACGCAGTTTGGCTGTCAACCTGGAACGAATACGGAGAGGGTACTTACATTATGCCCTCGGGACTTAACGGCTTTGGCTATCTGGATGTTCTGAGAAAGACTTATACAGACCTTTCGGATGAGCATACAGACTACATTCCCACCCCTGAGCAGGCAGAGCGTATCAACCATCTGTATCCCCAGTACGCAAGACGTCTGTGGCGTGAATACCTCCTTGAGGAAACCACCGACAACAAGAAGGCGGAATACGAGGTTGCGGGAACATACTATTTCAAGCAGGGAGAAGGCAGACACACGAACGCAAACTTCACCTTCGGCGATGACGGCAGTGTGACGGGTGTTACAACCTCCGATGACGTACAGGTTTATCCCGCAGGTATTCCCGACGGTGTTGACATAAATGACATTGATGCTGTTAAGGTTACAATGAAAGTGCCTGCAGGCAACAACATTCAGGTGTTCTTCAGCACAACGGATACACCTCTTACCGCCGATACCATGCTTCAGCTTCAGTCAAAGACTGACGACCTGCAGGAATACATCTTTGAGTTCAAGAAGAACAAGCCTTCCTGGAAGGGAACGCTTACACTTTTAAGAATTGACCCATGTCATGCAGGTGCAGGCGTTGAATTTACAGCTCAGAAGGTTGAGCTTCTGAAAGAAAAAACAGCTCACGAAGAAGACTACACCCTTACTGTCAACGGCATTGATGCAACAAGCAAGGTTCCCGTAAGGCTTGAAGGCACACATGTGCTTTATCCTTTTGACCCCGAAACGGGTGTACACTACAACATGTACGTGCTTCACACATGGAACAAGCAGGAGGGCGTTCTTACACTTGAAGGTAACTCCCACAAGGTTGTTTATACCGTGGGAAGCGGCGTGGCACTTGTTGACGGCAAGGAAACTGATCTCGGATATACGGTAGACTCCCTTGACGGACTGCCAAGACTTGACTTTGTTCAGCTTGCCTCATTCCTTGGCTACAACTCAAAGACCGAGGGCACAAGCACCATTATCGAAACAGCCGAAAAGCATCTCTTTGAGAAATCCATGGAGAGATTTGACAAGCCTGAATGGAACTTCAACGGCTACGACACACAAGGCTTCCATTCCTCCAACGGCCTTTTAGAGGTTAACGGAGAATACCTCCACTTTGAAAGCCTTACCTCAAGCCTTGACCTTATTGCAAACAACACCGACAAGTACGAAATCGACACCGAGATTTACAACAAGTTTGAAATCCGTGTAAGATACAAGTACGAACGTCCCGACGGCGGCAAAGAAAGCTTTGTAATGTACTATCTGACAGATGCAGACAAGACATGGGACGAAAAGAAAACCGTAAGAATCCCCTTAAAGGGCACAGACAGCGCAGACGAATGGGAGGTTTACACCGTTGACCTCACAGGGAACAAGGCATGGCGTGACAACGTTACCACCGTCAGAATTGACCCCTTCAATGCCATCGGCTACATGGACATTGACTACATCAGGCTCATTGCCGACGAGGAAAAGCTCAATGCGCCAAAGCTCGTTATTAAGAACGGCGACGCCGAGGACACCTCAAACGTTGCCTTCTATTCCATCAACGGCACTGTTACAATTGTAGAGGACAGCAAGAATCCCGGAAACCACGTATACAACGTTGCAGGCAAGGCAGGCAAGAACTGGACATACTTTATGCAGAACACCTCCTTCAAGGAAGGAGAGGTTTACACCGTTTCCTTTGATGCAAGAGCACTTCCCGATTTTGCAGGAAACGTCGTTGACATGGTTCTCGGCTGCAACATCCAGTACAAGGATGCCGACGGCAAGGTAAACCACGGCATAGGTGCCATAAATCTCAAGAGCAGCGGCGAATGGGTTCACTTTGAAGGCGAGGTAACAATCGGAAAAGTGACCTCGGACGAGGGAAGATGCTTCTCGGTTTATGCCGACCCCACAGGCGAGGACACATCGGGTTGCTTCCAGATTGACAATGTGGTATTAACAAGGAAGGATTCCTGAGAATTTTATATTTTTTTGGGAAGGGGCTGCTTCGGCAGCTCTTTCTCTTTTTCTTTCTCTTTCTCTTTTTCTTTCTCTTTCTTTATAGTTAGTTTTATGTCACTCAGGTGTTTCGCTGTCTGCGGACAGCGAGTCATACTTTTCCCTCTGGAAAAGTATCAAAACAGCCCGCTCATCGGAAGACTAAATCCTTACGGATTTCAGGTCTTCCTCGCCGCGGAGGCTATGGGTGCGGTGCGACTTGCTGTTGCAGCGAGGCAAGAGGTGTCTTTTTTTCTCTGCGATACAAAAGTGATATTTTATCGTTGTTATAATGGTCGAAAAGGGCAGCTTTTTTTAAGACCGCCATGCGGATAGTGGTGCTTTCTGCGTTA
>JAZNIM010000260.1:0-3136 GCA_045577475.1 Eubacteriales bacterium | reverse complement strand
CCATTCAAGTGAGAAATATCCGTCATATCCGTCCTTTTCAAGATGGTTGCAAATATCTGCTACCGGAATATCACCGTCGCCGATATTTACAAGTTTCCAAGGTGAACGGTTATGGTCTTTTACATGCACATGCTTTATGAATTGCTTTTCAGAATTATAGAACTGCACCCAGTTTTCCTTATACTTTCCGTCTGTGTGCATTACATCCCATATAAGTGCGAAGTTATCGTATTCCTTCATGGCATCAACAACGGGATTTACGGTGGCTTCATCATTAAAGTCGCCGTGTGTTTCAAGAAGCACCATTACACCCTTATCCTTTGCATAGTCACAAAGCTTTTTAAGTGCACTTACCACTTTCTTCAACACAACATCGTATTCCTCTTTGATGCTGTTTCCGAATACACGTACAAACTTAAAGCCCATTCTTTCTGCAACATCAATTTCACGGCATATCTTTTCAATTTCCGCATCGTTATCACCGATAGCGTCACAGCAAGCACTTGTCCCCATCGAAAGAAGCTTAATTCCTTCACTTGCAAGATAAGCCTTTGTGTTTTCGGCGTTTTCGGGAAGAAAACATTCTATTTTAGTATTATCCATTTCACCGCTGATACCTCTTACTTCAAGAGCATCAATGTTATAGCTCTTTGCAAGGTCAACTATCTGTTCAAGGCTGTAATCGGTACAGCCGAGAGTTGAAAAACATATTTTTTTCATTATTATCACCTTTCCCAATTAACTTCTTGACATGACTTCTGCTCTCTGTCTTGTAATTTCATCCACAGGCTTCAGCTCTGCACCGTTATCAATAAAATCCTTTGCTTCAATAAGCAGGTCATGCGTAATAACCTTGCGGAGATTGAGTGTAGGTCCTGCTTTATGAGGCATTATCTTAACATTTTTGCATTTGAGAAGCGGGCTGTCCATATCAATGGGTTCCTTTTCAAGCACATCAAGAATAGCTGTAAAGTCGCCGTTTACAAGGTGCTTTGTAAGAGCATCCTGATCAATTACACCGCCGCGAGAGGTGTTCACGAACAGGGTGTTCTTTGGTATAAGAGAAAGCAATCTGTCATCAACAAGGTGGCGTGTTTTATCATTCAGCGGAGTGTGAACCGAAATTATATCACTTTTTGAGAACACTTCTTCAAGGCTTACCTGCTCAATACCAAATTCCTTTTTATCTGCTTCGGGAATGTCAACGATATCATAAACCTTCAGCTTTACCTTAAATGGCTTTAGAAGTCTTACAAGATGCTTTGCAATTGCACCGTAGCTGACTATACCTATTGTCTTATACATAAGGCTCTCTGTCCAGTCATCTGCCTCTGCCCAGACATGCTTTTCACGAAGTCTTTCAATGTAAAAAGGAATATCTCTGAGAGAGGTCATCATGTAAGCAATTGTTCCTTCTGCAACAGACTCAGCAAAGTAGTTGTTGCCGCATATAACACGTATTCCTTTATCCCACATTGCATCGGTAACAAAGGGAACAACCGTTCCGCACAGGTGGCAAAGCAGTTTGAGCTTGGGTGCTGCATCAACAATGTCTTTGGTAAGTGCAGGTGAACCCCATACTGTTACATAAACATCGCAGTCCTTGATTTTTTCACGAAGCACCTCGTCCTTAAAAAAGTCATCCGTGTCATTCCAGACAACCTCACCAAGTGACTCGGCAAGTTTTATATTTTCATCAGTAAAGAAAGTTCCGAACAGAACTTTCTTATTTCTCGGATAATTAACAAGTATTTTCATTGTATATGCACTCCTGTTCCAAAATATATACACAGGTATTATAACATACTTATGTCATGAAATGGAATACCTTTTTCAACGGATTTATACAATTTTCAACAAATATTTTCTTTTTGATAAAATTTACTCGGAAAGTTCAAATTCAAGGCTGCGTGCAATATTCTCAACGCCCGAGTATCGGCAGTTATAAATCAGCGTTTCACCCTGAACGTCAATTTTCTCCTCTTTTGATGCAACCGTAAAAGTAGGCGAAATGCTTTTAAGCATACTATCGGCTTTATTTCGTGCAAGAGCCGAGGCTTCTTCAACCGTTCTTGAAGTAAACTGCTTTTCATATTCGCTGTATGTATCAACAGTTATCTCAAAAGGAAGACGAATGCTGTCTGACATGGCGGCTTTTATATTCTTTGATTCACGCACTGCATAGCGGAAGCTCCGAAAAAATGAGCCTATACGCAGCTTTCTTCCCAAAACATCAAGAGTAAAGCTCTTTTTGTTTTTCCCGGTAAAGCTTTTTCCCGCCTCCTTCAGAGGAACCATTACGCAGATTTCCCTTTCTGTATTTGCCCATATGCTCCCTCTTGCACCTCTGAGCGTACTCTTTTCGTTTCTGTCTATGAATGCAGAAACCAGAAGCTGTCCTTTATGTACAACATCACCCTTTTCCACAAGTCTGCCGCCTTCAAGCACATCTGCACGCAGGATTATGCCGTCATGGGAGGCTATGAGATTGACGTTTTGCTTTTTACTTTCAAGAGGTGGATTTTTCCCTTCCCTTACTTCAACATGTGCAACCGAGCCGTCAAAATTTACAGCTATCCATGAAATTCTCTTTTCCTTTATAAGAAAATTATTTACAAGGCTGTCAAGGTCAACGCCTTTTTTATAAGAGCCTTCACCAAAGCCTATTTCGTTAAGAGTTTTAATTATATCTCCGCTTTTTACGTTTTCGTTTCCCTCAACCC
Organism: Eubacteriales bacterium; assembly: GCA_045577475.1. GTDB lineage: Bacteria > Bacillota > Clostridia > Oscillospirales > CAG-382 > UMGS1387. The sequence goes on along the minus strand of JAZNIM010000260.1, from coordinate 413 downwards.
TTACCTCCCACACAAAAAGCTGTGATATTAATATAAACAGGAGCATCAAAACGCCCGACACATAAAGACCTACACGCTTTTTATATTTACTGAAGGTATACAGAATGCCGTAAGAGCTTTCACCGATAATTTCACCGCCGTTTTCAATTACTGCCCTCCTTGCCTTTTTTCTCATATCATAGAAGGTTGAGATTTCAACGGTATCTTCAACTGGCGGCGAAAGACTTCTCACGGGAATTGAATTTCTCAGTGACGAAACAAGCAGCATGGTTTTCTTTGATTTCACCGTAAATTTTGTAATTCCTCTGAAGTAATGCAAAATGTTCATTGATTCCTCCTACATTTCAAAGGATATTGAGTATATACAGCCTTCCACTCTGAGGTCATTATTTGCAAGACATTTGATTTTAAGG
>JAZNIM010000259.1:0-8239 GCA_045577475.1 Eubacteriales bacterium | reverse complement strand
TATGTGTGCAAGCTCATGGAGAATTACATGGTCTATGAACTCGTCGCTTTCCGACATAAGATATAACGAAAAGCACAGTCCGTTTTTGCCGCTGCAACTACCATGACGTGTCTTTGCCGAGGTAATCTTCACGCTTGTGGGATATAGGGAAAACTTGTGGGCAAAATATTCCACTCTCGGCGGAATTATTCTTTTTGCCTTGCTTCTCATTTCTTCGATTTGTGCAGGAGTGTATTCCACACGGTTTTTCAGCTTTTCCTCTGCAATTGGAAGCTTTTTTTCAATCCAAGGCTTGTGCTCCGTGACAAAAGCTTCAATCTGAGCCTTTGTACATCTCATGGGTGAGCGGACAACAACCCTTGCATCCTTTGTTATCTCAATGCAAAGGGTTCTTCTTTTTGAATATATGATTTGGTATTCCATGGGTTATCTCAGCTCAAAGGTGTTTTCCCTCTCACCTCGGTAGTCCTTTCCGTAAAATTCAGAGGTTTCTCCGAGAAATATTTTAAGGTATTCACCGAAATGGGGGCAAAGCTCCATGCCCTTTACGCTGTCGAGGTCTGCCCAGAAAACCTCGCCTTCCTCGGTTTCGTCCTTTAAAGTGCCTGAATAATCACTTGTTTTGTAGCATAGAACAATGTACCGTGACAAGTCGTCCATGTGTATCCAGTTGACTGTTCCGCAAAGGGAAAGATTTTTTACGGTAAGTCCCGTTTCTTCGTAAACCTCTCGGATTGCACTTTCGGTAAAGCTCTCTCCTTCTTCCACGTGACCGCCGGGAAAGGATATTCCGCACCAGTAAAGACGGCGGTGCTGTACAACCACCTTGCCCGTTTCTTTGTCCTGTATCATAATCATGTTGACGATTTCCGATGTGTTGCTGTTTTTCATGGTGTCCTCTTTTTATTCTGATTTGTCAGAAATGTTTCGGATTATTGTGTCTTTTCCTCTCCAGGAATATGCCCGCTGTGAAAATTCCTCGTCCGAGAGGGAATTTATAAGCTCAGGTGTGATGTTTTCAATAATACTGCTGTGGAAAAACTCAATTGGCGTGATTTGTGCCTTGGCGTTCATGGGACAAACAGCCTGACATGTGTCACAGCCCCAGCGTATCTTTTGGGATTGAATGAGTTCCAACTCATCCTCGGTGACCTTCTTTCGCTGATTAAGGTCGGAAAGACAGGTGTCCCGTTCTCCCCGAAGAAAAGCACATTCTTTTTTGCACCTTCCGCAGGACAGACATTTTTTTGCCTCTGTCGGCTGTGTGTATTCGTCCTCCGAAAAAACTGCATCCGTGAGAATACAGGCTATAAAGACGTAGCTGCCGTACTTTTCGTTAATAATAAGACGGTTTTCACCCATGACTCCAAGTCCTGCCTTTAATGCAAGACTTCTTTCGTTAATGGGAGAGCTGTCGCAAAACAGCCTGAAGGTATACTTGTCACCGTCAAACAGCTCTGACAGCCTGCTACTCAGGGTTGAAGCAAACATGTGATAGTCACGGCTCACGCTGTAAAGAGATACGTTTCTTTCGGGATGCTGACCCGTATAATAGGGTATAAGAAAAACAACGGCACTTTTCGGCGAAAAATCATGAAGCTTTCTCGGATTGATTATTTCACATTCCGAAAAATCAAGTGCCGCCATATATTCGATGCCTTCGCCGGCAAGAAATTCTCGGATTTTACTGTAAACGGATAGATTAACACTCATTGCTTTTACCTGTAAGACTCAGATAGCTTTGTCTGATTTCCCCTGAAAAATACAGCGAACCAAGACATGCGCATATTCCGTCACTGCCTGCTTTTTCCAACAGACGCTTAACTCCCTGTTCTACTGTTTCACAACTCTCAGCCTTTGCACCGATTCCGATAAGAAGCTCGCACAGCTTTTGAGCATTCATGGCTCTGTCGTTGTCGGGACGTACGGTGATAAAATCCTCTGCCAAGGGCAGAAGCATACTCATCATGCCTGAAACATCCTTGTCTGCCATTGCACCCACAAGAAAATGTATCTTTTTGCCGTCAAAGTGCCTTTTCAGACTTTCAACCGTTCCCGCCATGCCGTGGGGATTGTGTGCACCGTCAAGTACAAACACGGGATCTTTTCCGAGAATTTCAAAACGTCCTGCCCATTTTACGTTTTCCAGACCCGTATAAATGTGGTTATCGGTAATATTATACCCTTTGCTTCTCAGAACAAGGGCGGTTTTGATGGCAACGCAGGCGTTTTTAGGCTGGTATAAGCCTACAAGTCCAAGCCTTACGTTCTTGAAGCCGTCATAAGAAAAACGGCTGAATTCAAGGGAAACATCTATATCACCTAATTTTGAAAAATCTGCTTTGTGGAGCTTTGCACCAACCTTTTGGCATTTGTCTGCAAAAACCTTTTCAACGGTCGGCAGTGCATCGTATATTATAACATCTGTGTTTTTCTTGATAATTCCCGACTTAGCCTCGGCAACCTTTTCAACGGTATCGCCCAGAAATGCCGTGTGGTCAAGGTCAATTGCCATGATGACCGCAGCCTCGGGTGAGTCTATGACGTTGGTGGAGTCCAGCTCGCCGCCCATGCCTACTTCAAGAACGACAATATCACATTCTTCACGGTAAAAGTATTCCATTGCAAGTGCGGTTATAAGTTCAAACTCAGTTGGCGGATCATCAGTCATGCTGTCGGCAAAGGGTTTTATATATTCCACAAGACGGCAGAGTGTGTCGTCGCTTATCATTTGTCCGTTTACCTGCATGCGTTCGTTGAATACGTTGATGTAGGGTGAGGTGTAAAGTCCCGTTTTAAGCCCCGATGCTCTTAAAATGGACGCCAGGCATGAGCAAACCGAGCCTTTGCCGTTTGTTCCCGCAACATGGATAAACTTCAGCTTTTTGTGGGGATTTCCCATTAAAGCCAACAGCTTTTCCGTTCTTGCAAGACCCGGCTTTGAGCCGAGCCATTTTGTTTTGTGAATATATGAAAGAGCCTCGTTAATATCCATAATTACCTCACTTCTTTGTAATGACAGTGTGTAACGGCTGATAAAGGACGGTGACAAGTACGGCATCTATAACAAAGCCTGCTGCCATTGATGGCAGTCTTGTTATAAGCATAGGAACAAAACCCATACCTCTCATAACACTGAGTCCGTAGGTTGTAACAAGTACAGAGGATAAAAGATGGGTTACAAACACCGACAGCACAATAATGACGGCTTTCTTGAAAAAGGAAGCTTTAGTACTGTTTATCGCCGTGTATCGAGTAATAACACCCGGTAAAAAGCCTGTGATGAAGGGTGCAACCGTCAAAAGAGGAAAGGGTGCATAACCGCTGATAAAACAGCCGATAATATCGCTGACAATACCGCCGAGTCCACCTGCAAGGGGTGAAATGAAAATGCTTGCAACAATAAGCGGGACATTGCTGAGGGTTATTCTGAAGTCTAGCATGTTGGATGGCGGAGTGATGGTGATGAACCGCTCAAGAACGATGCTCAGAGCTGTCAGCATGGCTGCAAAGGTGATTTGACGTAAATGGGATTTTGACATAAAAATACCTCCTGTTGTTGCTACATACAGGAGGCAAAATGGGCATTTTTACACAGTATGCAGCAGCGGGATGCGAAAACCCGACCGCAAGACATACGTCTTTTCGTCCGCACGGCAACTCCCCGTCCCTGCGGCACTTTACGCTGAGTTTTCTACTCTGCTTTACTTTATTATATGCACATTGTATCACTTTTATTTTGTTCTGTCAATAGGCAGAATGTATAATAGTTTGCTATTTATTACCGATAATTGTTTTGCATTTGCTGAGGCTGCACAGGTTGTACGGGCTGCATCTGAGGCTGAATCGGCGCAAACTGTTGATTTGGAGCATAAGGCATTGCCTGTGCTGTAGGAGGAATGGGGGTCTGTGCGGGTGCATTTGGTGCTTGCTGATATATGTTTGCTGCCTGCTGATAAGTAACTTGCTGATAAGCGGCTTGCTGAACAGGAGTCTGTACAGGTACATAGTCCTGAGCAACGGCAGGCTGAGGAGCAGGCATTGAAGGCTCTGACGCCTGAGGCTCAGAGGGATGTTCGGCAACACCGGGGGCAGATGCCTGCATGTTCTGGAGAACGATTCTCATTGCGGGAAGAAGCTGATAGAAGCCCTTGCCCTGTGTATATATCTTTTTAAGTATTTCTTTGTTTTCTTTTTCTGTTTCAAGAAGCTCATTTACCGATAGAATAAGTTCGCCGAAGCCGCAGATTACAAAGCTGAGAACCCATGACATCAAAGAGCCGAATACTGCAATAAGAAGTCCGAGCAGAATTGAGGAGAGTTTGCCCGACAGCATCATGACAATACCGCCTGTAATGCTTGCGGCTATGCCTGTCCAGGTAGCAAACTGTGCGAAAATTCTGATTTTTTGTCCCATGTTATTAAACATATATTAACACCTCCGCGTTTCATTATATCACCTGTGTAATATTTTGTCAATAATATTATAAAATTGTTGCGTTTTTTGATACCGTGGCGGCGGGGAAGCAAAGCCGAAACAAATTCAATAAAAAATTCAAAAAAGGCTTGACAAAACGATTTTTTTGTGTTATCATATCTAAGTCGCAAGGAAAAGAGCGTTGTTTTGCGCCGTTTTTTGCGAAAAACTTAATACCTGCGGGTGTTGTTCAATGGTAGAACTCCAGCCTTCCAAGCTGGCAGCGAGGGTTCGATTCCCTTCACCCGCTCCAATACCTGTGCCTTTAGCTCAGCTGGATAGAGCAACTGCCTTCTAAGCAGTAGGTCGGGGGTTCGAGTCCCTCAAGGCACGCCATAAGTGCATGAATGCGGCACAAAATAAAGCTTTGCAGTACTCTTTGAGGGACTCGAACCCTGAGAGGGCTTGGAGCGTGAAGAAAAAGTTGCCTGAATGGCGAGTTTTTCAGCGACAAGGTGCGAAACGGGAACCGAAACGTAAGTTTTGGTCGTTGAGCAGTAAAAACGCAAAGCGGTTTTGTCCCTCAAGGCACGCCATAAGTGCTAAATGCGGCACTTCAACATACGGTGGGATTAGCTAAGTTGGTTATAGCGCCAGGTTGTGGCCCTGGAGGCCATCGGTTCAACTCCGATATCTCACCCCATTATTAAAGATAAACTTCCGATTTTGGTCGGGAGTTTTTTTGTTGCTTTATAATTGGTGTGTTGACACCGTTTTTTTATTGTGTTACAATATGTACATCACTTAATAATATTATTATATTCGGAGGATTTAAGATGGAAGTTTTAATTGTACTTGGAAGTATTGCGGTATTGGCTCTTTTTATTTGGCTTAATGCTTTTATTTCCCGTCAGTTTCAGTTGGCGGCAAATGACAAGGGATATACAGAAGAAAAATATTTCTGGATTTGTTTCTTTTTGGGTATTGTCGGCTACATTTTAGTTGCGGCATTGCCGGTTAAGAGTACGTCAAAGGATAGATATTTTATAAAAGAAGGTGCATTGGAATTACCTAAGTGCACAGCTGGTGCAATGCAAGAAAAAGCAGTTGCACAGGAATTGCCAAAGCACACAGATAGCGTGAAGCGTGAAAAAGCAGTTGCAGGCAATGATGTTTACAAGGACTGTGCTGATCCCGTTAAGGAGGCAAACTATCTTACGGCTATTGCATTGTTAAATAGTGGAAATTATGATGAAGCGGTATCAATTTTCGTTGGATTGGGCAATTACAAAGACAGCAATGAACAGATTCTGAAAATTGACTCTATGCGTAGGAAAGGTTCTGCTTTGGCAGATAAATAACATTAAGTTCATCTGCGAAAATGATGAAGTTAAACACAATGTTAATGGTCAGAAAATCGTTGGTTGATACATACCAAAAAAATAAAGGGCACGAAATCTCGTACCCTTCACACCGCCGACAACCTCGGCGGTTATTTTTTTATAATTTTAACCTTGTCCCCGTTCTTGATACCGCAGGCATTTGCATCGTCCGTGTCAATGTGCATTTCCACATTGAAGTCGTCGCGGACTCTTACCTGAACGTCAAAGAACTTTGTGGGCTTGATGCTCTCAACAAGCACGTCAACATAATCACCGTCGTTAATGCCGTTCTTCTGTGCATATTCGGGTGTTAAGTGGATGTGACGGTTTGCTATGATAACACCTTCATTAAGGTATACTGAGCCTTTTGGACCTACAAGCACCAGCTTTTCGCTTCCCTTGATGTCGCCGGATGGACGAACGGGAGGACTTACCTTCAATACGAATGTGTCTGTTCTTGAAATTTCAACCTGTGTGTTCTTTCTTACAGGACCGAGAACTCTTACGTTTTCAATGGCTCTCAGGGATGGACCTACAAGAGTTACCTGCTGGTCGGAGGCATATTCACGACCCATGAGTGTCTTCTTTTTAGTAAGATCAAAGCCTTTGCCGAAAAGCGTGTCAAGATCTTCTCTTGAAAGGTGGACGTGTCTTGCAGATACGCCTACTTTTATGTCATTGTCGTCGTCAACGCTGCTTATCTGCTCAATTGCCTTGCGCACAGCATCGGCGATTACTTTTTCATCATACATTATTTGTTCCTCTTTTCTACTGTGTTAAGGAATTACTTTGCCGTGTCAAGTCCGCTTGTCATGTCAAAGAACTTGAGAACTTCGGGATGAGGATTTGCAATAACCTCGCAGCCGTATGTGGGACTGTAAGGCTCTGTAACAACCTTTCCTTTTTCAATGGCACTGTTAACAGCGTCTACTTTGCCTGCAATGACGAGTGTTACAAGTCGTCCGCCAAGACGCTTTTCGGTGTGTACGAGTCGCACATCTGCAGTTTTTACCATTTCATCAAGTCCTACGATTGAAGCAGTAAGTCCCGAAACCTCCAAAAGTCCGATGGCACTTGCACCTTCAACTTCGTATACGTCCTCGGCTCCTCTGAAATTCTTGGGGAGCTTTTTGTTGAACTTGTCCTTGTTGATGTCCATGAGGTATGTCATCTTGTCAACATCCTCACCGGGACTGGGAATTACATGGGATACAATGTAGTGTCCCTTGCTTTCGGCATATGCCTTTGCGGCTTCAACACTTGCCTTGACGTCCGCAACACTTCCCTCAATCTTCGCTGCCATAATCAGCGGAACGGGAAATCCCGGATTAAAGGGTCTGTTTCTGTCAAAGGCGATAACCTTAATGTTACCCGTTTTCGCCATAATATCCGCAGCTACAACCGCAGTTGTGAAGCTGTATACTTCTATCATTCCAAATGCTTTCATGTTTTTTCCTCTCTTTTGCAGTCTTTGAGTTGTTCAGACTCAAAGACGGATAATCCGTCCTGCACAACACTGATGCAGTAAACGAATCCTTAACAGTATTTCCGTCCTCCTTATTGACGGAAATACGACCTTCACGGGCACCGACAATAAAATATCATCAAAGGCTGCCTGCGAATATCGCCGCGGGGCGGTCCACGCTAAACGATATGGAAACCGTCCACAAGCACGCATCTTCTCTGGCGTGTGAAGGAGTGAGCTGCGGTGAGACCTTCGCCTGTAGGACCTGCGATAGTGAAGGTGGTATAGCCTTCGCCGCCTGCACCGATACCGGCATAGGAGGGAGCATTCTTAACAAAAATAGTAGTTTCTACTGCTCTTGCAAATCTTGTAAGATGGTCAACGTTCTTGGAGTGAATGTGAGCAGAATGTCTGTTTCCGTGTTCTGCGGCAACAGCAAGCTCAATCGCCTCGTCAATGTCATTTACTCTGACAATACCCAAAATAGGCATCATCATCTCTACCTGAACAAAGGGGTGGTCACTCGGAACCTCACATACTATAAGTCTGGGGTCTGCATCAATGCCGATTGCCTTTAAGAACTTACCTGCGTCTTTTCCTACCCACTTTTTGTTGATGCCGTACTTGCCGTCTTTTTTGACAAGACAGAGGTCAACCAGTTTATCGATGTCTGCACCCTTTACAAGATATGCGCCGTTTTTGGTCATGCTTCTTATAAGGTCGTCTGTGATATTCTTAAATGCAAAGCATTCCTTCTCTGCAATACAGGGGAGGTTGTTGTCAAAGCTTGCACCTGCAACAATATCAGCACCTGCCTTTTCTATATCGGCAGTATCGTCAACGATAACAGGCGGATTACCTGCACCTGCACCGATAGCCTTTTTGCCCGAGGACAAAAGGGTTCTTACAACACCGGGGCCGCCCGTTGCAACAAGCATACGGACAACGGGTGACTTCATCATCTCGTTTGAGGTA
>JAZNIM010000258.1:0-21932 GCA_045577475.1 Eubacteriales bacterium | reverse complement strand
TTTGACCGCTGTTTCTGCCAAAGAAGCAACTTGTACAGAGGATGGAAACATTGCTTATTGGACTTGTGACGATTGCGGTAAGTACTTTGAGGATGAAGTGGCTACTTCAGAAATCTATCTGTCAAGTACGATTATAGAAGCAAAGGGGCATACAGAAATATCAATACCAGCTGTTAAACCCACAGAAACAGAAGCGGGTTCGACCGAGGGCAAAAAGTGTTCTGTTTGCGGAACAGTCACTGTTGAACCTGAACCTATTGCTCCTTTGACTGGATACGTAATAGAATACAAAATCAACGAAGAATATCTGGAAAAAACTGGAGTTGTTAATCCAAATAAAACGACCTATACCGAAGAAGATACAGCAAACTCCGCAATAGAACTCCTAGACCTAGAAGCAGAGGGATATAAATTTAGAGGATGGTCACTTAATCAATCCGCTGAGGATTTTGTAAAGATTACTGAAATTCCACAAGGCAGCAAGAAGAATTTCAAATTATATGCTCATTGGGAAGCAATAACATATGATGTTACATATAAGCTTTATCAAACACCACTTGGAGAGATTTCTGATGAAAAGTATCTTCACTTTACAACAAGCAAAGGCTTAAAGGACTTACCAAATCCCGAAATAAACAATTATGTATTCTTGGGATGGTATACTGATGATGGTGAAGAAATCACTAATATTCCAGTTGGTACATCAGAGGATATTACACTTAATGCTTACTGGACTAGCAAACGCAATCTTGCAAAGAGTGTACCATTAACCGATCCGATCATTTGTGAGGATACAACAAATAATGTAATTTACTTTGCTTACGAACTTGGAACTATAGAAAATGTTCCACTTTCAGATGCAATTTGGCAGATTCAAGCGGTTTCGGGATTAGCTCAACAAAAATCAGAAACTGTTGAAAAAACAATATCAACAGAAACTGCAGAAAGCATAAATACTGCAATTTCAAAAGCAACAGTTGACTCAAGCACATGGACTCTTTCAGAAGATTGGAGTACTACTACAAATGTCAATGAGACTTGGGCGGAAAATAATGGGATGACTTTAGATGAAGCAAAAGAAAAAGTTACTTCTTCATCTGGCACATTATTGATTACATCAACAACAGGCGGAAATAAATCTACTAGTACTACTGACGGAATCACAACTCTTACTTATGACAGTAAAAATAAAACCGAAGAATCTGGTGCTAATTTTGATGTTGAATTAAACGCAAAGCTTTCTACCTCCACCGAAGTGTCAGCAAAAGCCGGTGTCAAAGCGGGTGTTGTAGAAAGCGAAGCTGGAGTAAGTAATACAACAGGTTTTGAAGTGGGCGGAAGTATTGCAACGGGTAATTACGGAAAAGATGCAACGAATGTCCATTCCGGAACTGATACAACAAAGATTGACACTACGGTTACGGCTAACACTTCTTCGTGGAACAAGTCATCTTCTGAGCAAAATACCCAAACAGCTAGTGAACGTACAGCAGTAAGTAAAATGCTGTCGCAAGTAATTAGTACTGAAAAGGGCTATGGTGAATCATATGCATACGGTGGTTCGGGTAGTGAAGAACTTGGAGTGAGCAACACATCAAGTAAGAGCATCGACACATCATCATCCTTTGTTTATTCAACGGGAGAAAAGAAAATAACTACCACAACTTATTCTACAGATGGAAAAAGTGATGGATGCTACAGACTTGTAATTGCTGGTACTGTTCATGTTTTTGGTGTCGTTGGTTACGATGTGGCAAGTAATTCATATTTTACCTATACATATAGTATGCTAGATGATAAAACTTATGAGTTCCTTGATTATGCACCAGATCTCAGTTTTAATGATTGTGAAAACGGTGTACTTCCTTTTGAGATTCCTTATTTTGTTTATGAATATGTTACTGAAAACATAGCGATTACAAACGGATTGGGCTTTTCAACTGACTCAAATACAAAAACAGCAAAAATTACCAAGTACGAAGGAATGGATACAGATGTAATCATACCATCCTATATTTCATCTGGTAACACCTCATATAAGGTAACGGAAATTGCACCATCTGCTTTTGCGGGTAAAAATATCAGAGCTGTGAAATTAAGCAAATTCATAGAAGAGATTCCTAGTGGGGCCTTCAAGGGATGTGCAAATTTGGAGCAGATTTCCGGACGTTTCACTACAATTGGCAACGAAGCTTTTAGCGGCTGTACAAATCTTAAAAACTTTTCAATTTCTGCTAATGTAACTGAAATAGGAACAGATGCATTTTTGAATGTTCCAAGCATTAATGTCAAGGCTGGTGATAAGAATGTAGCTGCCGCAACTGTTTCTAGTGGCGCAAAAAATATCATTATTAATATTTCAAATTTGTCGTCAACAGATACTATAGAACTTTCTGTACCTGAAATTAGCAAATTCACATTGCAAGGCGGAAAGAAAACATTCTCTAACTTTAAGTTAGAATCTTTGGCAGAAGAAACCGTATTAGAAGAAATTTCTATTAAGAACACATCAGCAATTCCTCTTATCGTTTCTTCTAGTGATGTTACATTTGAGGCAACATCTGTTGAAAGCACAGGATATTCGTTAATTTTGAAATCGGATGATACAAGTGTCAATTTGATTAGGGATACAAGTATCGTATCGGCAGGAGAAAATGCTATCATTTCCAAGGGGGACTTAACATTTAACTCGGAACTTATTAGTAATGTTTATGGGTCATTAAATGTTACCGGAAATGTTAATGTTTGTGGAACTGCAAGCGGCGTTGAAAATGTGGCTGTAGATAATGGAAGCATTAATGAAGGCTGCAGTTGGAGTGCACCCACAAAACCAATTATTACAATTGATAAAACAGAATGCACGGATATAGACGTAATATCCTGTACATGGACTGAAGCTGAAAATTGTGATTATTATAATTTCTTTGTGGTTGACAAAGCAACTAATGAAAGAGTTTATAGAAACTCGGGGTTGCGTGAAACAGCAATATCCTTTGAAGCACCCACAGCCGGAGAGTATTCGGTATATGTTCATGCAATAAACAAAATTCTTGTTGATACAGGTGAAAAATACTATACATCCAGTGATGCAGTAGTTCTTACAGTTAAGCCATCCACATACACCATAAGTTTTAATGCGAACGGTGGAACAGTATCTGAAACCTCAAAAACTGTTTCGTTTGGAGACAAGTACGGCACTTTACCGACACCTACTCGTCCCGGGTACACATTCAAAGGCTGGTTCACAGCTGCAAGTGGTGGTACTCAGGCAACAAGTGCAACAACTATGAGCACCGTGGGAGATAGAACTCTGTATGCTCAGTGGACAATAAACACTTACACCGTAACATTTAACGGTAATGGTGGTACCCCCTCTAAGTCTTCTCAAAGTATTACATACAATAGCACATACGGCACGCTGCCTACTGCAACGAGAACTGGCTACACCTTTGGTGGCTGGTATACTGCTGCTAGCGGCGGAACGCAAATTACAACCTCTACAAAGTTTACATCCACAAGTGACGTGACACTGTATGCACATTGGGCAACTATCGACTATACGTATAACGTTGTTTATAAATCCAGCAACGGTACAAGTCTTGGCTCTGACACAGTGACAAAGGCATTTAATACAACGAACACCATTACACCCAAGACTTTTGCAGGATATGATACACCATCTACTCAAAGTGTCAAGTGGGATTCTACTTCTGCTAAGACTATAACATTTACTTATAAACCGACTACTGTACCATCAACGACAATAACAAAATCAAAGGTTATACGTTATGTAGGTCAATATGCGTCAGTTGAGGCTGTTGTTGAGCATCAAAACAGAACTAAAGACAGTGTTCAAATACGTATTAATTGGACTATAATTCACAACGGACCATACGCATATTCAATTTCTCATGGAATAGCCGGTAAAGTCACAATTGGCAGTATTTCAAACACAACTAATATTACTTCATATGTTAGTGCTGGACATGTAAAAGACCAACGGTATTCAAAATCTTCTGATTGGATCACTGTACCGCTTGATTCTACGCAGGCATCAAGCATAAGTATTAGTGTTTCAACGTGGCAATTCAATTCCAATGGAACTAAACTTTCTGGTAGTGATTATACCGATTATACTGACACATGGTCAGTTGCTGTACCTGCATATTAATTGTTTAATTTTCAATCATTCAAAAAACTGTTTATATGCATCACCCTGAACTTCGCCGAATAATTTAATTCCTGCCTGAGCGAGAGCCATCCGTGCACCTCCGCCAATACCACCGCAAATAAGCACATCAATATTAAGTGCAGAAAGCATGCCGGCAAGAGCTCCATGTCCGCTTCCGTTTGTATCTATCACTTTTGATGAAAGTATTATATAAGCAATTTTCCTTTAACCGCTTTTTTATTACTCCTTTTTATATCATATATCCAAAAGAGCTTTTTGCATTACCTGTTTTAAATAAACCTTTCAGGGATTGTTTTATCTAAAATCTAAAGGAAAAAATATGTGATTTCTATTGCATTTTGGATATTTATATGATATTATGAAATTGTAATGAATTTGTTGGGAGGTTTGGAAATGCTTAAAAGAATCACTTCATTATTTCTTGCTGTTGCAATGAACCTTTTGCTGTTGGTAATGACAGTAAACTCACAGGAACTTTCGTTTACGGATGTTCCGCAGAACGCATGGTACTATAACGATGTCAAAACTGCGGTGGATATGGGACTTATCAATGGCAAAAGCGACACAACCTACTGTCCAAATGATAATATGACTTACGCTGAAGCCTTCAAGCTTGCGGCGTGTATGCACCAGCTTGCCACTACAGGCTCGGTGACACTTAAAAACGGCGATAAATACTGGTACAGTACATATGCGGAATACTGTGTGAACAACGGTATTTATAATATGTTGGAAGCCGAATTAACAGATACAGAGCTTGATCCCAACGCAAAAATTACAAGATCAGGTTATATGAAGCTGTTTGCAAATGCTCTTCCCGAAGAAATGCTTCCCGTAATCAATTATGTTCCTTACGGTGCAATTCCCGATGTGCTTGTAAGTGCGGCTTATGCAGACGGTGTATATAAGCTTTACAGAGCAGGCATTCTTCAGGGATCGGACGATGCACATAGCTGTAAGCCTTTTGATAACATAAAGAGAAGCGAGGTTGCGGCAATTCTTACCCGTATGATGGATAAGACAAAAAGAGTAAGATTTGATATGGGTACGCCCGTGAAAACTGAACCGTTTGTAATAGTAACACAGCCTGAGTGGAAGGCTGATGCAGACGGTAAAAGTGCTTCGGCTTCCGTCGAGATTTCAGGCGGTGCGGCACCTTATAAGTATACCTGGCAGGGATTTGATGATTTCTACTTTGATATCTCATATATTGCAGCTGCAAGTCCCGAAGCCGGTGCTTATATCTTGGGATGTGATACCGATACGCTCACCGTTATCGGTGAAGCATTTTCGGAGATTGCTATTCCGGTAAGATGTATTATTACAGACTCTATGGGCAACAAGCTTGTGTCGGATATGACAAAGAGCGGCAAGGAAGTACCCGATGAAATGCCTGAAGCAAAACACGAAGATAAGGGTGCCGAGTATTATCTCCAAAACAAGGATGAATCAAGAGGCGAAAACCCAAAAAGTCCCATAAAGGTTACGGTTTCGGGAACGGAATTCAATTTCAAAACGGGAGAACGCATAAGTGTTAAGGTTGAAGCAACAGGCGGAACACAGCCTTACTTCACCTACAGATGGTACAGATACAATGAGTCTTCCAAAAAATGGGAGTTTTATGACAGCGGCTCGTTTACTCCCGCAAACGAATATGACCCCACACTCTACTTTTATGACAGTCTTATAGAAACTCCCGGTGAAACCTTTAAACTCAAATGCGTTGTAAAGGACAGCGAAGGCTATACAGGCGAAAGCAGCATTGTAACCATTACAACACCCGACTTTGTTCTTGAAAAGGGACTTGACGAATATACCGACATGTGTGTCGGCAAGGAAGTAAAGTTAGGGGTAAAGGTTAAAGGCGGTAAAGAACCTTATACATACAAGTGGTATTTCGGCACATTTGTAATTCCCACAAAGATCTATACTGCAAGTCCCGTTTTCGGCAACACTTCTGAAATTAGCTTTACAATGATTGACGACTACTTGCCTTCCTCAGATAATGTTCTCACATCCTTCAAGTGCGAGATAACAGATGCAGAGGGGAATACAGTTCAGACTTCAACGGGAGTTAAAGACACCACACCCAAGAATATGCCCCTTACAATAATAAAACAGCCTGAAATGCGTTCAACTCCGAAGTACGGCGCTGAAACACTCTTTAACATCGAGGTTTACGGCGGAAAACAGCCTTACAGCTATGAATGGTTCTACGATAGCAGATACAGAAACGAGGTTACTGCTGTTTCCCTCAAAACATTGCCCCAGACTGTTGTAAGATTCAATAAGTCTGAAGCAAGTGTTAAGCTTAGTGTGGAAACGTCAATACTGGACAAGGAAATTTACTGCGTTGTAACAGATGCGGCGGGTACAACTCTTAAGTCCGAAAAGATTGCCGTTTGTCCCGATTACCTTATGGTTTCTCTTGAGCAGAAGACAGAAGACGGCGTATATGTAGGTACAGTCAAGTGCGGCGAGCTTACCGTCGGCAGAAGAATCGGCTTCTACGGCTATTTTGACGGCAATGAGTACGTATCGGGTGTTGTTGAAAAGATAGAAATGTTCGGCAAATCCTTGGATAAAGCAACGGCAGGCGACAGAGTAGGAATCTACCTTAAGAATGCAACAGTATACGAAAATCTTGAGGACCTTAAAGACATCATCGGAGAAAGAGAATACAAGGTCCGCAATGTTGCATTTGAGGTGTTACCGTCTGTTCTTAGTGTAACTAATATGAAAAACTCTTACGGCACAACTCCGGGCGAAGGTGTAAATTTAAGTGTATATATTAACGGCGGAAGCGAAACCTATACGCTTCTTGAATGGTACAAAGAGGTTGACGGAGAATGGGTACTCTTTGACAAGGTAATAAGAGGCGTTCAGACTGCAAAAAACGGATTTTTGATGAGCGGTCTTTACAGAGGAGACGAAAAGCCGGGTTCTGTTAAGGTAAAGTGTGTCGTTACCGATTCCGATGGGAATAAGGCAGAAAGCACCGCTGTAACTGTTACAACGTCAGATATAGCCTTTGAAGAAGAGCTTCCCAAAAGAAAGAATATTGAAGTCGGTGATATAGTGAGCTTCTCGGTTAAGGTTACCGGCGGCACGAAACCCTATACATACAACTGGTATATAGGCGGAAAGCAATATGACGGTGTCGTTGAACGACTCGACCTTAAACATGACAAAACTTGTGTAGGCTATGATTCGGATACCGTAACATTTACTGTTATATCAAACTATATTTCCACACCTCTTACCATTGAACAGTGGATTGAAAGAAACGTTAGCTGTGAAGTAACTGATGCAACCGGAGCAAAAATAGTAACAAGAACGGTTCTGGAGTGAGTGCGAAAAACAGAATGATATTCATGTTTAACACGACGAAATATAAATAAAATCAGCCTCCCTTGCTTTTGATGCAGGGGAGGCTGTCGCTTTATATTACTGTGTCCCAAATGTCACGCCGTTTTATTTGCGAATAAATTCAACGGTGTTTCCTTTTCTTTCAATTCTGTGACCGATGATTTCGGCATAGATTGAAGCGGGAAGAACAGGCAGACCGTCAACAAATCCCACAGGCTCCTTGAGGATTGTTTTTTTGCCGTCAAGCATAGCAGTGTCACTGCCGATTGTAAATTCAGCGTCAACCTTGCCGAACAATTAAGCGTCATTGACGGCTTGTGCCACTCATAGTAAAGCTCCTTGACGTTTGCAAGTGCATTTTTGGGGTCAAAGCAGAAATAAACCTCGCCGTGACGTTCTTCAGCGTAGATGGGCATGCTTACATCCACACCGTTAAGAGCAATTTCAACGTGTTCGGGTGCTTTGTAGAAATCAATGCTTTCCAATATAAAGTCGCCCACGCCGAAAATTGGATCAAGTCTGAACTCGGTAAGCTCGCCCTTCCATGCACCAACCTTATACAGACTGAATTCAAGGGGAGCTATTTTTTCGGGTACGGTAAGTGTGGGAGGAACTAAGATGTTGATGCTCTTGTCCTCCTTGTTTGAGAAGAACACCTCGGTACAGCAAACCTGTTTAACAGGCTTGTAGCCTTGAATGTTTACAATCATGTGTGAAACCTCGCAAGCCTTGAAGGGCAGCTTTTCTTTGTAGGTCATCTGAGGGTCAGGAGTATCGGAATGTCCCACGAGCTTGCCGTCCTTAATTTCAAGACTTGTAAAGCCTGTAGTTACCCATTTGTCAAGGTCTGCCTGTGTTTCAAACTTTATGGAGTAGTATGGCTTGCTGTAATCGAGTTTTGGTACAAGTCTGTCTTGTCTGCCGATGATTGCTCTGTCCTTGGGATGCATTATGTTGATTCTGCTCTTTTGCTTTTCCGTGGGGGCTATATCCGTGTGGGGAATATCCTTGCAGAATACACTTCTTACAGAATCAAGATAACCGAATCTGTTGAGGTTTGTAGGACAGATGTATGTTCCTTCACCGTATTCGTTCCAGGTTGAAAGCATTACAAACTTACTTTTCCAGGAATTTTTCGGGTACTTGGTGAGCATTTCATCTCTGCACCAGGTAAGAGCCTCTTTCATGCCGTCTACCGTCATGTTGTCGGAGCGAGTGCCTGCCCAGCCGATGTTGTTGAAGCCTGTGCTGACGGTGGGAACTATGTGGTAGATGTCCATGTCAGTATTTGACTTTATGAAATTCTTTGTAAGCTCAACGTCGCTTCCTGCCTTTGACCAGTTGTAGGCGTGTGCACCGTCAAAGCCGCAAGCCTTCATGGTGGCATCTGCTCCGCCGCAGCAAAGTATAATAAGGTCATCATAGCCGAGGGATTTAACAACCTTTCTAAGGTAATCAAACTCCTTCTTTACACCTTCAGGCGAGCCGAAATCCTTTATAAGCTGACCGCCGCCGAATACTGACATAACCGCCTTGTTGTCAATTCTCATGTATCTTGGGTCGGAAAAGAAGTAATCAACCCAGAAAGGAACAATGTATTTTCTGAAAGCCTCGCTGCCTGTGGGATGCATGGCGTTTGCCGCTTCCCAAAGAAGTGCAAACTTCACCTTGTCTGAATACTTTGCATTGAAGTGACCGCCGTATATTGCCGAGGCAAGTCTTGTTGAACGCATTGGCATATCGCTTTCGCTTGCATACCAGCAGTAAAGCTGAAAGTCGATGCCGTGCTCTGCCATAAACTTTATTTCCCAGTCGGCAGTTTCGGGAATACCTTCATCATAGTAACCCATGAGAGGCTTGATTTCGTCATAAGGTGTAATGCAGTCCCAGCCGTAGTGGTCGCCTGTTCTCCAAAGGGAGCAGATGTTCATGCCTACATAGTAGTCCCCCTTCTTCTCGGGAACTATGGGTTCGGGAACATAATCCTCGGGTTCAGAGAGCTTTGGGAAGACAAACACTTCACCGAATGCACCGTGAGCCGTCTTTTCGCCTGTTGCCTTGTATTCAAGCCTTAGGTTGTTTACATTTTTCAGCGTTTCGTCGTTAAGTGCAAGAACCGTTACCTTCTTGCCGTTAAGCTTTATAAGAACCGTTTTTTCTCCAAAGTCGACCTCTGCACGAAGTGTCTGCCATACATCCTTGCTGTGGCTTTTGAGAGCACCGCCGCAGGTGAAAATTTCAGTGCCTCTGTCGAAAATTTCAAAGGCGGCGCTGTCACCGTTGTAAAGACCGATTTTGATTTCACCGTTGCTGTCACGAAGTAAGTACTTCACATCCAAAATAACATTTCCGTCAGTCTTGTCAAAGGGACGGGTGATTTTTACGGAGGAATCCTTTCTTGCTTCAAGAACATACGAATAGTCAAAGCCTTGATTTCCGAATTTTTTGTTTTTTGCACTTGCTCTGCCGTGCTTTTCAACGACGTAATCCGCAAGAAGGTCGCCTTCATCAAGGTTGATGTTGAAGTCGTATACATAGTAGTCCTTGTACATTTTTGTAATGTAAACAAGACCTGCGCAGCCAACATCTTCCTTTGCATAGCCGCAGGCGAATCTTGAAATGCTGTCTGCCTTTCCGTTGACTCTGAAAAGACCTATGTGCTTCTTGTCGGAATTAATGCTTACAGTACCCTTTTCCATATCAATGGAGAGCTTTATGTAGTGCCTTCCGAAGGAAACATCAAAGGCCTTGGTGTCATCAATATAGAAAGCACCGTCACGCTGAACAAGCTTCAGCATATAATCCGAATTGTTGCCAAAGCTCATGTAAAAGCCGTTGCCTTCATAAATGGCATAAACAGCTTCAAAAGTAATTGTTCCTCCGAACTGCTCGGTAATATCACGCTTGAAGGTTGTGGGCATGTCGGTAAGCACGCTGAGGATTTTTCTTTCAACGCCTTCCATGCTTGGTGCACCGTCAGCACCTCTGTTGTCCATATCCCATCCTGTTCTGGGATATCCCCAGCCTCTGTGGGATGTATCTTCAATAAATACCATTGGGTTCTTTTCGTATTTGCTCATTTTACAGTACCTCTTTTTTGAATACTGAGATAAACTTTACCTCTATTATAACCTTAGTGTCCTAAGCAGTATCATTAAATTTAACGCAGTGCATGCCAAACGCATTACAACCCCATCGTGCTTTATTCAGCTTCATTGATAGCCCTTGCGTATTCCAAAAGCTGCTTGCGGGAGGATACGCCAAGCTTTGAGTAAATGTTTTTGTTGTGGTATTTAAGGGTGTTTTCAGTAATGCCAAGCTCACTCATTACATCCTTTGTACCCTTGCCCTCAAGGTAAAGGGAATATATTGTCTTTTCGGTTTGTGTAAGCGTGTGCAGGTTTTCAGACAGATATTTGCAATGCTCGGCAAATTCCACAGCACTGTCTGTGACATCACGTTTTGAATGTGATGTCGGCTGCGGGACTTGCGGCAGCTTTTCTTTTTCCATGGTAAGTCGGATTGTGTTGTCCTCAATGACTAGATATAAGCCCAATAGGAACAGCTCGCTTATTATGTAGGACACCGATAAAAATTCAAACCCGATGTCAACAAGCTGTTCGAGAAGCCATACGCAGATGTTTACGAATACAGCAATCAGAAGAATGGCGGAATGCGCTGTGGATTCAAGCTTTTTCTTTATCTTTGCGTGAATTATTACCGCAATCATGACGGTAAAGTAGGCAAGCAGATAGAAAAGATAAATTGAATGCCACGGACCGTATTCCTTGCATAGCACCGATACGCCGTCAGAGCTTACAAGGGTGACGGATTTGTAGTATATGTCAAGATACCCCGGACTTGCCGCCACAAAGAACACGAAAACGGTAATGGGCAAAAGTACGCACAGTAACCATTTTTTGTATTTCAGGCTTATCACATTGAGAATTATCATCAGCATTGACATGGGTAGAATTACAGAACCGAGATAGGCAATTCTGTTTGCCCAAAGTGCCGTTTCCAAGGTTTTTGACAGTGAAAGCAACAGATATCCCGTATTAACCACGAATACCGATGAAAAGAGCACAACAAACCACGGCTCTTTCTTTTTGAGCAGACTGCAGTATCCGATAAGCAGCAGCAATGACAGCAAAGCCGTTATGCTGTATATTACAGACATGCTTGTTGACTTGCTTCCGATTTTGTTGCAGCCTGCAAAAATCAGCACTGTAAAAAGCATCGGAAAAACTGCGGCAAACTTCTTCATATTTATTTCCCCTTCAGAATTATTGCAAAAAACACCTGTGCAAGTTGCAATTCCCACACCGAACCCCACACTTTTTCAATAAAAAAATGCTTGTTTCCCACACCAAACAGCCTTTTGGAGTGGGGACTTTTGCTTTTTGAAATATTATAATAATATTGCAGTAAGGGGAAGCGGAAACATAAACTTGCTGCCTTGTAAAAAACGGGGCTTCCGTAAGTGAAGGGTCTGAACTTTCACGAAGTCTTTGAAGTCGCGCCAACGATGACAAAGACCGCCCCGATAATTTATATGGTTAATTATATCACATTTTTTGGTTTTAGTCAATGAGTCTTAAATCATTTTTTGAATTAAAATAAAGCATAAATGCAAAAAAACGAAAGGATGAGGGCTTATGAAGAAAATTTTTGGAGTAATTGCAGCGGTGTTATTGCTGACGTTGTGTGCTTCGGCACTGAAATTTACGGACGTACCCCAAAATGCGTGGTACTATGAGGACGTAAAAAGTGCGGTTGAAAGCGGAATTATCAACGGTAAAAGCGAAACCGAGTATAAGCCGAATGACAACCTTACATATGCAGAAGCAGTCAAGCTTGCGGCGTGTATGTACCAGCTGAAAAAGGACGGAGAAGTAACACTGTCCTCAGGCGAGGTGTGGTATCAGCCTTATGTTGATTACTGCGTTGACCACGGGATAATAACCGAGGAAAGAGCCGAGCTTTACAGCTATAACGACTATGCAACAAGAGCAGGCTACATGGAAATATTTGCAATGGCACTTCCCGATGAGATGCTTATGCAGATTAACAATGTTCCCGATGACTCAATTCCCGACGTGCCTTCCTCCAAGGCATATGCACCTGCCGTTTATAAGCTTTACAGAGCGGGCATCCTTCAGGGCGTTGACGATGAGCATAACTGCAAGCCCTTTGATAACATCAAGCGAAGCGAGGTTGCGGCAATCGTTTCACGTATGATGGACGAAAGCAAGCGTGTGTGGTTCAATATGGGCAAAACCGACATGACGGAAGAAGAACCTGAACAGGAACCTGAGAAAGAACCCGAACAGGAACCTGAGAAAGAACCCGAACAGGAACCCGAAAAAGAACCCGAAAAAGAACCCGAAAAAGAACCCGAAAAAGAACCCGAAAAAGAACCCGAAACTGAAAATGATGAACCCATTGAGGATGACAGCGAAGTGGTGGAAACTCCCGACATGTACCCCGAGTTTATTGTTACGGGACAGCCTGTTTACAAGCAGAGTGCAGATGAGGGCGAAAAAATCAGCTACTGGACAATAGCTGCGGGAGGCAAAGAGCCGTACACCTATAAGTGGTATTGTGACGGGGGAAGATACGCCGACACTCCGGTTGAAAACAGCGAATACATCAAGGGTGCTGATACAGACACTCTCGAATTTATTTACAGCGTGAACAATCCATATAAAGAAGCTTCGTTTTTCTGTGAAATTACGGATGCACTCGGAAGCAAGGTGAAAAGTAAAACCGTAAAAGCACCTGAAGCCGTATTTATAGCTGTCCCCGAGGCAAACAGAACCAATTCTGACGGCGGCTTTATACTTCCCGCAAGAGTTGAGAGCGGCTCAATAAAAGCGGGACAGGAGGTAATTCTGTATGTTAAGGAGCTTGAGCTGTACTGCATAGCAACGGCAGAAAAGCTTGAGATGTTCGGCAAGCAGCTTGATGAAGCGACTGCGGGAAACCGTGCAGGCATTTTGTTCAAGGATATAAGACCTCTTACGGAAAAGAGCTATATTGAGTATTTTTACAGCAAGGAAGTATGCAGCAAGCTTTATGAAATGGACAGCTTCGTCATAAAGCATCCGCTGACGGTTTACATAACAGCCGACGCATACGCAGACTACGGTGATAAAGCAAGCTTTGAAGTGAAGGCAACAGGCGGCAGAAAGCCTTATACATACAGCTGGTCAACAGGTTTTAATGAGGAAGCACCCTTTACAACACTTACGGATGAGAATGAACGGTACCAAGGCATAACAGCAAATAAGCTTGAAATTTCGGCTGTTTCAACCTTTGATTACAGCGTTCTTTTCCGCTGTACCGTTACAGATGCAGACGGAGTGAGTTCTTATGCACCCAAATCCTCCGTTGTTGTTCCCATTACTGAAATTCAGGTTTCCAAGCAGCCTTACTCGGTAAAAGCAAACTACGGCGAAACCGTTCGCTTCACAACCGAGGGTGTTGCGCCGAGGGGCAAATTCATCGTTTCCTATCAGTGGCAGATAAAGACGGACAACCACAAGAATTTCGTGAATATAGAAAAGGTTGACACCTGGGCAAGGGGCTATGACACAAAAGAGCTTCAGATTGATGTTGAAATGTCTGATTTTGTAAGCCATTCAAAATACAGATGTGTAATAACGGACTCTGCGGGACAGGCTGTTATTACAAATGAAGCAAGAGTTCTTCCAAAGTCCGTGTACATAATCGAGCATCCTCAGACGGTTGTAAGTGAACACGGTAGAGTTGCAAAGCTGAGTATTGTTGCCGAGGGCGGCACGGAGCCTTATACCTACCGCTGGCAGATGGCATGTCCCGCTTACGACGGAGAGTTTCGTGACATCGGCGATTACTTCGCAAACTTCTCGGGTCAGGCTACCGATTCGCTTTCCATTATTGTAAACGGCGAGGAGCTTGACGACAATTTCAAGTTCCGCTGTGTTGTAACGGATGCAACGGGCAGAAAGGTTACTTCAAGGGCAGCTGGTATCATTGTTGCATCGGATGCAAAGGTGGACCTTGAGGAAAGAGGCAATCCAAGGGATGATGTAATCGTAATAATCGGATAAACGGAGGATTCGTATTATGAAAAAAATATTAGCTTTCGTTCTGACTTTTATTACACTTGCGGCAACGTCGGTTTACGCAGCAGACGTGATGTAGTAACGATAGAGGACTCAGAGTATGTAACAGGCTCTGACAGCGGTGCTCTTGTTATTAAAACAGGTGCCGACAACCCTCTTATGTGCAAGAGAATATCCTGTGTTGTTACCGATAACACAGGCAATCAGATTTTGTCTAAAGAAGTAAGCGTAATCGGTCCTTTCTCAATGAAGGTTGAAAAAACAGAGGTTAAGGACGCAAATACGGTTATTGCAGGCAGAGTTCTTGACGGTGTATTAAAGAGCGGCGACAGGGTAGTGGTTAAGCATGAGGGAGAGATTATTGCCTACGGCTATGCAGCGGGAATTGAAATGTTCGGCAAAAACCTTGATGAGGCGGTAAAGGACGACTATATCGGTCTTGTGTTTGATTCGGCATACGGTGAGCTTGCGGCTGAATTCATATCGGCAGGCGATATTGTGGAAAAATTCGTGGAAGCACCCGTAAATCCCGAGGATATAATAAACTGAGAATAAAACAAATATAATTTAAATTTAAGGAGGCATTGTAATGGGACTGGGAGATTTTTTTAAGAACATTTTCGGTAAGAAAACATGTGCATTTTGCGGCAAAGAGGTTGGTATGATGAAGCGTACCAAAATTAAGAACGGTGACTTTATTTGCTCCGACTGCGACGATATGTGCTCCTTCCATATCCAAAAGTACAGATTTACCAAGGATGAGCTTTCGGGACATATGGAGTATATGAGACGTCAGAATGAGCTTTTTGAAAAGTATGTGTCGGCAATGAAATCCGACCTTTTCCCCTCGGCATATTCCGATATGGCTATAGAGTTTTTCGATGATGCAGGCATGTTCAGAATACGTGACAGACGTTACGAGGGGAGCGGCGGCAAGAGTTATCCCGTTGAGCTTTTCAGATACGACACCGTTTCTTCCTATGAAGCTTACCTTGAGGAAAACGAACCTGCCGAGCAGGGAGGCAAAAAGACCTTTAAGGAATGCGGAATAAAGATAAAGTTCCTCGGTACGGACGAGAGTGAGGATATGCAGAATACAAATTCCGCTCTCAGAAGTCACCCCTACATTGACCGTGAAATAAAGATTGTATTTGCGAACAGCGACCGTGACAGAGAAAACTGTGAAAAGTATATCGACAATGCAATTTTCCATTTTGACTATATATTCGGCGTGAACGACGACAGAAGGGGACTTTTCAGCTTTGGTATGACAAAAAAGGAAAAGCGTGACCTTATGGGTACGGTTGCATTTGCAAAGACAGCCTTTGAAGCTGCAAAGGCGGCAAAGAACGGCGGAGAGATTTCCGAGGAAAAGAAGGCTGAAATTCAAAAGAACATGGATGCCATGGCAGATGCCGAATCTAACGGACTGAGCGTGTATTCAAGACGTGCGGATGCACTTGAGGAAAAGCTGCAATGAAAAGAATAGGAATTGTAATTATGCTTTTTGCACTTTTTGCATCACTTTTTAGCTGCTCTAAGGAAAAAGCAAATAAGCTTGACGGTGACGGAATGGTTTATGTGGACTCAGACTACAGAACAAAGTTTGCCAACACCCTTGACTTTGACAGTGCCGAGGTTGATGCTTACTGGGCGGTTGCCTTTCTCGGCTACGGCGAAGACGGAGAGAACAACAGACAAGTATACATTGAATCCCTGTTTTCATCACTTCCCGAGGAAGATGTAAAAAGCATCGGACACTATGACTTTGAAGGCGATGAATGGTATCTTATTGTTCCAAGACACAAGGACATGAATACCGTGACACCGCATTATGACAACGCTCAGACGGTACTTGTTGAAAACGGCTGTGCATTTACGGTAAAATGTAATATTTCTGATTTGTACTCAAATATCAGTATTGGTATTGACAGCTACGGCGGCGTGGAATTTTCGCCGAGAATTGACGGAAAGGGAAGCCTTGACTGCGGTGAAAATGTGATTGATATTACAAATTACGGTGACATCGGTAAGTAAATGAGCGATAATGGGGATGGGCGTTCTGTCCCGTCCCTGTTTCAATAAAGGAGGCTTTATATGAGCTTTTTTGATGATTTGAAGCGTGCGGTTGCCTCGTCAATAAATTATGAAGCAAGCAAAAGCGTGAGTATCAATGTGAACTCACGGGAAAATAATAGGGACGGAAGATGTGAAAGCTTTACATTTTCCTGTCTTCCACACAATCTTGATGAGTTGAAAACGCTTCCCGAGGCAGCTCTTGATTCTGCCTTCAAAACCGCCTCTCTTACCGTTGCGGCTTTGTGCAGATACGGACAGAACCCGGATGAAGCCATAGAAATGCTTGAGTTTCTTAAAGGTCCCGAGAGCGTCAGCGGTTATGAAAAGCAATTCTATAAGGAACGGCTGACGGGGAAGGAATACATTCCGTTTTCATACTTTGAGGGTGCAACGGTACAAAACGGCTATACGCCGTCACAGCCCTTTTCGTTGACGGTTTATGAAACACCGTATTCCTTTGACAGTGAAAATTGGGCGACCCTGTGGATAAAAAGTGCGGGTGCTGACAGCATGAGGTCAATAAAACTGAGAAAAAAGCCGTCAACGGGACAGTGGTTTCTCAATGATATTCAATGCCTGTCAGAAATCAGAAAGCCTGCTTCACAGGATAAATGGGCATGAGAAGCCTGTGACATTTTATAAAAACACGGAGATGATAAAATGAAGAAAAAATTAATTTTGATGCTTGTATGCTCCCTGATTTTGGTCTGTATGACGGCACTTTGTGCTTTTGCGGATTACGAGGACGGAGCGGATTGCTGGCTGTGCGGACATTACCACTGGGACGATTATATGTGCGACGGCTGCGGAGGATGTTCGGACAACTGTACCAACAGCGATTGCTTCCGTGACTCACATTGCTACGACTGTGAGGAATGCTTTACGGATAAGGTGTGGTGCGAGGACTGCGGAAGGTGCGAGGACTGCTACGTGGATAATCTGTACCATTGCTTGCTGTGCGGTGAGTGCTGCTTCTTCGGTGAAACGGTATGCGAGGACTGTCTTGCCTGTGAGGAATGTTATTGGCAGATGGAAGCCCACTGCATTTACTGCGAAGGCTGCTTTTACGGAAGCGAGGATGAAAAGTGCAAAACCTGCTTTGGCTGCAGCGGCTGTGTGGGTGAAATATGCGAATACTGCGGTGATTGCGATGACTGTGCGGCAAATTATAACGAAAATCACTGCCTTGAATGCGGCGAATGTTATGAAAACGTTCCCATGTGCGAGGTAACATCGGGACACTGTCAGGATTGCTGTCTTATATGCGAGGCGTGCGATATTTGCTTGTTTGATGACGGTCTTGAAATATGCGATAACTGCGGACTTTGCGAGCTGTGCTGTATTCTTGCGGCAGAAAATCTTGACTGCACCTGCGGTGACATCTGTGTTGAGAGCGGTGAATGGGAAGAGCATATTTGCAGCGAATGTACGGTACCCTTCTGTATGACAGAGCAGTGCGAAACCTGCGAGAAGTGTATCGACTGCTGTGAATCGGAATCTGAGTGCGGCGACGGCATGTGCGTGGAAGATTCGGAATATGAGGAGCACTTCTGCGAGGACTGCGGTCAGTGCTATCACGATGTGGATATGTGCGAGCATTGCTATGATGAGAGCGAAAACAGGTGTGTGGAATGCTGTGAAGCAATAAAGGAAGAAAACGGCGACCATGAGCCTGTATACAGAGCAGCATGGAGCTACACCGTTTCCCAGCATTATCATGAATGTATGTACTGTGAGCAAGAAATGCATTTTTCACAGACACAGGAGCATTCCTTTGACGGACAGGGCATTTGCACCGTTTGTAAATATAATAACGGTACTTCAGGTATTATTACACGCCATCCCTCCAATGTGACGGCAACGGTAACGGATGTTCAGTATTCGGACTATGCTTCTGCTCTTTCGGACGTAAACAATAAAATAACCTTCTCTGTTAAGGCAAAGGATGCAGTAGGCTATCAGTGGTATTATAAGTGCAATGAAGGACAGTGGAGAGAGCTTTCTGACTCCATGGCACAGTGGCATGGACACCCCGATTATCCCCTTGTAGAGGGAGCAAAAACCGACACGGTAAAGCTTAGTGTTCCCGCCGATGCCTGCTATTGCAGCTATACCTATAAGTGCGTTGTAACAGGCAAGGATGGGGTTGAGTATACCTCAAACATTGCACGTCTTACCGCAAGACATGCCTTTGACAACGGCTATGCAGTTGCCGAGTTTGGACAGGCTCTTATGACAATCATTCTTGCGGATAACACCAAGGTTTATTCCTATGCCAACATCGGTCACATGTACCCGTGTGTGGGCGATGGCTGTGAAAAGAACAGGTCACAGGAAATTGAGCCTCATGTTTTTTCCTCGGACGTAAAGGTGCTTGATACCCTTTCGGGTAATAAGTGGCACGAGTATAAGTGTACGATCTGCGGTTTTGCTTACAGGGTACAGGCGGACAAGGATGACGTGAAGGTTGCAGAGAACAAGGAAGTAACCCAAAAAACACAAAAGGTGGGAGCCGTTGAAATAAAGGAAATTGACGAGCCTTATGCGGGAAATAAGCCTGATTACTCGGTTCATGTTCCTACCGATACTTATAAGCTGAGAGAAGTGAAAAATGACAGCACCAAAAACGCAGTTTCATGGTATGATGTTACCGAAAAGAAGTATTTGAAGCCTGAAACCGACGTCTTTGCGGAAGGTCATGAGTATGAAGTCAAAATATACCTTATTGCTGCAAGCGGATATACCTTTGACGAAAAGCTGACAGGGGAAATATCGGGCAATACCGCCGAGGTTTCTGTGGCGGGGGATATAGCTGTGGTCAGCAGAAAATACAAGCTTTCTGTGGATATGCCCTTTACGGATGTTTCCGACAGCGACTATTTTGCAATTCCCGTAAAATGGGCGTATGATACAGGCGTAACAACAGGCACCTCCGACACCACCTTCGGACCTTACGAAACCTGCACAAGAGGACAGGTTGTAACCTTCCTGTGGCGTGCGGCAGGCTGTCCCGAACCAAAAACACAGGATAATCCCTTCACTGATATAAAGCAGGGTGACTATTTCTATAAAGCAGTAATATGGGCTGTTGAAAACGGCATTACGGCAGGTGTTTCTGATACCGAATTTGCACCTGCAACCACCTGCAGCAGTGCACATATTATCACCTTCCTTTACAGAGCCATGGGTATAGGCAGTGACGGCTGGTACAAGGCTGCACGTGAATGGGCAATGCTTGAAGGACTTCTTGACGGAACGGGACTGAAGGTTACGGACAGCGAGCCTTGCCCAAGAGGAGCAGTTGTGACCTTCTTACACAGAGTTTATAAGAAATAGATTAAAGATGAATAAAAAAGAGCACCGCCTGCGGATTGTCCGTAAGCGGTGCTTTGCTATGTGTTTTTTACTTTACAACCTTAAGAGTTACAATTTCAAATGTACCTGCCTTGAAGGAAACTGTGTTTTCCTTAACTTCAACTTCATTAAGTTCATTTTCCATAAGGTCGCACATGTAAGCCTTCTTAACGTCAAAGCCGAAGGTGAGAGTTACATTTTCCTTGCCGCCCTTACATTCGTAGCCTCTTACGATGATGTCGTCGCTGTATTCACCCTTCTTTACAGTGTCAACAGCAAAGCCGTCGGTAGAGGAGGATACAAGACTGTATTCTGCGGGAAGCTCACCCTTGCCAGTTACTGCAACAGCTTCAAGAGGCTTGTTGAGAAGGTAGCCCTGCTTCAATGTGCCGCCCTCGGTAACTGTTCCTGCATGAGGATAAATGCTGTAGGTGAACTCGTTGATGCCTCTGTCAGCTTCGGGGTTGGGATAGGTTGCAGCCTTGAGAAGTGACAGCTTCATAACGTTGTATTCACAGCTGTAGCCGTACTTGCAGTCGTTAAGTAAGCTTACACCGTAGGAGGAGTCGGAAAGGTCAGCCCACTTGTGAGCACTTACTTCAAACTTTGCTTCATCCCATGAGGTGTTTCTGTGAGTAGGACGCTGAATGTGACCGAACTGGATTTCGTAGGTTGCATTGTCTGCCATAACATCTAAGGGGAATGCAGCCTTGAGAAGAACGTGGTCCTCGTGCCAGTCAACCTTGGTGTCAAAGTCAACACGGTCTGAGCCTTCCTTGAGGGTGATAACCTGCTCAAACTTGGAGTCCATGTAGCTTCTGCAAATCTTAAGACCAGCTCTGTCTTGTTCGTTGATAACTTCTACGCTGTCAACGCCGTCAGCCAGCCACATCTTCTGCTTGTAGTATTCTGTGATTTCCCAAGCATCGTATTCTCTCGGGTAGTCCTCGTAGATTTCAAATACGTTGGCTTCCTGTCCTTCGGGAATAAGCTCACGTCCGTTCTTCTTGTCGTAGATTGAAACGATGTGATACTTGTCGTTGAATTCAACACGCAATGCACAGTTTTCGATAACCTTTTCGGTTGCCTTTGCACAGCCGCAGAATTCAGAGCCTGTTACAACCTTCCAGCCGTGTGCAGGAACGTTTTCAGCCTTGTACTTCTTGCCGTCAACCTCAACAATACCGCTCTGAGTGAAGGGAGTGGGGTTGTAAACAAGCACGCCGCCGTCTGCATTTACGTTTGAAGCAAGATAGCCGAGAACGCTGCTCTTAACTGCATTACCGTCCTCGTAAAGCTTTGCATACTCAACGTCGCAAACGTCATATACCTGCTTTATGGAGGAGCCGGGGATAATGTCGTGGAACTGGTTCTTTAAGATTGTGTGCCAGTTTTCGTCAAGCATCTTGACGGGGTACTTTGCATCCTTGTTGAAGATGCCTTCGGTTACGCTGAGAGTTTCTGCATCCTGATAGAGATATTCGCACTTGCGGTTGTTCTTCTTGTTCTTGGCAATGGAGGTGTATGTACCGCGGTGCATTTCAAGATAAAGCTCGCCCTTCCATTTGGGTGTGAACTTAACCTGCTTTGTGGTTTCTTCAAACTTAGCCTGAATTCTGTCAAGGGTTTCAGCGGAAGGACGCATTGTTACCTTAGGCATACCGGGAATACCCTTTTCAAGACGTCTGTAGTTTTCAAGCATTTCCGCAGTAGGTCCGCCGCCGCCGTCGCCGAAGCCGAAGGTGCAAACCTGAAGGTCGGAGTATTTCTTGGAAACATGCTTGCTCCAGGAGGACAGCATTACCTTGGGATTAAGCTTCTTTACGTAG
>JAZNIM010000257.1:0-7718 GCA_045577475.1 Eubacteriales bacterium | reverse complement strand
CCCGTATTGGTTACATCCTTTGCAGTAATATCAAGTCCGTAAATGTCATGAATACCGATAAACATATGCATTGAAGAAGCTGCACTGTTTACATTCAGTTCTTTTGAGCCTATAAACATATTTCGGTTACCGTCAAGGGTGTGGAATTTCACAATATTGAAGTCGTCAAAGAGGTATATTTTACTTCCGCCGTCCTTGTATACCTCATCCTCAACTTCACCACGTGCCGCAAGGGTGTTGCATTTTGAAAGAATACCGTTTAACGTCACCTTACCGAGTCTTAAAGCATCTGCAAGAGGAAGTGTTTTTCCGTCAACCGTTACATACACATCTCTCACGCCGTAGTAGTACAGGTCATAGTCGGAATTATACTGACTAAGCTGACTGTTATTAAGAACAAACACGGCATTTTGCTTATCCTTGGTAACCGTAAACAGCTCAAAATCCTCAAAGCCTTCGGTGTCAATACTGTCGGTTGTTACATACCCTACCCTATCCTTTACCTCAATATGGGGTATATATGTGACAAGTACCTTTCTTCCCGTACCGTACACATAATCTTTATGATAAGAAGTGAAGTCTATTCTGATTTTTTCCGCAATTTCGTATTCTTCCTCGTCGGTATTCGGCAAGACAACTATGTAATCATTTTCTTCCTCTATAATTGTACCCACAAATTCCTCGGGAGGAAGCTCATCCTCAACATATTCATCTGACTGCCACAAATCCTCTGATTCGTTACCGCCGATTACGGTAAGTATCTTATCAGAGGTGCTTTCAGGGAGTATCAGAGGCTTTTCAGAGTCACCTTGATTTTTGTTACAGCTTGTAAGAGTATATGCCGTCAAAGTCGTTGCAAGTACAAGCATCAGGACAAGTGCACATGTTTTTTTCACAGTCACTACCACCTTTCTTTGTTCATTAAGACGGAAATGATGTGAAAAAAGTTCCCGAAATTTGAAAATTTGTTACAAAATGACATGATTAAGTTACTTTAAAACATTGAAAAAAACAGCAAATACCAATATACTCTAAGTATAACCAAATACAGGAGGTTTATTATATGTTGTTAGCACAAACACCGCCAATGGGCTGGAACAGCTGGAACACCTTCGGTCATGAAGTAAATGAAAAAGTAGTACTTAAAGCAGTTGACTTTATGGTCGAACAGGGCTACAAGGATGCCGGCTATGAGTACGTCGTAATCGACGACTGCTGGGCACTTATGGACAGAGATGATAACGACAGGCTTGTACCCGATCCCGAAAAATTCCCACACGGAATGAAGTATGTGGCAGATTATATCCATTCAAAAGGCTTGAAATTCGGTATGTACTCCTGTGCAGGCACAAGAACCTGTGCAAGATATCCTTCAAGCTACAATCATGAATATATTGATGCAAAAACCTTTGCAGAATGGGAAATTGACTTTCTTAAATATGATTTCTGCAATTATATAGGAGTTGACGATAAGCGTTCTTATCTCACAATGGCACAGGCTCTGAGAACAAGCGGACGTGATATTCTTTTCTCTGCCTGCCAGTGGGGTACAAATGACCCTGCTCATTGGATGCGTGAGGTTGGTGCTCACATGTACCGTTCCACAGGCGATATCAACGATTCTTATGAGTCAATGATGAAGATTATGATTGAACAGCAGACCAATTTCCAGGGCAACGGTGCAGGCTGTTTTAATGACCTTGACATGCTGACGGTCGGTATGTACGGTCAGGGACTTGTTTCACGTCCTTCCAAGATGACATACGATGAGTACGAAATGCAGTTTGCATTCTGGTGCTTTGTAGGTGCTCCCCTTATGATGGGTGCAGATTTAACAAAGGTTGATGACCAAATCAAGGCTCTCATGCAGCACAAGGAGCTTATCCGCCTTAATCAGGACAAGGAATGCAGACCTCCCATGTATCTTACTAAATACAAAATGAATATGGATGCTCACGCTACAGGTTGGAATCAGGGTGCTGTTATGAAGTACGTAAGACAGCTTGAAAACAACGAGTTTGCTGTTGGTATATTCAATCTCCGTGACGGCGATTCTCACTTTATAGTTGATTTTGAAGAGCTTGGCGTTCCCTTCGGACAGGGATACGGTTTAGATATTACAGACGTAATAACAGGCGAAAAAATCGGCGTAAGACGTAACGACATTTACGGTACGGTTAAGATGCACGGCTGTAAGATTTACAGATGCAAGACGGTTAAATTATGAGAAACCGATGCATAAAGTGCACTAAAGAAATAGATGTGGACAACACGGCTCTTTGCATGAAGCTTTACGGAAAAGACACAACAAAGTTCTTCTGCTACGAATGTATGTCACAGGAAGAGAACTTTCCCATTGAAAAGCTTTTTGATTTAGTCAGGTATTACCGTGAAATGGGCTGTATGCTGTTTACACCGCTGCCTGAAGAAGTAAACAAAAACGGAGGTATATTATGATTGTCAAGACACCGCCTATGGGCTGGAACAGTTGGAATACAATAGGACCTGAAATAAATGAAGAAACAGTTTTAAAGATTGCCGACATTATGGCAGAGCAGGGGTACAAGGATGCAGGCTACGAATATGTAATCATTGACGACTGCTGGCTTTTACGTGAAAGAGATGAAAACGGAAAGCTTGTTCCCGACCCCGAAAAATTCCCCCACGGAATGAAGTATGTTTCTGACTACGTTCATTCCAAAGGCTTGAAATTCGGTATGTACTCCTGTGCAGGTGCAAGAACCTGTGCAAAGTATCCGTCAAGCTATGAGCATGAATACACAGATGCCGAGAGCTTTGCAGAATGGGGCGTTGACTACTTAAAGTACGACTTCTGCAACTTCTACGGCGAGAACCCCAAGAGAGCATATTTTACAATGTCACAGGCATTGAGAGCTACAGGCAGGGATATTCTTTTTGCTGCCTGCAACTGGGGATGGGGTGACAAAAACGGAATTCCCTACGGAAATCACATTGAAATACATGACGGAGAAAAGCTCGCAGGCGAATGGATGCGTGAAGCAGGTGCTCACACCTACCGTTCAACCACAGACATAAACGACTCATGGGAAAGCACAAAGAAGCTCATTGAGTTCCAGCGCAAAGCCTACAGTACCTGCGGAACAGGCTTTTTCAACGACATTGACATGATGACTGTTGGCATGTACGGCAAAGGACACGTTGCAAGACCCGTTAACACGGAATACTGCGATTACGAGCTTCAGTTTGCATACTGGTGCTTTGTGGGTGCTCCTCTTATTATGGGTGCAGACCTGTCACAGGTTGACGAGCAGTGCAAAAAGCTTATGCAAAACAAAGAGCTCATTCGTGTTAATCAGGACAAGGAATGCAGACCTCCTCATTTTCTCGGACACGACAAGCCTTACTCAACCTACAATGTAAACGGAATATACGTATATTGCAGACTCCTTGAGGACGGAGAATTTGCAATAGGCGTATTCAATCTTTACGACGATGCAAAGAGTGTTGTTGTTCCTCTTGCCTGCCACGGTATTCCTTATGCAAGCGGCAAAAAGCTTGATATGACCGAGCTTGTTACAGGTGAATACGTAGGCACAAAGAGAGGCGATATGGTTGTTTCTCTGCCGAAACACGGTGCAAGAATTTACAGATGCAAGGTTATTGATGCGTAAATAGTCTTTATTAAAATATCGGAGCTGTTCATAAAAGGGCAGCTCCGTTTTACTGTTAAAAACAAATTCAGAGAATGGAATTGACTGAGGTTTAAACCTTAATTTGTGAAAATAATTATACTTTTTGATAATATACTCATAGAAACATAAGTGTGACAGGAGTATAATAATACTATAATCACTCACACAAATGAAGGGAGCATCAGTATGAAAAAACTCTTATCAAGAATTCTGTTTTACATTATGCTTTTGACTGCTTGTTTTGGAGCATTACAAGCTGCAAGTGCTGCAGATATTGAATTTAACACAGATGGAAATTTCGAGATATTTTCTTACGGAAACAACATTTCCGAGCCTGTTATAAAGGACGGTATGCTTTCGTTTACAACAACAAGCACCGACCCCCAGCTTTACTTTTTGAGCAACTATGATATTTCCGCCAAAACAGGCGGTGTAACCAATGCCGACAAGGCAAAGAAGATTGAAATACGCTTTGCCTCAACTGTTGCAAGCGGACAGCTTGAAGTATTTTTCACCTCCATCAACCCCGAGGACGGCAGCTATTATTGCAAGCCTTATTCTTCAAGTGATACAAGTGAGCAAAGCTATGTTAAGAATGCAAGCTATATTCCCTATTCCGGCACAGGCTCACTGGATAAGTTTACAACCCTTACCGTTGATATGACCTCCAAGACCTATTGGAAGGGTATTGTAAATCATCTCAGAATTGACCCGGGAAAAATCAGTGATGCAGATTTTCTCATTGACTACATACGTTTTATAGGTGACGATGAAGAAGATGATGAAACAACCGTAAAAACCGAGATTATTCTTGAGGAAGAAAAGCTTTACGGCGAGTGTCTGTTCTTTGACGACTTTGAAAGCTACAATGCCGGAGATGTGCCCGAGAATGTTTTTTATTCAAAGCTCGGCACAACATCCCTGAAGAAAGCCGATGCCTGCGGTGAAATAAAAATAGTTGACGGCATCGGCACAAACACCACCAAGGTCATTGAGCTTACGGGAAACAACGCAAACAGCAAATATCCCTTTATCAAGGTTTTTTATGCCCTTGACAAAAAAGGTCAGTACACAATGCTTGCCGATATGTATTCGGCACCTGTCGGTAATTTTTACATGTGCCACTTCAACGGATACTCGGGAACAGGCAGCCAGCCCGACAAGCGTATAATGGTTAACAGAGCAGGAACAAAGAGCACCTGGACTGCTGTTTCCTCAAGCTATGACACAGGCACAATCGACGGATTTACAAATATGACTTATTTCGGCTTCGGTGCCAACGGCGTATCCGTTGGTGAAAAGCTGTACATTGACAATATCAGAGTTTATTTTAAAGAAAGCTATGAGGCACAGGTGTTGTCAGGCGGCGGTGAGGGAACGGCACCCGTTGTAAGATTTGCCCCAAACGGAAAAATAACCTTCCCAGAAAACACCTTTACAAGAGAAGGCTACACCTTTACAGGCTGGAAAACAAGTGTAAACAACAACCTATATATACCCGGCAGTACCATGAATGTAGGTGATATTACCTCCCTTACCATAACCGCAGCTTGGAAAAGAACGGTAACACCCGAAAAAACACAGCAAATTCTTGAAGAAGAAAAACTCTATGGCGAATGCCTGTTCTTTGACGACTTTGAAAATTATGTCGTAGGCGAAGTTCCCCTAAACGTATATTATTCAAAGCTTGGTGAAACGACCATAAAAAAGGCAGACCAGTGCGGCGAAATCAAAATAGCCTCGGGAATCGGCGACAATAAAACGCAGGTGCTTGAGCTTGTAGGTAACGGTACAACATACAAATACCCCTTTGTAAGGGTTGCATACAAGCTTGAAGACCATGGAAAATATACAATGCTTGCAGACATGTATACGGAATATCCCGCAACAGCCTGGAGCTTCTTTAACGGCTATTCGGGAACAGGCGGTCAGTCGGATAAGCGCATTATGTACAACGCAACAGTGTACCCCGCAAATTGGCAAAAAGTGTCAACCGAGTATTTTACAACGGATATTACAGGTCTTACGTCCGTAAACTACTTTGGCTTCGGTGCAACCAACATCAGCAACGGTCAGACAGTTTATGTTGATAACATAAGAGTATACTACAAGGAAAGCTATGAGGCGGATTTTGTTTGCGGTGACGGTGCGCAGGGCACTTCTCCCGTTCTAAAATTCTCGGAGAACGACACCGTAATTCTCCCAAAAAACACATTCACCAAAGAGGGCTACGTTTTTGCGGGCTGGAAATCAAGCCTTAACGGCAGAGTATATCAGGAAGGCGAAAAGCTTGCACTTGGAAACACAAACAAGCTGACACTTACCGCAACCTGGGCAAGGTTTGTTCCCAAGGCTGTAAGAAAGAACAGCATCCGCACACAAGGCATACAAGGTATACGCTTTGCAGGATATGTTGCTAACGAAGACAAGCCTTATGCTGACCAAATCGGTTTTATTGCAACAACGGCAGATTTACTGGGCGAAAATGAGCTTAAATTCGGTGTTACAGGTGAAAACGGTGTAGGAGTATCACCCGACGGAGTAAAATATGTGTACGGCGCAGCTTATGACGCGGCAACAGGCAAGGATATAATATACACCAATGACGGAAATGTATTCGGAAGTCCCGTATGGGAAGATGTTCAGGGTACATTCTTTACGGGCGTTCTGACACACATTCCCGAATGGGAATACCTTACAAAGTTTGTTGTAAGGCCCTATGCACTCATTGACGGCGAGTATGTCTACGGAGAAACTATTGTAAAAAGTGTAAGTGATATTGCCATAAGCATGTACAATGAAGGTGTGCGGGATGAATATGTATTGAACATTATTGAGAAAACGGGAGTAACACCCAAGAGAACGGTTTGCTTCTTGGGTGACAGTATTACTCATGACGGAAAATTCATACGTGAGCTTGCACAGCTTTATCTTGAAAGCGATGACCTCGGCAGATACGAATTTTACAATTGCGGTATATCAGGTGATACAGCGGCAGGCGGTATAAGAAGACTGGATTCCGATTTGCTTACCTACAACCCCGACATTGTAATAATGATGTTCGGTATGAATGATATCGGCAGAAACAATTACGTAAAAGGAAACTACAGCGAGGAAATTGAAGCAAAGCGAAAGGCGTCGCTTGACAATTACAAGAACAATATGACAACCATAATCGACAGGCTTCTGGATGAAGGAATTGAGGTTATTCTTTGTACTCCCACGCCGTTTGACGATGTATCGGTAACAAACAACGAAAGCAATATCGGTCTTGCGGCATGTGCGGAATTTGTAAGACAAACAGCAAAAGAACGTGGACTTGCACTTGTTGACCATTATGCAAATATGTATAATCTTAGAAGCACAAAATATTGGGGTTCCGACGGCGTTCATCCCAATGTTTTAGGTCAGCACGTTATGGCTCAGTCAATTATGTATTCTCTCGGCTATATTGACGAAATGGATGTTACAACACCCATAAGTGTCTTCGATGAAATAAACGAAGCACGCCACACCGCCTCCTATGACTACCGTATGGTGCTTATGGTGGACTACACACTTATAAATTCAGGTTACATCACCATTGATGCCAAAAAGAACCGTGCAGCTGAATTGATAATCAGTAATCCTTCGTGGAGAGGGATTTATCAACAATACATTGACAATATAGAAAATGTTGATTATATGAAGGAAGAGGTAATACGGCTCACCGAGGAAATGTGTTACAAGGACTGAGGTTTGAAGGTATCTCGGATTCATTATGTTTTTTGATTTGAAAAATAGCAATATATAAAATACCGCCGAGAGCAATAAAACTCTCGGCGGTACTAATTTTACTTTTCAACACTCATCCAACAACCTTCAGCACCAATACCATCCTCGGGAGGTGTTAAAACGCCTTTTTCGATAAGACATTCAACAACTGCGTCAAGAATCGGCAAGCTCGCAAGATCATTGGCCAATCTCCATTCACCGAGAAGATAATCGGGAACAGACTTTTTGATAAGTTCTGCAACCTTCGCTGCAACAATTTCAGCATCGGCA
>JAZNIM010000256.1:0-5677 GCA_045577475.1 Eubacteriales bacterium | reverse complement strand
CATCGGGAAGCGGAACGCTTCTGTTTGACGACGTTCAGGTGTATAACGTATATGATTTTGCAGACTATGTTCCAAAGCCTGTACCTGTAAACGATGACGGCTTTTATCTCGGTATGAATATCTGCTCTCTTTGGAGAGAGGGTTCACACTACGGCTGGGACTGCATTTCACCATATGATGAAATCCAGCCGCTTATCGGGTACTATGACGAGGGTCTTCCCGAAGTCAGTGACTGGGAAATAAAATTCCTTGCAGAACACGGATATGATTTCCAGAATTTCTGTTGGTATTATTATAAAAGCAGATTTGCCGACGGAATTAAAGAGCCTGCCATGGGCTTTGCACTTCACGACGGTTATATGAACGCAAAGTATTCCGATATGATGAAATTTGCAATTATCTGGGAAAACGGCGGCGATAACGGCATAACCGAAGAGGTTTTTTACAACGAAATCTGGCCTTATTGGTGCGAGTGGTATCTTTCCGATTCAAGATATATGAAGGTTGGCAACAAGGCGGTTATTACCATTCTCAGCGAAGAAAACTTTATAAATCAAATGGGCGGAGTTGCACAAGCGAAAGCTGCTGTAGACTTTATGCGTGAGGACGTAAAAAAGCTGGGATATGATGGACTTATTGTTCTTAGTGCCGTTTTTAACTCGGTGAATGTAAACAGCGAGGCTGAAAAAATAGGAATTGACGGCTTTATCGCATATCATCTCGGTGAAGCAGGCTATGATCCCAATCATCAGATAAAGCAGATGAACTTTGCATTTGACAACAGCAGTACACCATTGCTTCCTTCGGTGGGTATCGGATTTAACGATATCGGCTGGACAGAAGAAAGAACGCCTCTTGCAACGGCAGAAGGTCACAAAGAAGTGTTTGAATGGGCAAAGAACGATTATCTGCCAAGGCTTTCATCAAAAGAAGGCGAAGAATGGATGGGTAAATTTGCCATAGCAAACACATGGAATGAGTACGGCGAAGGACATTACATAATGCCTGCAAATCTCAACGGCTTCGGTTATCTTGATGCAGCAAGACAGGTGTTCTCGGCTGTAGCGGGAAAGGACGATACAAAGCATTTTGATGTTCTTCCCACCGATAATCAGAAGGCAAGACTTTGCTATATGTATCAGGCAGACAATATTCCCATAAGAAGAACACACAGTGTTTCCGATGCTTCTTTGCTTGGAGAAAATGAAGCGGTAAAGGTTTGGAATTTTGAAAACGAGGCTGACTGTGCAAAGTGGGAGTCTCTTGCCAAGACAACTGCTACCGTGTATGATGCAAATGAAAAGGCTCTGACGGCACAGACACTTCAGAACGATGCTCACATCAGAATGGTAAATACTTCCGAAAACTATTTTAACGCAGACGATGTAAGATATGTTCACGTTCAGATGAAAACGGACGCAGGCTTCAACACAAACCTTGAGTTTTATTACTCGTCGCAGGAAGGCAATGACTGGGCTTACGAAAGATGTGCACGCACCACTGTTGGCAATAACGGTGAGTATGTTGACTACTACCTTGATATGAAGGGAAAACCCGGTTGGAACGGCACTATAAAGGCTGTTCGCTTTGACCCTATGGGAACTGTGGGCAATTTCTGGATTAAAAAGATAGAATTGCTTTCAGATAAGTCGGCAAACGGATTTAACATAAATGTGTCGGGCGTAGATTACAGCTTTAATTCCAATTTCTGCAAAACCGTCGGTGATGAAGTTTATGTAGGTGCAAATCCATCGGAAGGCTTCTATTCCTTTAACGGCTTCTATTATGAGTGGAACAGATGGAACGGAAAGCTTATGCTGAAAACCTACACCGGTCACAGATTCGATTTTACGGTTGGCAGCAACAAGGTGCTTGTTGACGGTATGGAAAAGACACTTTCTTCAAATTTTGAAGTAGCAGACGGTCTTCCTATGCTTCCCATTCTGTTTATTTATGACAATGCAGAATATAAATACGAAAAGGTCTACGGTGGAGTAAAGGTTAATGTCAAGGATATTGATGTAAAATCGGTGCTTGCTACAAGAAAAGAATACAATTATGAATTTAATCTTCCCGGCGATAACGAGGGCTGGGTGATGTACGGCGGTATCGGCGGTGCAATCGACGGCGGAGTAATGTACATTGAGGCGGTTAGTGACGGCAAAAACTACTCTCCTCATATGGTGGTTTACGGCACAAAGATAAACACCGATGATTATAACCGCGTCGAAGTTCGTTTTAAGCCTGAATTCAAAAACGAAATCGGCGAGGCAGCAGCATCAATTTACTTTACCACGCAGGAACAGCCAAATGCAGATGAAGCAAAGAAAGTAAAGGTTTTACTTGAAAACTTAAAGCCTGATGAAGAAGGCTTTTACACAGTAACCTTTGACCTTGCTTCAAATCCCCTGTGGAGAACGGATGTTACACAAATACGTTTTGACGCACCTCACAGATGGGGAAGCTATTATATAGACTACCTGAGAGTTCTTAAATATCCCGAAAAAGAAAATATGGGAAGTCTTTCTTCGGAGGTCTTTTTGGGAGAAGCAGTTGCAAGCGTCAACTTTGACAGTGCTGATAAGTTCATGATATTTAATGTAGCAAACCTTGCAATGGACGGTTCATTTAAGGGTAAAGGCTCAAACGCAGACCCGAATGTGGTTTACAGAGAAAAGCTTAATCTTAATGCAAGCGAAGTTAAAGCAATAAAGGTTGAAGCAAAAATTCCAAAAGGTCTGCCTGCGGAAATATACTTCACAACAGAAGAAGGAAATAACTTCAACGCAGATAACAGGTTCAGATTTACTTCAACATCCGACGACCTTGAAACTTATGTAATTTACACTTCCTCCAACAAAAACTGGAAGGGTACAATCTACGAAATAAGAATAGACCCTGTTGCAGGAGCAGACTGTGCGGGACTTGACTTTGAATGGAAGTCGGTGGAGTTTTGCAAATAGTTTCGTTTTCAATGAGAATATAACAATGAAGGAGAAATACTAATGAATAAAACAGGCAGGTTTATACTGTGTCAGATGCTTGTATTGCTTGTGTTTATTATGACTGTGTCTGTCTGTGCCGCCTCCTTGAAATTTGATACTGACGACGTGTATGAAATCACGGGAAACAGCACACACGTTTCAAATGTGGCAGTAAAAGACGGCGTTCTGACCTTTTCAACCACAGGTACAGACCCTCAGCTTTATGTTAACAAAAGCTACGATGTCAACACAAAGACGGGTGGCGTTGTAAATGCAGATAAGGTAAAGCAGATTGAAATAAAATTTGCTTCAACAAGCAAAGAGGGCTTTTTTGAGCTTTACTTCTGGTCGGTAAATCCCGAGGACGGAAGCTATTTCTGCAAGCCTTATGCAGACGGTGATGCAAGTGAACAAAGCTATATAAACAATAGGAACAAAATAAACTATTCTGGCAGTGGAAGTCTTGACGATTATATCACGGTTACCTTTGACCAGTCACAAATTAAGTACTGGAAAGGTATGGTAGGGCATTTAAGAATTGACACAGGCAATGCGTCGGGTGTTGATTTCAAAATCGACTATATAAGATTTA
Organism: Eubacteriales bacterium; assembly: GCA_045577475.1. Taxonomy (GTDB): domain Bacteria; phylum Bacillota; class Clostridia; order Oscillospirales; family CAG-382; genus UMGS1387. The sequence goes on along the minus strand of JAZNIM010000256.1, from coordinate 2,101 downwards.
TAGGTGAAGATGAAGAAGAGGAATTTGAAAAGCCAAAGTTGATTCTCGATGAAGAAAAACTGTACGGCGAGTGCCTGTTCTATGACGATTTTGAAAGCTATAATGCAGATGACGTCCCCTCGGCTGTTTATTATTCAAAGCTGGGAACAACACCTCTAACCAAGGCTGACCAGTGTAAGGCAATAAAGATAACAGACGGAATCAGCGGAAATAATACAAAGGTAATTGAACTTACGGGAAGCAGTCCCGCAGGTGCACAGTATCCGTTTATAAGAGTTGCATATCCCCTTTCGGAAATAGGACAGTATACAATGATTGCCGATATGTATTCCGTTGACTCAGGGCTTTTTAACTGGAGCTTTTTCAACGGTTATAAGAAAAAAGACGGAACAAGCAGCCGAATAATGCATTATGCCGGTATTGAAAAGGGCAAATGGGTTACTGTAAATGTAAACAAAAACACGGCACAGGTGGCAGATTTTTCTGAGTTTACATACTTCGGTTTTGGCGGAGAAGGTGTTGGTCTTGATGAAAAGCTGTATTTTGATAATATCAGAGTATACTTTAAAAAGCTCCTGTATGCAACCGTTTCAGGTGGTGACGGTGCTTTGGGAACTGCTCCCGCACTTACCTTCTTAAAGAACAGCACATTGACTTTCCCTGATAACACATTTACCAAAAAAGATTGTAAATTCAAGGGCTGGACAACAAATGTTGACAGCAAGCTCTATCAGCCCGGCGATACAATGGAAACAGGCGAGGCGATTTCGATTATTGTCACCGCAGTCTGGGAAAGAGCAGAGCCTGCGGAAAAAACACCTCAAATTATTGCCGAGGAAAAGCTGTACGGAGAATGCCTTTTCTTTGATGATTTTGAAAGCTATGAAGTAAACGATGTTCCTTCAAGCGTTTATTATTCAAACCTTGGCGAAACAAGCCTTGTTAAAGCCGACCAGTGCGGAGCAATAAAGATTGCACAAGGCATAGGCGACAATGATACAAAGGTGATTGAGCTTACAGGTAACGGAACAGTATACTATTATCCCTTTATAAGAGTTTTGTATCCTCTAAGCGGACGAGGAAAATATACAATGCTTGCCGATATGTACACAGAAGCAGGTGAGGTTATAAACTTCTGTTTCTTCAACGGCTTTACCGCAAATTCAAATCTGGCAAACAAGCGTATTATGTATTATCCTTCGGCTGTCAAAAATGAGTGGACGGCATTGCAAACTGATTACAAAACAGGAGATATTTCCGAATTTGTTACAATGAATTACTTTGGCTTCGGTGCGGAAGGCGTAAAGAACGGCGAAACCTTATATATAGACAATATCCGTCTTTACTTTGAAGAAGCAGAATTTGCAAACTTCGTTGCAGGTGAAGGAACTGTAGGCGAAGCCCCCCAGCTTGAATACTATATCAATGAAACAATACTTCTTCCCTATAATACCTTTGAAAAAGAAGGATATGTTTTTGCTGGCTGGAAGTCAAGCAGTGACGGAAAGATTTACAAGGAACGTGAAAAGCTTACCCTGGGTAAGGTTGACAACCTTACGCTTACTGCGGTGTGGTCAAGATTTATTCCAAAGCTTGTCAGAAAAAACAGTATTAGAACACAGGGCGTTCAGGGAATACGGTTTGCGGGATATGTTGCAGACGAAGAAAAGCCGTATGCTACGGAAATCGGCTTTATAATCACAACAGCCGACATGCTTGGTGATTATGAGCTTAAATTCGGGGACACCAAAGAAAACGGTGTGGGCATTTCTCCTGACGGGGTAAAATTCGTCTACGGTGCGGCTTATGACAAGCTTGCGGGAAAAGATATAATATATGCCACAGACGGAAGCGTATTCGGAGCATCTGTCTGGAAGGATGTCCGGGGTACGTTCTTTACAGGTGTGCTTACTCATGTTCCCGAATGGGAGTATTTTACAAAGTTTGTAGTAAGACCGTATGCACTTATTGACGGAGAATATGTGTACGGCGACACTCTTGTTAGAAGTGTCAGAGATATTGCAGAGATTGCATACAATAACGGAAACAGAGAAGATTATGTTATGAAGATTGTAGAAAAAACGGGAATTGTCGGCGGGAG
>JAZNIM010000255.1:0-8388 GCA_045577475.1 Eubacteriales bacterium | reverse complement strand
ATAAGCATATTTAACACGTTCCGTAAACCAACGTTCTTCAACAGATTCCCAATTTTCTGTTTTTTCGTATAAATCTTCTTGGCTCTCAACCTTTGTCATAGAACCGTCAAGACGGTAAAGGTATGTTGTTTCAAATTCCACAACATCCTCATAGAACAGGTCATCATCGTCGTTGTTTGATCCAAATATTGTAACACAGATGCCTATGATAATTCCGATAATAACAACCGCAAAAACAGCCATGATTATCCAAAATATACTTTTCTTCTTTTTTGTAGGTTTCTGAGCAGGCTGTGCAGGACATTGCTGCATCGGCTGTTGCATTGGTTGCTGCTGCATGGGACGCTGCTGCATGGGCTGCTGCATGGGACGCTGCTGCATTGGCTGCTGCATCGGTTGCTGTTGTATAGGACGCTGCTGCATGGGCTGCTGCATCGGTTGCTGCTGTATAGGACGCTGCTGCATGGGCTGCTGCATCGGTTGTTGCTGCATGGGACGCTGTTGCACAGGTTGCTGCATTGGCTGCTGTGCAGGGCGAGGCTGTCCCTGATTCATGACAGGCATAGGCTGTCCCGGATTCATAGGCTGTCCCGGATTCATAGGCTGAACAGGAGGAAGTCCTGTTGGAGCAATCGGGGGGAGTTTGCTTCCCGGTCTGTTGTTCTGTGGATTGTTGTTCTGACCGTTCATGTTATTCACCTTTTCTGAAAATTAACTTCATTATATTATATGTACATTATATCAATATATTTTAGCACACATTTTCGCCATTTGCAATACTTATTTTGAATATTTTGACAAAAAACGACAAAAAAATTAACAGCCTGAATTAGCAGACTGTTTTTTCAATTATTTTACTTGTTCAAGAGCTTTAGCAAGAGCACAAAACTGCACCGTTGTCAGAGCTTCGCCGCGAACCTGCTCGCCCTTTCCCAATGTTTCGGCTATAATCTTACCGAGTGTTTCCTTTGATAAATCGGGATATAACGGTGAGAGAGCGTTGGCAAGAGTCTTTCGGCGCATGGAAAAAGCATGCTTTATCACCTTTGAAGTAAGAGAAATTTCCTCGGGCGTGAACACCTCGTCCTTATAAATTTCAATTCTTATCACCGCACTGTCAACCTTGGGTCTTGGATAAAAGCACCCCGATGGCACCGTAAACAGCCGTTTCGCTTTGCCGTACAGGTTAATCTGTGCGGTAATTGCTCCGTAGTCCGCACCACCCGCAGAAGTGCACAGTCTTACGGCTACCTCCTTTTGCACCATTACGGTAATAAAGTCAAAATCGGGATATTCCTCAAGAAGCTTCATAATAATGGGCGTTGTTATATAATACGGGAGATTTGCACACACCGAAACGGGAAGCATTCTTCCATCGGCTGTTTTGCGTTTTTCATCAAGAAAGCTTTTAAGGTCAACCTCCATAATATCCTTAAAAACCACCTCTATATTATCGTAATCCTTCAAAGCCTCGGCAAGCACCCCTTCAAGAGAAGTGTCAATTTCCACCGCCACTACCTTTTCAAAGCGTCCCGCAAGCTCTTTTGTAAGAATTCCTGCACCCGGTCCTATTTCAAGCACCAGATATTCTGCCTTTTTCTCAGGCAGCTCTCCGCCGTCGGGAAAAGTGATATCCGTACATTCCATTGCAATGCGGCGGGGAATTTTTACATCCTGAAGGAAATTCTGACCGTACTTTTTCTGAAACTTAAAATCGTGTTCCTGTAATAGGTTTGACATAATTACTCCTGAAAAAATGGGATGCACCGCAAAGCACATCCCATAATATGTTATCCGAATTTATTACTCTTCTTCCTTGGGAAGGTACTTCTCAAAGTTTTTCTGCTTGAGGTCGTTGAAGTTATATCTTCCGTAGAAGTCTGTCTTCATCTTCGAAAGCTCCTGTGTTGCCGCTGCAGATGCATTGAACACAACGGGGATAACGGGCATCTTGCCTACGATAAAGGTTTCAGCTTCGTGAAGAGCTGCCGTTCTGTCAGCAGCATTATCAGCCACTACAAACTTTTCGCAAATCGCATCATATTCTTCACTGTAGAAGCCTGATACATGCTTATTATAAACAACATCTTCGGCAGAAGGACCTGTTGTAACATCAATGCTGTGTCCGCCAAACTCGGAGGAGAAGGGAAGAAGCATACCCATGGCATCATATGTAACGTTTTGATAATCAAATGTAACAACGGATGCAGAGTTAAGTGCTTCATTATTCTGGTTCATGGGATATACGCCCCAAACCTTATTATTGATGTACTTCTGAGGTCTTGATGTAATTGAAACCTTAAAGCCGATTGAATTCCATGCAGTCTGGCATGCCTTTGCGATAATTTCATCGTTAGGTCTTGCGTTGCTGTATTCAATTGTAATAATCTTACCTGTAGCACCCGCTTCGGCAACAAGTGCCTTAGCTGCTTCAATATCAGCATTCTTTGCGATAAGTGAGCCGCCTTCTTCACGGAAGTCCTTTCCCTTCTTAACGTCTTCCGTTCCGAAAGGAACAAGTCCCGTAGCAGGCTTTGCCGCAACAGAAAGTGAATTTGCAATTGCATCTCTGTCAAGTGCAATTGAAAGTGCCTGTCTTACTCTCTCGTCTGCAAAAACCTCGTGTGTGTTATCAAGAAGAAGTGTATGTGTGGAGATAAGCTCTTCTGTTTCGATATCCTTATCAAGGCTTGCTGCGGTTTCAGGAGAAGCAGAGCTCATATTGAGATAGAAGGACTGGGTTGCTGCATACTTTTCTGCATGAGCATCGGCAGTCTTACCGTCACCGTAAAGTGTGATGATTCTGTAAGGCTTTACAAGCTTATCATCGGCATTGCCTTCACTGTCACTTATGCATCTGTAATATACGCTTCTTTCAAAGGTAAGCTCGCCTGTGTGCCATGTCTTGATTTTGAACGGGCCGTTTGTTACATAGCTTGCACCGCCGGGAATGCACCAGTCCTCACCCTTGGAAAGAACGTCTTCACGAAGAGGAACAAGCGCAGGGCTTGAAAGACGGCGCATAAACGCCTCAACGTTCTTCTTAATTTCCTTTTTGGAATGATCATCACCTGCATAGGAAGGATCAAACACAATCTGGATTGTCTTATCTGTGATGGCATATACGCCGAGGTCATTTACGGAGCAAAGACCTTCCTTAACATCCTTCGCATTAAGGATAGGATAAAGCAATGCTGCGTTGGGGTTATCATTTTCGGGAAGCAGAATTCTTGACCAAGCATAAATAAAGTCGTCTGCGTCCACGATGATACCGTCTGACCATCTTGAGTTTGCAAGGCTTATATCAAGCTTGAGAAGATTGTCTCTCTCATCAATTTCGTATTCCCAATCCTTGGCAAGAGCTTTTTCAAGCTTGCCCTTTTCATTTATAGTTGTAAGACCCTCATAAATAAGCCCCATTACTCTGACGGTATCCGCAGAGGTATAGGTAGATGCCGGGTCAAGTGACTCGGGAAGGGTAGTAATGAATGCCTGAATTTCAGCACCCTTGATTTCATCCTTTTCTTCATCGGATGAAGAGCATCCCGCAAGGGCGGTGAGAAGCATCATACTTGCAAGAAGAATTGCCAATAGTCTTTTCATAGTAATGTTTTCCTCCCAATATACTATTCCTAAGTGGCAGTACGGATATACTCCCACAATTCAATACACCATATTATAGCACCTTTTGCAAATATAATCAATCATATTTTTTTGAATTTTAATATTTTTCGGAATGCACAAAAACCGTCGCCGTTTTTTATATAATTTGTACAAACTTTATTCGTTTCCTACGTCATTCAGGCGAAAAAAAGAGGAAAAATATTGCATAAAACAGCTTTTCGGACAATAGAATGAAAACAAACGACAGCAAAAAAGCAAACGGAGGTAGTCACAAATGGAAAACAGATATCTTCCCGAAGGAAGAATTATGAACACAGAAGAAAACAGAACATACATATCAAATCCATCGCTTCTGGCAGATGCCGCCGAAAGGGATTTAATACTTGAAGCAGTTGCGGTAAAGTGCGATGCCGAAAAAAATCTGTACGTCGACCTTGGCTTTTGCAGAGCGGTAATTCCGAAGGAGGAGGCGGTATTTTCTGTGTCAGGTGAGCCTGTCAAGGACATTGCCGTAATAACAAGAGTCGGAAAGCCTGTGTGCTTCAAGGTTCTAAGCATAAATTGCGATTCAGGTCATTGCAGCGTCATTCTTTCAAGACGGCTTGCTCAGATGGAATGCTACGAAAGGAAGCTTGCCTTCTTATCGGAAGGCGACGTGATAGAAGCCTGCATCACCCACACCGAGCAGTTCGGAGCGTTTTGCGACATCGGCTGCGGACTTATCGCCCTGCTTCCCGTTGACTGCATTTCAGTTTCCCGTATAAGCCACCCTCGTGACAGGTTTTTTACAGGTCAGCACATAAAAGCTGTCATCAAAAGCATTGACAATCAGCTTCACCGAATCACGCTTTCCCACAAGGAGCTGCTTGGCACCTGGCAAGAAAACACAGCTCTTTTTCATGCCGGCGAAACAGTATCCGGCATAATTCGCAGCGTTGAGCCTTACGGAATATTCGTAGAGCTTGCCCCAAATCTTGCAGGACTTGCGGAATGGTCCGAGGGAGTATTTGCGGGGCAAAGAGCCGCAGTTTACATAAAAAGCATCATTCCCGAGAAGAACAAGGTGAAATTAGTTCTTGTTGATACGGGAGAGCCTGTTACTTCTCCCACCCCATTCAGTTATTTTACTGACAAAAACAATCTTTCGGGTTGGTCTTACTTTTCTGAAAACTAGGTGTTTAAGGTTTTCATTCTATAACTCAAGAGTCACATTATGAGAATAAGTGGCTCTTTTTCTTTTTAATAGGTAATTTTATGTGAGGTAGGAGTTTCGCTATCTTCGGACAGCTAAACTCCCCTGCGATACAAAAAGTAACCGTAAACACAACCCAACACCCTTTTATAGCATAAATATTAATATATGTAGGATTTGTAAATTTTATCGAAAAATCGTTTCCATTTATAAAACAAATTGTAAATATTGTAAATAAAACAAATTTGAGGAATTTTTTTCTTGACAAATACAAAAAAAGCGTTTAAAATTGTATACTGCATTATAATCGCGTAATAATGCCCCTTTTGGAGCCTTGTTACAAAAATTTTTAAATTTTTTATAAACGACCGAGAATGAATGGAGTGATAGCATACCATGGTGAAACCAACGAAACTCGGCAATAACATCAGGTACAGCTTTTCCAAAATCGATGAAAAGCTGGAAATGCCAAACCTTATCGAGGTACAGAAAGAGTCCTACGAATGGTTCCTTGGCGAAGGTATGAAGGAAGTCCTTGAGGATGTTTCTCCTCTTGTTGACTACACCGGAAATCTGTTTATCGAATTTGTGGATTATTCGATTGACAAAACGCCTAAATATTCCGTTGAGGAATGTAAGGAGCGTGACGTAAACTATGCGGCACACCTTAAGGTTACGGTAAGACTTTCCAACAAGGAAACGGGCGAAGTAAAAGAATCCGAAGTGTTCATGGGCGATTTTCCGCTTATGACAGAACAGGGTACTTTTGTAATCAACGGTGCGGAACGAGTTGTCGTTTCGCAGATTGTGCGTTCTCCCGGTATCTATTATGAAGCAATTGACGACAAATCAGGCAAAAAGCTTCATGCGGCAACAGTAATCCCTTACAGAGGTGCATGGCTTGAATACGAAACGGATGCCAACGACATCTTCTATGTTCGTATAGACAAGAACAGAAAGCTTCCCATTACAGTGTTCCTCAGAGCACTCGGTCTTTCCTCGGATGCTGACCTTAAAGCAATGTTCGGCGAGGACGACAAGCTCAACGCCACAATGTCCAAGGACCTTATGGAAAGCGAAGCTGTGAAGAAGGGCACAAGTGCGATGGACGAGTCCCTGAAGGAAATTTACAGAAAACTGCGTCCGGGCGATCCTGCCATCGTTGAAAGTGCACTTACTCTTATCAATAATTTGTTCTTTGATGCAAAAAGATACGATATCAGTGCAGTAGGTAGATATAAGTTCAACAAGAAGCTTTCTCTCGGCAGAAGAATTGCAGGCTTCCGTCTTGCACGCCCCGTATGCTCTCCCTTCACAGGCGAAATCCTTTACGATGAAGGCACACTTCTCGGCAGAGCCGATGCTGAAAAGATTGAAAACGCAGGTGTAACCGAGGTTTATCTTTTCACTCAGGATATAGAAAAGCCTGTTGAATTCAAGGTATTTACCAATAAGATGGTAGATATGGAAAAGCTGGGTGTAATCCCCGCTTCCTATGACCTTTCTTCACTTAAGGTTGAAGAAAAGGTTAATGTTGATGTTCTTGCGGAAATTCTTAACTCCACATCCACAGAAGAAGAATTTATCGCAGCCTTCAACGAAAAGAGACTTCTTCTCATCCCCAAGCATATTACCCGTGAAGATATTTACGCTTCCGTTAACTATATGCTCTGTCTGTCCCATAGCTGCGGCAACGTGGACGATATCGACCACCTCGGAAACAGAAGACTTCGCAGCGTTGGTGAGCTTTTACAGAACCAGATGAGAATCGGCTTTACCCGTATGGAAAAGCTCGTTAAAGAGAGAATGACCATGCAGGATACCGAAAACCTCACTCCTCAGAGTCTTATCAACATAAGACCTATCGTTTCCGCAATCAAGGAATTTTTCGGTTCATCTCCCCTTTCTCAGTTCATGGACCAGTCAAATCCCCTTGCAGAGCTTACTCACAAGAGAAGACTTTCCGCACTCGGTCCCGGCGGTCTTTCACGTGACAGAGCATCCTTCGAAGTTCGAGACGTTCACTACACACATTACGGCCGTATGTGTCCTATCGAAACACCTGAAGGTCCTAACATCGGTCTTATCTCCTATCTTTCAACATATGCAAAGATAAACAAGTTCGGCTTCATCGAAGCACCTTACCGCAAGGTTGACAAGGAAACAGGCGTGGTTACAGACGAGGTAATCTACATGACTGCCGACGTTGAAGACCAGTACGTTGTTGCTCAGGCTAACGAGCCTCTTAACGAGGACGGCACCTTCAAGAACAACAGAGTTACCGTTCGTATCAGAGAAGAAATCACTGAAGTTGAAAAAGAACGTGTTGACTACATGGACGTTTCGCCTAAGATGGTGGTTTCCGTTGCAACCGCAATGATTCCCTTCCTTGAAAACGACGACAACTCCCGTGCACTTATGGGTTCAAACATGCAGAAGCAGGCAGTGCCTCTTATGATGACTGACAGCCCTATCGTCGGTACGGGTATGGAATACAAGGCGGCTGTTGACTCAGGCGTTGTTGTATGCGCAAAGGAAGCCGGCGTTGTTGAAAAGGCAAGCGGCGACACAATCGTTATCCGTGAAGAAGACGGTAACAGAAGAAATTACCACCTTATCAAGTTTAAGAGAAGTAACCAGGGTACATGTGTAAACCAGAGACCTATCGTATTCAAGGGTGAAACCGTAACAAAGGGACAGGTTATCGCAGACGGTCCTGCAACAAGCAACGGTGAAATCTCCTTAGGTAAGAACGCCCTCATCGGCTTTATGACCTGGGAAGGTTATAACTACGAGGACGCGGTTCTTCTTAACGAAAGACTTGTAAGAAACGACGTTTATACATCCATTCATATAGAAGAATATTCACATGAAGCAAGAGATACAAAGCTGGGTCCCGAAGAAATCACAAGAGATATTCCGAACGTTGGTGACGATGCACTCAAGAATCTTACCGCAGGCGGGATAGTTTGCATAGGTGCTGAGGTTCACGCAGGTGATATCCTCGTTGGTAAGGTAACACCCAAGGGTGAAACCGAGCTTACAGCAGAAGAAAGACTTCTCCGTGCCATCTTCGGCGAAAAGGCAAGAGAAGTAAGAGATACATCCCTCAGACTTCCTCACGGCGAAAGCGGTATTGTTGTTGACATCCGTGAATTTTCAAGAGAAAACCTTGACGAGCTTCCTCCCGGAGTTAACAAGGTTGTAAGAGTATACATTGCACAGAAGAGAAAAATCTCCGTAGGTGACAAAATGGCGGGCCGTCACGGTAACAAGGGTGTCGTTTCACGTATCCTTCCTCCCGAAGACATGCCCTTCCTCGAAGACGGTACTCCTCTTGATATCGTGCTTAACCCTCTGGGCGTTCCTTCCCGAATGAACATCGGTCAGGTGCTTGAAGTACATCTGGGTATCGCAGCAAGAAAGCTGGGTATGAAGATTATGACTCCTGTATTCGACGGTGCAAACGAGCAGGACATCGCAGAGTGTCTTGAAAAAGCAGGTATGCGTCCCGACGGTAAGAGTATTCTTTACGACGGACGTACAGGTGAACCCTTCGATAACCCCGTAAC
>JAZNIM010000254.1:0-5720 GCA_045577475.1 Eubacteriales bacterium | reverse complement strand
CGGTTACGCTATTTACAGACTTATCCGTAAAAAGAGAAAGGGATACTAAGATGAAAAAGATAGTTTTATTTCTCTCTCTCGGACTTGTGTGCGTGCTTGCAATCCCCGCATTTGCTGCGGATTACACGGTAGCACCACCCACACAGGCACTGTTCGGCACACCAACATCAGTAGACGTTGTTACGGTTGGTAACAATATCAATCGAACAGCGGTTGATATAAGTAAGAACAGCGCCCTTATTCCTCCCACTTTCGGAAGTCATACAAGTAACCTTCGCGGAAGTGGCGAACCACTCACTCCCAATCTTGCATCCTACTACACCGAAACACCGCAGGCACCCGTATCGGTTAGCGGTATTACAGGTCAGCCGATGGTGACGGTTACAAGTACGGTCCCGAATTCATCCGTAACAAACGGTAATGGCGTGACTATTATCCCGGGTAACATTGATACGGATATTTACGAGGATTACTACACCTACGATGCATTCACGGAAGTTGACGATGATATGTACTACACAGGTGGATATATCGCAAAGTTGTCTATTCCCGACATTGACCTTTCTGTAAAGGTTTATGAGGGTACGACAAACTCTGTACTTTCAAAAGGTGTAGGACATTTCAAAGAAACTTCCATTTGGGACGGCAATGTATGCCTTGCTTCTCATAACAGAGGCACAGGAGCATACTTCTCGGATATTCATGAGCTTGACCTTGGTGCAACAATAAAGCTCACAACAAAGCTTGGCACACGAAAGTATGAGGTGTACAGCATTGAGAAGATCTCAGTGGATGATACCTCAGACCTTCAGAACACAAGCGACAATATTATAACTCTTATCACCTGCGTCAAGAACCAGTCGGACTATTACAGATGGTGCGTTAAAGCCGAGCAGGTAGATTAAGAAATAATCAGCGTCAGACAAACACAAAACCAATCTAAAGGAGAAATCAAAATGAGGAAGTACACATATTTCTTGTTAGGTTTACTCTGCGGTGCGGTATTTTTCAGCGGAACGGCAGTAATGGCAAATTCCGGCGTTCTTGCCAAGATTTCATCACAAATATTCTTCTTAAACGGAGAACAAACGGAGCTTTTCGCCTACAATATCGGTGGCAATAACTACGTAAAGCTTCGTGATGCAGCCGCCTTGTTTGGCGCTGATATCGAATATATTGAGGAAACTAACAGCGTACATATGGAGATTCCTAAGAAAGAGGAAATAGAGGAAATCCCCGAGGAAATACCCGAGGAAATACCTGTAGTAGCTCCTGATATATTCATTGACGGCACATCGTCTTCAAAAGAGTTTTTTTCGGCAAATGCAAATCAAAGTATATTCAGTGACATCTACACAAAGGAAGCATATAACACTATGCGTCAGACGGTAGCGGATACAAAGGTTATAATAGATGCCAACAATGCTGACGGATATAACCCCACATACAGCTATGCTCACTATGTAGATACCGAGTTTACTTTCACAACTCCCGGAAAGACCGATACCGCAATGAAATCGGTAGCGAATGTTCTTTCGGGATATTACACCTACAGCTTCGGTGCAGAACCCACTGTAAAGAACCTGTATGAATACCCCGGTTACCGTATCTTAAAGGTGCAGGTCAATCCCAAGTATGAAAGTGCGAACAATGCAACGAATGAGTTTATCGGAAGCATAGAAACTCTTTCCGAAAAGGAAAAGGTTAAGGCAATAGCAACATATATAGCCGACCGCATAGTTTACAAAGATGAAAATGTGGCAGGAATAAATGATGTGTTTACTTCTCCCACACCCGTTAACGGCATCTGCGGAACTTATGCAAACGCTTTTATCTATCTATGTCAAAGAACCGATATTCCCTGCGTAACCATCAAGGATGCAACACACGCTTGGAATGAGGTCTACATTGACGGCAGATGGCAGATAATCGACGTAAGCTATTATGATGTAGCACGAACCGATGAATCGCTCTTTACAAACAGTTACCCAAGAATCGACACAACCAAAGAAAAAACGGAATTTGCCAAAGAACTGCTCGTACCCGGAAGTACGGCAGAATAACCTAATATCAACTTTAAGCAGACTGAAAAACGGTCTGCTTTTTGTATTTTAAGAACAGGAGGACATAAAAATGTCTACAGCAAAAAGTACAGGCAAGCAGATAATCGCTCTGTTGCTTGCCCTTATTACTCTCCTCTCCGTCATACCCATAATGCCCGTAAGTGCAGAAACATTAAGCGACGGAAAAGCACAGACAGTAACAATTAAGCTTAACGAAACCCACTATATCCTCGAAACTGTTGGCGGCACAAAGCTTCAGGGACAGTCGTGGACATATACAAGTGATACGGGTATACAAGGTCCTGCATACTGTATCAACTGGGGACTTGCAAAGCCCTCTGAAACAAAGAAGATAACCATTACGGGTAAATACACTACAACTCCTCAGACGATAGGTGCATTTGCCAACGGTTATCCCCAAAGAAGCCTTGAGGACTTTATCAGCATTAACAAGGCAGATAATCCCCTTATCGCTAACCTTACCCGTGAAGAGTACGTTGCGGCAACACAGGCGGCAGTATGGACTACTCTCGGTCAGCTCAGAATCGAAGGAACTCAATGGGACAGCGGACGTGATACACTTCTCATTCCCACAGACGATCCTTCAGCAATAAGAGCATATGAAGCACTTAAAATTATCCTTTACAATGCGTCTTTCTGGACTAAGCCCTTAAATGCAGGTATGCATATAAGACTTGGAAGAACCGAAGCAGGCAACGTTCTTAATATTGAAGATGCAAACGGTCTTATCGGTGCTGAACAGAACGGTATGTACGGCATTGAAAAAGAAACAATCGGCGGTGTTGAATATTACACCCGCACCTTTGTTGCTTCTTCCGCAACATCGACCTACAAGAATAACTACTCCATAAATCTTCACCTCGCAAACGCTCCCACAGGCACAATAGTTACAAATCTTGATAACGAACAGCTGGTATCCTGGACTGCTTCGGGTAAGACTTATTGGACAGTTCCCACTCCTGAAAACGAAGTAACAAACATGAATGAAAACGGAATGGAATATGCCGGTGATTTCAAGGTATGTATTCCAGTGAGAAATACACCTAAAAGCGGAAATATTACATTCCAGGCAAACGCAACAATAACACAGTTCAATATATACTTTGCCAACAACCAGACAGACACAGAACAGAGCTTTATAATCGCAGACCCGATGTATGCTCCTATGTCCTGCACAGGTACAATGAAATGGGATACCGTTACATCTCCTTACGGAAGACTTGTTGTAAACAAGGTTGACGGTATGGGAAATCCCCTGCAGGGTGCAATATTTAAGCTGACAGGCTCTAATGGCAAAACATACGAAGGAACAAGCGACAGCACAGGTCAGATTGTATGGGAATATCTTGATCCTACAATTTCCTATACACTTTCCGAAACACAGGCTCCAGCAGGATATATAAAGGCGGAGGATGTGACAGTCAATGTTCTTGAAGGAACTACAACAACTGTGAGCGTTAAGAACCTCAGTGAAAGAACACTTCGCATACGCAAGGTTGATGCACAGAACGGAAATCCGCTTCTCGGTGCTTCTTTCAGAATCGAACAGACAGACGGCAGTTACAAGACCGACCTTTACACAGGTCATAACGGCTGTATTGAGCTTCAGGGCGATGCACTTCCTTACGGTACATATAAGGCATACGAGCTTAAAGCACCCGTAGGATACGAAAAGAGTAATGATGTACAGACTTTTAAATGGGACGGCAAGAGCGATATTACTCTCACATTTGAAAATGTGAGAACTCCCTCGTTTGTACTCATTAAGAAAGATAAGGACACAAATATACCTCTTGAAGATGTATCCTTCAAGGTTTACAGAGACGGCAGACTTGTAACAACGGTAACAACCAATTCCGCAGGTTATGCCTATGTATCCGAGCTTTCTGAAGGTTACTACGAGGTTGAAGAGGTCGCTGCTCCCGCAGGATATATTCTTGATACAGAAAGACACGGAATATATATCAATCCTTACGATCCTGCAGTGGAAAATGACCCTATTCTTGTACTCACAAACTCAAAGAAGCCTACTCTCATAATTGAGAAGCTTGACACACAGACCTTAAAGCCCATAAAGAACACAAGATTTGCAGTATATAAAGACACAAAGCTTATCGGCAACTACACCACCGATGCTGACGGACTTGTAGAGCTTACAAATCTTGAACCCGGCACATATACCGTTAAGGAAACAAGAACAGCAAGCGGATATGTGCTTCAGGATGCACCTCAGTCTATTGAACTTGAGCCCGGTAAGACTGCGACACTCACATTCTTCAATCCCACAAAGCCCGGTATCAGCATAAAGAAAATAGATGCTGACACAGGTGACGAACTTTACGGAGCAACCTTTAAGATTGAAGGCGTAAATGTTACATACCTTAACGAGCTTACAACAGACAGAGACGGCGAAATCATTTTTTCTGACCTTAATCCCGGTGTATATTCGGTTTCCGAAATCTCCGCACCCGAAGGTTACGTTAAGAATGACGAAGTAAAGGTCTTTGAAGCAACAGAAGACGGAAACGTTCAGCTTGTATTTAAGAATTACATAAAACCGTCACTTAAAATAACTAAGGTTGACTCGGATAACGGCGATACCCTTTACGGTGCAACCTTCCGTATAGCAAAGGTTGGCGACGCTACACGCTACTATGACAGAGTTACCGACAGAAACGGTGTTATTGAAATTGACGGACTTGACGTTGGCATCTATACAGTACAGGAAATCTCTGCTCCCGAAGGTTATCAGCTTAATGATACCCTTTATCACGTAGAGCTTTTCGAGGGTAAAGACAGTACACTTACTGTTGAAAACACCATAAAGCCAAGCCTTACAATCATAAAGCTTGATAGTAAGACAAACGAGCCTCTTTCGGGTGCTGTATTTGAAGTGTACCGTGATGCAAGACTTGTTGGTACTTACACTACAAACATAAACGGTGAAATCAATCTCCGTGACCTTAGAACAGGCACATATCTTGTAAAGGAAATATCGGTTGATAACGAGCACATCGTAAACTCCACTCCACAGCAGATAGAGATTGACGAAAACAGCGGCGATACCGCAATGCTTGTATTCTTAAACGATCAGAAGCCGTACATCAGACTAGTAAAGCTTGACAGCACAACTCTTGAACCTCTTTCTGATGCAGTTTTTAAAGTTGAGAAAACAGTCGGCAGCTTTACAAAGGAATTTACAACAGACAGAAACGGCGAAATCTCCTTGAGCGAGCTTGAAGTCGGAACATACGTTGTAAAAGAAACAAAGGCACCTGATGGATATGTTGCAGATAACTCTTCAAGAATTGTTGAAGTAAAAGGCAACGAATCCGCAACCTTTGTATTTACAAATACAGTAAAGCCCAGCATCAAGATTACAAAGATTGATAAGCACACAGGCGAAAAACTTGAGGGTGCTGTAGTTCGTATTGTAAATCTTTCGGGTAACGATGTATGGGAGAAAACTACCGATAAAAACGGTGAAATTACACATTCTGAAATTGACGAAGGTGTATATACCGTTCAGGAAATAACTGCACCTGAGGGCTATCTGTTAAACGGTGAGCTTTATCACCTTACAGCATCGGCAGGTAAAACAAACGAGCTTACAATTGAGAACTCAAGAAAGCCCAG
>JAZNIM010000253.1:0-4016 GCA_045577475.1 Eubacteriales bacterium | reverse complement strand
CAACTGAAACAGGTGTTGATGACCATATAGCAAAGGTTTACTTTGAAAGCGGAAAAACAGGCGGCAGAATATTATTAAGCATATACGATGCCAAAGGCAACGCCCTCGTAACGGGATATGAAACAGGCGGTTATGTGGCTTCTGTCGTAGCAATCGAAATGTGGGAGGTTGAAGGACTCTTATCCGTAACATCGGGTGACTTTGACGGCGATGGTGTTGATGAAATTGCCGTTTACACTCCCAATAACAGCGGTGCACTGAGCGGAAAAGCCAACCAGATTTATATGCAAATATTTGAATTTGACGCATTAAGCAATAGCATTACAACAAAGCAACACATAGATTTAGCAAGTGACGTTTCATCGTGGACAAAAGGTTATACGGGCGGCTCATTTGGTATTTACTTTCCGTACTTTTATTTTTTGCCGTATGTTGCACTTTGCGGTGATGACTTGAGCGGTGACGGAATTGATGACCTTGCAGCAGTAGCAAGCTTTTCTACCTGGCTTGATACCCGTGACGGTTCAACAACATACTCTACAAAACAGTTAATCGACCCCTCAACACGCCTTGCATCTGTACTTGAGGTATATGAAGGCAAAGAAGGCGGCGACTTCACCCAGAGCATAAAGCACAGAACAATGGTGACAACTGGTTTAACGGGCGGTTCTGATGATTCAAGCACGCAAAATCGTTTCGTTCTCCGTAATGCAAACCTCACAATGGGCGATGTTAACGGTGACGGAACAAACGAAATCATTATAGCAGGTAACTATACAAGAGCAGGCGTTTACAGCACCGCTTCAACAACTACAGCCACATCGAACAGCTATGTAGAGGTTGACGGCGAGAACGCACTTTGCCACATCATTGGCTACACTACATACGATAACCTTAAAAAATGCGAAATGTACAACACAAATTCAGAATATAACTGGACAGTACAGCGCACGGGCGACGGGC
The DNA here is from genome assembly GCA_045577475.1 of Eubacteriales bacterium. Classification (GTDB taxonomy): domain Bacteria; phylum Bacillota; class Clostridia; order Oscillospirales; family CAG-382; genus UMGS1387. Next base: position 3,053 of record JAZNIM010000253.1, on the reverse strand, counting down.
AGACCTATTGGTTCAATGAAGACGATACCGATTCAGGTCCGATTACCGTATCATTGGCTTCATTTAAGCGCAACGGTACGGGCTACCCCGAAACAATATTTGTAGGCGGTCAGTTCTTTGAATATAATTCAGAATCAGGCACGCTCGCATTTTTGAAAAACAGCAACATTACCTACCCCGATAGTATAGGAAAGACCAGCGTTGTGTGGATTGGTAAAGCCGTAGCAGGAAACTTAGCAAATGATGTGTTTGGGAGAGAGGCTGTAGTATTCCCGTTTTATATGAAGAAAAGCGGTGAAGATATATTCTCCTGCGAAGTAGATTTTTTCTATAACAGAACGTCTTTACAATCTTTGGGTGGAAGGGAAGTACTTGACAATACTTACCATTATGCATTTTCGACGGTTTCTTCTCAGCAATTGGCTTCTTTAGCTCTTTTAGACGGTGGTGGAAAAACAGGCTACCTGACCTACGATGGCAACAACACCGATGTGTACTACAGTGATGTGGAGGTTCTTTCTATTATGCAGGCACCTCCGCTGTATGAAGAGCTCAATGACGATACATATATAGGCAACTCCGAAACGAGCTTTACAAAGTCGGAAGGCAGCAGTGAATCTTGGACTCACGGCGGTTCGCTCACGGCAGGTGTTGTGGCAGGCTTTGAATATAAGGGCTCATTCCTTGGTATTTTTCCTGCTGTAGGTGCAGAATATGAATTCAGTCTTACAGGAACCATCGGCGGTGAAGACACCCAAGAAAAAACCTACGACTATTCTTCGGGCTTTGCAACGTCAGGTACTACAGATACCGCAGTAATTTTCGCCGTTCCTTATGTACGCTACAATTGTACAATGTACGTTCCTGAGTACACATTGCCAACAGAAGAAGATTACAACACACTCTGTGCTTTCAGAGATGAGCTTGCCGATAATCTCAGAAAGTATGTTGACACGGGAGATACACAGTCAAGTGGTACTTATGTAATGGGTTGCAAGTATTATTATTACAGATACAGCTCTTATGTAACCGAAAATAACTATATGAAGCAGCAGGAAGTGCTCTATAAGGTAGCAGAAGAAATCAGCTTTATTGAAGATGCTATAGCATCCTTTGGAAAAGGCGGCACAGGTGAATGGGGCGGTACTGTACAAGGCGCAGTGTTACCCTATCATTACTGCATACCTCAGCAGCCTATGGTAACAACAATAGACGCAAAAACCTACGACGCAATAGCAGACGCTACACCCGGACTTGAGAAAATCTATGGCAATGTGTTCAGCGAAACATACCGTCCCGGTGACCCGAATACATACGCTCACTCAACCAGTGCACTAAACGCAACAGGTACTGTTCTTCAGTCGAAAATGTCAATGGGCGGCTCATCTGACGGTTACTTAACAAACAGTAACTCTTCTGCCGGTAGCAGCCAGTCGCAGAGTATTTCTGTTGAAGAGTCAGATTCCGATACATTGACCTGGGGTGCGGCATTAGAAAATACATCGCTTGCAATAGTCGGAGGTGCAAAGGTTGGATTCACCATTTCAGCAGAGTATAACGGAAGCCACACAACCACTACCACACAGGGCAATGAATATTCAGGTACTGTTTTCTCGTTGCCAAAAGATACCCCTGCAGATTATACTTACAGCTGGAAGCTCGTTTCATACACAACTATGCTTAACGGCAAAAAGGTGCCCGTTGTAGGTTATCTCACAAAGGTTAACTCAACACCTCCACCGTCTGTTGCACAGAATATTTCTGTTGAAAATCTGACAGATACATCTGCAACACTCACATGGGAAAACGGCGAAAGAGCAGCTGACTTTTACAAAATTTTAAGAGTTGATGCAGACGGAAACAACCCGGTACAGATTGCAAACAATATCGTTCCCGTTGGCGGAAAATGTTCTTACAATATATCAAATCTCAAGCCATCAGGCACAACACCAAGTACATCATATTATGTGATAGAATCTTACAACACAAGTGGCAAAAAGAGTATTGCATCCGAAACAATTTCTGTTACAACCATGCCCGAAGGCTTTGCAGTGGTACTTTCAGTTGAAGGCATTGAAAAAGATGTGATTTACAGAGATGGCAAAAACCTCTCTGCATCATTATACATCGACGGCAATCAGGGCTATGACACCTTCTATCAGTGGCAGATGTCTGATGGTGATGAATGGGTTGACCTTGACGGACAAAACGCAAAAACGATGGACTTTACGATTTCAACCTCAGACAACGACAAAAAAGTTCGTTGCGCAGTTACGATGTTTATTGGCTCTCGTTCTTATAAGATTTATTCTGCTCCGAGTACCTTGCATTGTACTAACTCTTACAACGGTTACAGAGTTGATTGGGCTGATGATGGAAAATCAGTAACAATTACAGCTGAAGAAGGTGCTACACCTGCTAATATTTACTTAAAAGCAGAAAATGCAAACGGAATTTCAAAAATTATGTATGAACCTTCATCAGCAAATGGGGTTACATTTAATACATCGGATGTAGCAAGTGATGATATGAGAATTTACATATGGGAAAATAATTTAGCTCCTGTTACTTATCCGTTTGTAAGATAAATTTAAACAGGGAAGGTACATTTGCTACATGTTCTTATTTAATTGTAAACAAGGGCTGGTGTACAAAATATGGGGATGCAAAGATTGTACAACCCGACTGGCGATATGAATATTACTGTATGTCTGACGGAGGTTGCGACAAATAATTTAAAACAATATAAATCACTAATAACACACATACTGTCAGTTAACAATAAAAGCTATCATCTCATGGGATGGTAGCTTTTTTGAGTGATATTCTTACCAGATGCAACGCTTTGAATTAAAGTGGATAATAAGCGGTGCATTTTTTAGAAAAGAAAAGTTTCTTTGTGAAATAGGATTGCACTTCTTGAGCAAACTTTTGCAAAGAATATATGTACACACAAGTCACTCGAAAACTTTTCTTTTTTATCAAACTCCTTCAACAAAAGGTTTTTGAGTATAGAAAAAGAACCGTAACTTTGTATCAAAATTACGGTTCTT
>JAZNIM010000252.1:0-10639 GCA_045577475.1 Eubacteriales bacterium | reverse complement strand
CACATCATAGCTGTCATTGATAACGGCTTCCGCAAAATGGGTATCACGGTATTCATTCTTGTCACAACCGGGAAAATGCTTAAGACATGCCGCAACATTCTCCGACTGTACGCCTTTTACATATTCCTTAATCATATCTATTGAAAGATCAACATCCGAGGAAAAGCCTCTTGTAAGAGAAACGGCACGGAAAGGTGACGGGTTGTCACATACAGGACCCCAGTCCCAGCGAACGCCCGACAGTTTAAGCTCATGTGCAATACACTTTGCTATTTCAAAAGCCGCCTTTGTATCTCTTGTAGCGGCAAGACCGTTATTTGAAGGGGTGTCGGAAAAGAAGGGGAAGGATCTGCGGCAGCCTCTTTCGGCATCCATTGCAGATACGAACGGTGCTTTAAGATTGCGGCTTGCCTGTTCGGAAAATAGTCTGATTTTTATATCAATATCGTAGTCAATGTTTTCTGCATTTGCCACTTCCTCGGCAAGGTTTACAAAGTCAAGATTCATGTGACCTGCATTCCACATATTTCCGTAGGGGTATTTCTTGAAAAATTCGTCAATGTCGGTCACCTTTGCCATAACTCTGGGTGACATAGCAACTGTCTGACCTATCTTTTCACGTAAGGTCAATTCACTTAAAAGCGGTTTTTTCATGTTTTTCTCCTCCATATTGTACTTGTTATATACAATTACTCTCCTAATAAAAGTATAACATCCCTGTCCCGTTTGTCAAGCATTTAATGAAAAAAGTGAAATAAATGATAACTATAACGGAATTTTTAAAAAATGCCTGAGGGTTAGTTTTCATGTGTGGAATTTACTTCAAATTTTGTCTTGATTTTTGATTTGCCTTGCTATAAAATGAAGTTGTATAAGGGAGGTTTGTTTTATGATTTTTTACAACGACACTACAAAGACCTTTGTCATAGAAACACCCAACACTTCTTATGCCATGAGAATTGACAAAATCGGAATTCTCCGCAATTTATACTACGGTGAAAAGCTGTCAAATGCCGAAGAAATAATCCTTGAGCAGGACGGCAGCGTTTTGCAGAATACTGTTCCTGCAAGAGTGGAATACCTCACAAAAGAAGGGCATCTTTTTTATGAGCCTTGCATCTTTGCGTCCTTTGCCGACGGAACACGGGATTTGAGATTAAGATATAAGAGTCATACTATTGACAAAGCTGACAAAACAGAAAAGCTTACTATTGTCCTCAAGGATGAGTTTTATGACTTTGAGGTTGCACTTAACTATACCGTCTACGAAGGACTTGACCTCATAAGCAAAAATGCGGTTATTACAAACAATTGCGATGATAAGGTAACCGTAAACAAAATGAAGTCAGGCTCTCTGTACACACCATGGAATATGCCTTTGAAGCTTCTTCATCTTGCAGGAACAACCGAAGCGGAATATCAGAAGCAGTTTGTAAATCTCGGCGAAACCATAGGAAAGTACACCATAGACAACACAAGAGGCGTTTGCTCGTCACATAACCATGTTCCATTCTTTGCTCTTTCCGATGAAAACACCACCGAAACAAGTGGACGTGTATGGTACGGACTTTTACACTGGAGCGGTGACATAAAAATAGACATTGAACGCTGTCACGACAACCAGCTTATAGTTACTGCAGGAGTAAACGATTTTGATACCTTTATCACTCTTGAAAAGGGACAGAGCTTTGAAACACCTCTCTTTACAATAGGCTTTACGGACGGCGGCTATGAGGAAATGTCAAGAACGCTTTATGACTACCAGTATGATTTTATTCTCCCGCAAAACAGAATAAAGAACGATTTTCCCATTATATACAATTCCTGGTATCCTTATCTTTTTGATGTAAACGAAGAAAAATGCATCGGTTTCATCGACAAGGCAAAGGAGATAGGTGCAGAGCTGTTTGTTATCGACGACGGCTGGTTCGGCAGACGAAAGAACGACAAGGACGGTCTGGGTGACTGGTGGCATGACCCCGAAAAGTTCCCAAGAGGCTTAAAGCCTGTTGCAGACAAGGCTCACAGCGTAGGAATGTTATTCGGTATGTGGATAGAGCCTGAAATGGTAAATCCCACCTCGGATTTGTATAAGGAGCACCCCGAATGGGTACTCACCTTCCCCAACAGAGAACCTGCTATGAAGCGAAATCAATATGTTCTCAACCTTGCAAGAGAAGATGTTCTGGAGTTCTGCTGGAATGCTCTTGACAAAATGATAGGCGACTATGATTTGGACTATGTAAAGTGGGACATGAACTCATACATTGCGGAAACAGGCACGGATTTAGGCGATTTTCGTGTGAAATACATAGAAAATCTTTATGAGCTTTGGAGAAGAATGAACGAAAAATACCCTCACCTTCTCCTTGAAAACTGTGCGGCAGGAAGCGGACGTGCCGATTTCGGTATGGCTCCCTTCTGCGACAGAATAAACCGAAGCGACAATGCAGACCCCGTTGACGTTCTTAGGCTTCACGAAGGCTTTTCCATAATATTCCCTCCAAGACTTGCAGGAGGTGCAGGCAACATAGCTCCCGAAAAGCACTATATAAATATGCGTACAGCTCCTTTGGACTTCCGTGCAATACTCGGTATGACAGGCTCTATGAGTGTAGGTGTAAACATTCTGACAGCACCGCAGCAAGAGCTTGACGAGATTAAAAAATATCTCAAGCAGTACAAAGAAATACGTCACATCACCCAGAATGCATACCTTTACAGATTATCTTCTATGTACAATTCAAATGTTGCCGCATGGGAGTACCTTGCACGAGACGGCAGTGAAGCGGTTGTCTTCGTATTCGGTCACGGACTTAATTACAGACAGATTATTCCGTTGCTCAAGCTCCGCGGTCTTGAAAAGGATGCACTTTACACCGTTGAAGGTGAAAGCTCATATCCCATTCTTCCCAAAAGAGAACCTCGAACCGTTCACGGCGACACCCTTATGAATAACGGTATCAGAGCTTTCCCAAACGGTGACTATTACGGTCAGATTATCAGAGTTAAAAAGGCATAATTTTACGGCTCCGCTTTAGAGATTTATCAAAAGCAGAGCCGCTATTTTATTTTATCTCCTGTTCAAGGGACGAAAAATCTTCGGAATCAAAAAAATCAAGAAGGGTTATTCCGAAACCGTCACACAACATTTTTAAAGTAACAATTCCGGGATTGGTGCTCTTGCCGTAGAGAATGTTTTTGACTGTTGACGGCGGAACTGCCGATTCCGTTGCCAGCTTATGAATTGACATATGCTTTTCTCCACATAAACGAAGTAACCTGTTTTTTACAGCTGTGTAAGTGTCCATAATTAAGCCTCCATAATCAGTATATACCAATTATAGAATTTTTATCTTGACAAAATAGGCTATATATGGTACAATGTAGGCTATAAATAGCCCACGCTTGCAAACGGCTGCAGCAAAGGAGGATAGCAGACAAGCCGAGATTTTAAAAATGGAGGAAAATATAATGAATAAAAAAATAAAAATATCCGTTGCTATTGCTGCTCTTCTTGTATGTACAGTGGCTGTAAGCTGCTCACAAAAATCGGAAGAAGTCGACAATTTTGAAGACAGCTCAGCTGTAGCAGAGGTAAAGACAGAACAGGTTTTGGATGCAGACAGCGAGGAGCAGAATGAGGCAAAGATCAGTACGGACTCCGAGAATGTAACGGATGAAAAAGAAGATACTGCGGACAACGAAACTTTAGCCTCTGAGAATGGATTGAAAACAGAGTTAATCCATTGCGTTTTTACAGACGTTCTTTATGCACAAGATAGAGAGTGCATCGGACAGTATTATCAGGACCGCACAGGGGAAGTATATGTTGACCTTGCCATAGCAGTTCAGAATCCTACCGACAGCACCTTCGGCTCTTCAAATCTCAGTGGATATTTTATGCATGATGATTTGAGGTATGATATGGCGTTTGGTTATGAAGATGCTTCCTGCACATCAATTTCGGTTGTATCAGGTCTTGCACTTGCAAAAGATTGCATCCCTGCACACAGTGCCGGAGTGGCTCACCTTGTGGGTATTGTTGAAGATGCAGCAAAAGGAAAGAGCATTGAGGTGCATTATACAATTGACGGAAAAGAATACACACAGAAGGTATCTTTCCCCTCAAGCAATTATGATTTGACGTCCAACAAAACAAAGATTTCTGTGGGCAAAAAGTTTAATGTTAACGGTCTTTATGACATTGAGGTTATGAGCTGTGATAAAAAGTCATATATTTCTGCTTACAGCGTTAAAGATGGAGCACAGTATGAGCCTACGCAAGAAGGTAAAGACTTCTTTGATTTGGTTGTAAAAATCAAGAATAACAGTGTAAATAATCTTGATTCAGTACTTGGATACACCGTAATTAATGGCACATATATTCCTGCTGCAGCCGATGTTGAAAGTAAAGCTTTGGTAGGTGACGATATAGTTCTTAGTGCATTCAGTGCCTTTAGTAACTATATAGCTCCCGGAGAGGAAAAGTATGTTCATGTTTACACTCTTATAGATGAAAACCAGAGTGAATTTGGTCTTTCCATGAGATTTAATCTCGGCGGCGAAATGTTTTATTGCCCCATTGCATACTGAAATTGTTTAACTTATTTCTTTGTGTAATGCTAATTTTGTCGTTTTTTTAATTTAATTCACCTCAGCGGAAATTGTGTTGACTTTTGTTGAAGATTGTGTTACAATATGTGCATAGCTTAGAAACAATGTTTCTTGAACCATATATCAATTGGGAGGTATATACCATGAACAATCAACAACAAGATTATCAGCCACAGCCTCAATTTCAGTTTCAACCTCAGCAGCAACCACCGCTTCCAATGAAATGGTTTAAATTCCTTATCTATTTTTCATTGTTTTTCTCATGTCTTGTCAATGTAGTTACGGGTATTAACTATTTGACGGGTAATATTTACATTTCCCAAGGAGTAACTGCCAATTTAGTATACGCTATATTCCCTTCCATGAAAGGTTTCGACTTGTTCAACGGCATTGCGTGTTTCGCTTTGGGTGTGTTTGCAATTATAACACGCTTTGCACTTGCAAAATACAAAAAAAGCGGTCCAATGTTTCTTTACAGTCTTTACGTTGCAAATGCCGTGGTTGCTCTTATTTACGGCATAGGTGCGACAGTTGCTTTGGGTGAGGTTGCTTTCAATCCCATTTCAATCGGCGGAACTGTTCTTATGATTGTCTTGAATGTTGTTTACTTTAACAAACGCAAGCATCTTTTTGTTAACTGATCGAATTTTCGATTTTCCGTAGCTGCTTATGCAAAGAGGCAGCTACTTTATTTTGCCTAAAATTATGTATATTCTTTTAAATTCACGGTGTTTGACATCGGTTTTGGATATATTCAGTTAACATTTTTCAAATCTTATTCAAAAGTGATTGACTTCACCGCTTTATTTTGATAAAATGCTTATGGTTAAATTTACACTCTAAGAAAAGAAGGCGAAACAAACAATGGAAAAGCGTTATTACCAAAAAGAAATCGAAACCATGCCCGTCGAAGAAATCAAAAAGCTTCAGTCGGAAAAACTGGTTAAGCAGGTAAAGCACGTTTATGAAAACGTAGAATATTACCGCAATCTCATGGACGAAAAGGGAGTTAAACCCGAGGACATCAAGGGAATTGAAGATTTGCACAAGCTTCCCTTCCTCACAAAGGCTGACCTTCGTGATGCATACCCTTACGGACTTCTTGCAAAGCCTCTTGAAGACTGCGTAAGAATTCAGTCCACATCAGGTACAACAGGCAGACGTGTTATTGCATTCTACACACAGAACGACGTAAACCTCTGGGAGGACTGCTGTGCAAGAGCAATCGTTGCCGCAGGCGGAACAAATAAGGACGTTTGTCAGGTTGCATACGGCTACGGTCTTTTTACGGGAGGTCCCGGTCTTAACGGCGGCTCTCACAAGGTAGGCTGTCTTACACTTCCCATGTCATCGGGCAACACCGAAAGACAGATTCAGTTTATGATGGACCTTTCTGCAACAATCATCTGCTGCACTCCTTCATATGCTGCATACATCGGCGAAACCCTGAAGGAACAAGGCTACACCCCCGACCAGATTCCCCTCAAAGCAGGTATCTTCGGTGCGGAAGCCTGGACAGAAGAAATGCGTCAGAACATTCAGGACACCCTTGGCATCAAGGCTTACGACATTTACGGTCTTACCGAAACATCAGGCCCCGGTGTATCCTTTGAATGTGAAGAACAGACGGGTATGCACATCAACGAAGACCACTTCCTTGCTGAAATCATTGATCCCGACACAGGCGAGGTTTTACCCGAAGGCTCAAAGGGTGAGCTTGTATTCACGGCTCTTGACAAGGAGGCATTCCCCCTTCTCAGATACAGAACTCGTGACATCTGCGTGCTTACCCGTAAAAAGTGCTCCTGCGGAAGAACACACATCAAGATGTCAAAGCCTATGGGCAGAAGCGATGACATGATGATTATCCGCGGTGTAAACGTATTCCCCAGCCAGATAGAAACTGTTCTTCTTCAGGAAGGCTATCAGCCTAACTATCAGATTATCGTTGACAGAAAGAACAACACCGACACATTCGACGTAAACATTGAAATGAATCCCGAACAATTTACAGACACCGTCGGCGGTATTACTGCTCTTGAAAAGAGCCTTGCAGGCGCTCTGAAGACAATGCTTGGCATCAATCCCGCAGTTCACCTTGTTCCGCCCAAGTCCATCGCAAGAAGCGAAGGCAAGGCTGTCAGAGTTATTGACAAGAGAAAGCTTATATAACAGGAGGTAACAGATATGTCACTCAAGCAGTTAACAGTTTTTGTTGAAAACAAACAGGGTACACTTGTGGCAATCACAGATACCCTTGCAAAGCATGACATCAACATCCGTGCTCTTTCCATAGCAGACACACAGGATTTCGGTATTCTCAGACTTATTGTTACTGATTACGACAAGGCAGAAAAAACACTTATGGACGAAGGCTTCCTTGTAAAGTCCACCCTTGTTGTAGGCGTTAAAATCGGGGATCAGCCCGGCAAGCTTTCAACTGCTCTCGGTGTTCTCGACAAGGAAGGTATCAACATGGAATACTTATATGCATTCATGTCAAGAACAGAAAAGCACGCATACGTTGTTCTGAGAGTTGCAGACAACGACCATGCAGAAAAGGCTCTTGAAGATGCAGGCTTCCACCTCATTTCCGATGCGGATGTTTGCAAGCTGTAAATCATAAATCATCAAACAGCAAAGGTCAGGATTCTTCGTCCTGACCTTTTGTTATGTCTGTTATAAAATGCTTTTATTCACTGCTATTAACTCATTTAACAAGATTTATTCTCGTCTTGCTGTCTGTACAGCCTTCTCACATTCATCACGCAGCAAAAAGAGTAACTGCTGAATAATAGGTGAGATAGCCGGGAGGGGTTCATTTGATACAGCCTCCGATATTATGTATTACTGTTTTACAAAATGAGTTCCCACGTCCCTGCCTTCAAGCACATCGTATATGTTTTCAGGCTTTGAGCCGAGAGTTACATACATATCAATTCCACGCTCGGTAACGTATTTTGCCGCTTCCAGCTTTGTCGCCATGCCGCCCGTACCTCGGCTTGAGCCTGCGCCCCCTGCAAGTGCCGTCACGGAGTCGTCAATTCTGTCAACACGGTGAATAAGCTTGGCATCGGGATTTGTTTTGGGATTTGCATCATAAAGTCCCTCAATGTCCGAAAGAATTATCAACTTTTGTGCAGAGCAAAGGTGTGCAACTATTGCAGAAAGAGTATCATTATCGCCGAAAACCTTCTTGTCCGACTCAATCTGATGATGGCTCACCGAGTCGTTTTCGTTAACTATGGGGATAATGCCGTTTTCAAGCAGTGCCGAGAAGGTGTTTTTCAGGTTGTTCCTGCGGTAATCCGACTCAATATCCTCCTCAGTAAGAAGAATCTGTCCCACCATATTGCCGTATTCCCCAAAAAGCTTGTCATATAGATGCATAAGCTCACACTGTCCCACAGATGCCGCCGCCTGCTTCATTCTCATTTCCTTTGGACGCTCGGGAAGTCGCATTTTGCTTACGCCTACAGAGATAGCACCCGAGGAAACAAGTACAACCTCATAGCCTGAGTTTCTCAAATCAGACAACACTCTGCAAAGTATGTCGATTTCCTTTATATTTACCGAGCCGTTTTCGTGGGTAAGTGTGGATGTACCCACTTTAACAACTATTCTTTTTTCATTTGTCTGCATGTCAATAACCTTCTTTGTCTTATAAATGATGCTTTCTCAGCCTCGTATCTGTCCGTTGCCCGTAACAACATACTTTGTTGTAGTAAGAGCCTCAAGCCCCATAGGACCTCTTGCATGTAATTTCTGTGTTGATATACCGATTTCCGCACCCAAGCCGAATTCCTCGCCGTCGGTAAAGCGTGTAGAGGCATTAACGTACACCGCCGCAGAATCTATGCTGTCTGTGAAAAGCCGTGCGTTTTCCATATTGCTTGTGACAATTGCCTCGCTGTGGTGAGTGGAATGAGTGTTGATGTGCTCAATTGCCTCGTTTACATCCTTCACAACCTTTACAGCAAGAATATAATCGTTGTACTCGGTGTAAAAATCCTCCTCTGTTGCCTTTGTTATATCGGAAAGAATTTCAAGGGTCTTTTCACAGCCCCGAAGCTCTACATTCTTTTCAGCCATCTTTTTACGCATCATTGGGAGGAATTTTTCTGCGATGCTTTCAGCTACAAGCAGATTTTCCGCACTGTTGCAAACGCTGGGTCTTTGCGCCCTTGCATTAAAGGCAATTTCGTTTGCCATATCAAGGTTTGCACTTTCATCAACATAAACGTGACAGTTTCCTGCACCCGTTTCAATTACAGGCACCGTTGCATTGTGCACAACGCTGTCAATAAGTCCTTTGCCTCCCCTTGGGATAAGCACGTCAATTTTGCCGTTTGCCGTCATAAGTGCCTTTGAGGATTCACGGGTGGTGTCCTCAAGCACCGTTACGCAGTAAGGTGAAAGTCCGCACTTTTCAAGTGCCTTGCGTATGCTGTTCATTATTGCAATGTTGGAATTTATTGCCTCTTTGCCACCTCGTAAAACACAAGCATTTCCCGATTTGAGGCAAAGTGCTGCCGCATCTGCAGTAACATTGGGACGGGACTCATAAATTATACCTACAACGCCCAAAGGCACGCAAACCTTCTTTATTTCAAGACCGTTGGGACGAACGCTGATCGTTCCCTGTCCTATGGGGTCGTCAAGTGCAATTACCTTCTTCATACCGCCGCATATGCCGTCAATTCTTGCTTTTGTAAGGGTTAAGCGTTCAATCATGGCATCAGACAGACATTGGACCTTTGCATTGTTTATATCCTTTTGATTGGCACTGAGAATTTTCTCCGTGTCCTTTATCAGTGTATCGGCAACCGCTTCAAGAAGCTTGTTTTTTTCTGTGCTTGACAGCAATGCAAGAGCCTGTGATGCCTTACGTGCCTGCAGAAAAATGTTATCTAAATCCATATAAAAAATCCCTCTTTTATAGCTTATTCTTTGCCCGAAATCAGCTTATAAAGCTGTTCGGCTGTATCTACATAAACGTCGGGAATACTGCTCTGAAAGCTTTCTCTGCCGTGAAATCCCCAGGTTACACCCAAAGCAAGCAGTCCCGAATTGTGAGCTGTGTCCATATCAACATTTGAGTCGCCCGTAAACACGGCATCCTCGTGCTTTACTCCAAGGTTTTCAAGTGCAAGGTCTACGCATTCCTTGCTTGGCTTAACAGGCTTATCGCCGCCTGTTCCCGAAATGTAAGAAAACGTGCCTTCACCGAAGAACTTTTCCGCAAGGAGCTTAACATGTCTTTCAGGCTTATTTGAAACCACCGCAAGAAGAACGCCGTCAGCCTTGAGTTTTGCAATAATGTCACATATACCTTCATAAGGAACTGTTTCAACACTCACGTGCTTGTCGTAAATCTCAAGATATCTTTCAAGCACCTTTTCAACATTTTGCCTGTCACGGGCATATTCGGGAACAGCCTTTGTCATAAGGTCAAGAGCACCTCTGTTAACAAAGGAACGCACTTCATCCTTGGTATGCAACGGATATCCAAACTCCTTCATTGCAAGGTTTACATTGTGATGAATGTCGCCGATAGTGTCAAGTAATGTTCCGTCAAGGTCGAACAGTGCCGCTTTATATTGCTTTGCCATTGTAAATAATTCTCCTTTTATTACAGCTCGTCAATGGGACTTTCAAATGCCGAAGCAAAGTTATCCATAAAATATTGAAGCTCGGGAAGGTTTTTACAGGCCTCATCCACCGCTTTTTTTGTACTTTCAAGAGCCTTTCTGAATTCCTTGTTGCCGTTTTCACATTCTTCAACGCATTTGAGGTAAGCACACAGCTTGTCTGCACCCTTTACTATTGCCTTTGCATCTGCATCAAGCTCTTCAAAGCACAAAACATCCGAGTAATCCTCTCTCAGCTCCTCGGGGAGTTTTGACAGAGCCTTGTCAAGTGCATCACGTTCAATCTGCTTATAGCTGTCACGGATAGAGCTGTTGAAGTATTTGACGGGAGTGGGAAGGTCACCCGTGAAAATCTCACTCATATCGTGATA
>JAZNIM010000251.1:0-13965 GCA_045577475.1 Eubacteriales bacterium | reverse complement strand
AGCAGATACTATGCATCCTGCTGCTCTATTGACTTTGAAAGTAAAGATCTTGAAGCAAGATACAGTTCTGAATCACTTTATCACGAATATCCCTTCTACGGAAGTGCTGATCCCAGAAAACCTGCTTTTCACGCTCAGTACAAGGACGGAAGCAGAGTTACAAAGATGACCTATGTCACACACAGAATATTTGACGGAAAACCTGCACTTGCAGGTTTGCCCTCCACCTATTGTGAAAATGACAGCGAAGCTCAGACGTTGGAAATAGAATTCAAGGACTCACTTACAGGTCTTGTTCTTGTACTCAGATACACAGCTTTTACAGAGCATGATGCCATTGCAAGAAGTGTATATGTTAAGAACGAAGGCGTCGACAGCATTAACATCAAAGCAATTATGAGTGCAAGCATTGATTTTAATGAAAGCGACTTTGACTTCATTCATCTTCACGGCACATGGGCAAGAGAAAGACATATTGAACGTAAGCCTTTATTCATCGGAACATCAACAATACAGAGCCGCAGAGGCAGCAGTTCTCATAATCACAGTCCTTTCTTTGCACTTGCCAGAAAGAACACAACCGAGCAAAGCGGAGAAGTTTACGGATTCAGCTTTGTTTACAGCGGTAATTTTGAAGCAGGAGTTGAAGTTGACAATTACTGCAACACACGTGCATTTATGGGTATTAATCCTTTTGACTTCAATTGGCTGCTTGAAAGCGGCGAAAGCTTCACAGCTCCCGAAGTTATTATGGTTTACTCAAATAACGGTATAGGCGGTATGTCAAGAACATATCACAAGTTATACAGAACACGTCTTGCCAGAGGTAAATACCGCGATACTGAAAGACCTGTTCTCATCAACAACTGGGAAGGAACTTATTTCAATTTTGATGAGCAGAAAATCATTGACATTGCTTCACGTGCCAAAAAAGGCGGAGTTGAGCTTATGGTACTTGATGACGGTTGGTTCGGAAAAAGAAACAACGACAAAAGTTCTCTCGGCGACTGGTTCGTAAACAAAGAAAAGCTTCCCAACGGCATCGACGGTTTAGCTAAGAAAATCAACGACCTTGGCATGAAGTTCGGTCTTTGGTTTGAACCTGAAATGGTTTCACCTATCAGCGAGCTTTACGAAAAACATCCCGACTGGTGCATCCATGTTAACGGCAGAGGAAGAAGCGAAGGTCGTAATCAGCTTATTCTCGACCTTTCAAGAGTCGATGTACAGGATTATATCATCGGATTTATGACAGAGCATCTTACAAGTGCAAACATTTCCTATATCAAGTGGGATATGAACAGATACATGACAGAAATCGGTTCAGAGTTACTTCCCGCCGAAAGACAGTCGGAAGTTGCTCACAGATACATGCTCGGTCTTTACAGAGTTCTTGAAACTATCACATCACGCTTTCCTGATGTTCTGTTTGAAGGTTGTGCAAGCGGCGGCGGAAGATTTGATGCAGGTATGATGCACTATTTCAGTCAGTACTGGACAAGTGATGACTCTGATGCCATCGAAAGACTTTACATACAGGAAGGTACAAGTCTTGTTATGCCGTCTGTATTCATGGGTGCACACGTAAGCGAATGTCCCAATCACCAGACAAAGAGAACAAGTCCCATGCAGACAAGAGGATATATCGCAATGACAGGCACTTTTGGTTACGAACTTGATGTCACAAAAATGAGCGACGAAGATTTTTCCGATATGCAAAAGCAAGTTACTCTTTTCAAGGAATTACGCCATGTTTTCCACAAGGGTGATATGTACAGACTTTCATCGCCCATTAATAATCCAATCTGCACATGGGAATACATATCCGAAGACAAGAATACAGTTGTTACCATTATTACAAAAGTAAAGCACACACCTGCAACACGCAATCAAAATATAAAGCTCTGCGGTCTTGAAGAAAATTCACTTTATAAAAAGAGAGGTACTGAAAGTGTTTACAGCGGTGCCGTTCTTATGAATTGCGGTCTTCAGCACGGAGTTACCGGCGACTTTTCCAGTGATCTTTGGATTTTCGACAAAATATGATATATTCTAACATATCATGACCTAATACAGCATTTTGCTACAATCGTGCTATTTGGTATAGCGTTTAAAATTGTAATTCAGGAATTGCATGAGCAGAACAAAACATTTCCTATTTATGAACGCGATAACAAATTGCACGAATTATAGTTAATTTTATAATATTTTTCCAGAGGAGTTTGAAAATAACTCCTCTTTTTCTATTGAAATTAAAAATTCCATATGGTATAATAGTAACGTTGAAAGTCATTTCGGCATATATTTCAAGAAAGGAGGAACAAGTATGAATATTAACACAATATTGCTATTTGATACAACGAAATCAATTGCAGAACCGCTTTTGATAAAACATGAACATCCATGGGAAATTCTATCAGAAATCAAGAGCTTTATAATAGAGCTGGGCAACTCTCTTTCCAATGAAAGTTATACACAGATTAGTGAAAACATATGGATTGCGAAAAGTGCAATCATATCCCCTACTGCTCAAATCAACGGTCCGTGTATTATCGACGAAAATACCGAAATACGGCATTGTGCTTATATCAGAGGCAGTGCAATCGTGGGTAAAGGCTGTGTTGTAGGAAATTCAACCGAGCTTAAAAACTGTATACTTTTTGACATCGTTCAGGTTCCCCATTTCAACTATATCGGCGACAGTATTCTCGGCTACAAGTCCCATTTGGGTGCAGGTGCAATCACATCAAATGTCAAGAGCGACAAAACGCCCGTTTCAATAAAATGCGAAGACGAAAGAATTGAAACAGGTCTTAAAAAGTTCGGTGCAATGGTTGGTGACTATACTGAAGTCGGTTGCAACAGCGTACTTTGCCCCGGAACTGTACTCGGTAAAAAATGCACAGTATATCCCACAAGCTGTGTCAGAGGTTATGTTGAAGACAACCGCATTTTCAAAAATGACGGCACTGTAATTAAAAAGAATTAATTTATCTATCTTTATCCGTAGCTTGGGAATACGGATGTATATATAAAAGGCAGCAGAGTACGCTCTGTCAATGCTTTAGCGCCAGACCGCAATCATGCTCAACTGATTCGGTGACGAGGTGAGAGATTATCGAAATGTTCGGCGGATGTCTCTCCGTTTCTGTGCAAACGTAACATTTGCTACAAAACATGCAACAAAAGGCAAATGACGCACAACAAAATAATTTTGAAGTCTGTTTTGTCCCGGCTTGACAGGCTTATGGAGTTATGTATATGTGCGGTATAATAGGTTTTACAGGATTTAAAAACGCAGTACCCATTCTTCTCTCGGGACTGTCTGCTTTGGAATACAGAGGATATGATTCAGCAGGCATAGCCATTAGTAATGCAGGAGAAGATATCAGAGTATTCAAATCAAAAGGCAGACTTGCAAATCTTGAAAGCAATCTTAATTCTTGTGACTGCAAACCTGAAGCAAATTGCGGAATCGGTCACACAAGATGGGCAACTCACGGTGAACCCTCGGACGAAAACTCACATCCTCACGGCACTTGCAATGTGCAGATTGTTCACAATGGCATTATTGAAAATTACGCAGAATTAAAGGAACAGCTTATTAAAGAGAAAAACTACACATTCTTATCGGAAACCGACACAGAAGTTGCTGCCTATGTCATCGACAGCTATTACAATGAATGTCGTGACCCTTATGAAGCAATGACACAGACAATTGCAGTGCTTCGCGGTTCATACGCAATTGCAGCAATTTTCAAGGATTATCCCGGCAAAATTTTTGCCACTCGAAAAGACAACCCTATGATTATTGCAGTATCCGATGAAGGCAACTTCATTGCATCCGATATCCCTGCTGTACTGAAGTACACACGCAAATACTATCACATCTTTGAAGGTGAAATAGCCGAAGTAACACCAACATCTGTTACTATATTCAACTCAGAGAATGAGCCCGTCGAAAGAAAGCTTGAAAAGGCAGACTGGGATATTGAAGCAGCTGAAAAAGGCGGATATCCGCATTTTATGATTAAAGAAATCGGTGAAGAGCCTGAAAGCATAGTTAAAACCCTTCGTCCAAGAATCAAGGATAATCTTCCTGATTTGGGAATTGACTCCCTTGATGACAAAACACTTTCGGATTTTTCAAAAATTCATATTGTTGCCTGCGGTACTGCAATGCATGCAGGACTAATTGGAAAGTATGCAATTGAAAAACTTGCGAGAGTTCCGGTAGATGTTGAAATTGCCTCTGAGTTCAGATACAAAAACCCGATACTCTTTAAAAATGAGCTGGTAATTGTTATTTCGCAATCGGGAGAAACGGCAGATTCCCTTGCCGCATTAAAGCTTGCAAAAAGCAGCGATCTTTTCACACTTGCTATAGTAAATGTTGCAGGTTCCACAATTGCACGTGAAGCGGATGCGGTAATGTACACATGGGCTGGTCCGGAAATTGCAGTTGCAAGTACAAAAGCCTACTCAGTACAAATCAGTTTAATGTACTTGTTTTCAATCAAGCTTGCTCTTGCAAAAGGCTTACTAAACGAGAATTATGCAAAAGAACTGGTAACTGAGCTTATGCACGATGCACCCGAAGCTGTAAGAAACGCAATAAATCTTTCTGATCAGTGCAGAGATATTGCTGATAAATACAAGCATGCAACCGACATCTTTTACATTGGCAGAGGTCTTGACTATGCACTTTCAATGGAGGCTTCACTCAAGCTCAAGGAGATTTCCTATATTCACTGCGAGGCGTATGCAGCAGGTGAGCTTAAACACGGAACTATTTCTCTTATAACAAACGGTGTTCCCGTTTTTGCTCTTGCAAACTGCGATGCTTTATTTGAAAAGACAGTAAGCAACATCAAAGAGGTACGTGCAAGAGGAGCAAATGTTATTCTGATTTGCCGTGAAAAAGACAAAGATAGAATACCCGAAGGAATTTATGATGACCTCATTCTTATTCCTGAAATTTCCGAAATATTTACGGCTCTGCCTGTATCAACTGTTGCACAGCTAATTGCATATCACACCTCGGTATTACTGGGTTGTGATGTTGACAAACCGAGAAATCTCGCAAAGTCAGTTACCGTTGAGTAATAAATTCGCTGTCTTGTTTTTTGTTCCTTGTTCCGTTCCTTTACGGTGCAGGGAACTTTTTTTACATAAAGAAGACCGCCATACGGCGGTCGACAAATTACTTATTTGTTTTTAAGAAGGTCTCTGATTTCTGTGAGAAGCTTTTCCTCATTGGAAGGTTCAGGTTCGGGAGCAGGCTCCTCAGCTTTAACTTCTTCCTCTTTCTTTAAACGGATTTTCTTAGCAGAATTAAGTACCTTAACAAACATAAATACAGCAAGTGCAATAATGAGAAAATCAATAATAAACTGAATGAAAAGACCGTATCTTACTGCATTTTCCGCAATAACATTTCCTGCTTCATCAACGGTTTCGGGTGTAAGAACATACTTAAGGTCAGAAACGCTGACACCACCTGTAAGCATACCTACAAGAGGCATGATAATATCTGCAACAAGTGATTTTGTAATGTTACCGAAGGCTGTTGCAATAACAACACCCACTGCCATATCAACAACATTTCCCTTGTTGATAAATTCCTTGAATTCTTTAAAAAGTTTCATTTTAATACACTCCTTATAAATTAATAAATTTATTATTTATTATATACTTCAGGCTTTAACACACCGACAAAGGGGAGGTTTCTGTATTCTTCATTATAATCAAGACCGTAGCCGACAATAAATTCATCGGGAATTATAAAGCCCTGATAGTCAATGTGTACATCCTTCTTGCGGCGTTCAGGTTTATTGAAAAGGGCACACAACTTTACTGAATGTGCATTCATTTTTGTTTTAAGATGATCAAGAAGCCACGAAAGCGTATTTCCCGTATCGAGAATATCTTCAATAACAATTACGTTAAACTCAGACAAATCTTCATAGTCAGGATTTGCTTTAAGTGAAACAACGCCACCCGACTCAGTTCCGCTTCCGTAAGAGGAAACCTTGATAAAATCAATTTCCGCTCTGAGATTGAACTCCTTCATAAGGTCAGACATGAATACAACTGCGCCCTTCAGAGTGCCCATTATAAGCACCTTTTTATCTGAATCCTTATAATCTTCCTCCATTTGCTTTGCAATTCTCTTAACAGCACCGCGTATTTCCTCTTCAGAAACCAAAACCTTTGCAATATCATTCTCGTAATTCATAAAATTACTCCTTACATTCTTTTTCGCTACGCTCTCGTTCTGCCTGGGACATTCTAAGATATACCGGCGAAAGCTCATATGAGCTGATTGCGTCATTCTTATGAAGATATGCACACTTAGCAACACTTATGCCGCTTTGGTACATTCTTTCATAGCTTGAAAGCATCACATCCAATTTATCAAAGCCATCAAGCTTATTAAACAAATTATACGCAAGCTCAGCGCCGTCACCAACAAGAACTATATGCTTATCTGCGTGATTTCCGCACAACTCATTAAACAATTCTTCATAACTAATTGCCCTGTCTTCACATAATCTTGATACGCTTCCGTTGCAATCAGTTTTAAACAGAGCATTGTAAAACTGATTACGCCTTGCATCCATACATGCACATACAACAGTATTCAAAGAAGCATCATCATAATTAAGAGCCAGTGCTTCAAGAGCAGAAACAGAAACACAGTTACGTTTTTTATTGCCAAAAGCAAGTCCCATAACAGTTGCAATTCCGATTCTTACGCCGGTAAAAGACCCGGGACCTGCACTAACTGCTATAATATCCATATCGTCCACAGTCAGCGAAGCATTTTTCAGGCAAAAATCAATCATCGGCAATATACTCTCACTATGAGTAAGCGTACTGTTAAGCTGAGAAGAACAAATCGGAAATACCTTATTATTTTTCTCGGTACATACTGAGCATGCTGCTGTTTTTGCCGTAGTATCTATTGCTAAAATATACATATATAACCTCTAAAAAACAAGTAAACTTCGAAAGGTCCCTGCATAGCAAAGACCTTTTAACATTATTCTTCAGAGTCTTGCTCTTCACCGTAGGCAACAACAACACGTCTGTCGCCCTCAGCGCCTATAGAATAGGTATGAACACCCTTAATGTTCTGAACTTCAGAATGGATAATTCTTCTCTCATATCCGCTCATAGGCTCAAGTGTATAGCTTCTACCTGAATTAAGTACTCTGTCAGCCATTCTTCTTGCAAGGCTCTTAAGAGTTTCAGTTCTCTTCTGGCGGTAGTTTTCAACATCAACGATAATACGAACATATTCATGCTTATCATCAGATTTAGGAAATCTACCTGCGATAATGTTACAGAGATACTGAATGGAATCAAGCACATCACCGTGTCTTCCGATAACCATACCAAGACCCTTACCTTCAATATCAATGTAAATGTCTTTTTCCACAGTACCACTTTCAGAAAGATTCTCTTCAATCTTAGCAATCTTAGCCTTAGCATCAACACCCATGTCTTTAACAAGAGTGTCAAGAAATTCAACAACCTTATCCTGAACGGTTTCTTTTGAGATAACCTTTACCGTCGCTTCCTTCGACATCATGCCGAGAAAGCCTTTTTTGCCCTCCTCAATTACTTCATAAGTAACCTCAGAAAGCAGTTTTCCGAGCTGCTTTGCGCCGAGAGCAACAGCATCATCAACTGTTTTTGCGCTTACAATTACTTCCATTTCGTTCTCCTTTGTTTTTCAAAACACATTAAAATTTATAAATAATCGGATGAGCCGTCAATGACAGCTTCAACCTTATATTTTACGCCTTGCTTTGAGAGGCTTATTGCCGTTTTTAGCAATAATATCCTTCACCTTAGGACTTATTCCTGCTTTCTTATTACCGAAATTCTTTTCAGGCTTCTTCTTTGAGCCACCGCTCTTGTCGGTAGTAGTGGTCTTATCGTAATCGTCAATTTCATAATTAGCACTGACTATTTCTTTTTTCTTGCTTGATTTGCCCTTAAGCTGGAGTTCAGCTTCCTTAATCTGTTCATCGGTTACAGCAGGGATTGGATAAAGCTTATAAAGAATAATCTGCTGAACTGCACTGAGTATATTCTGGAACATCCAATAAATACCGATAGCTGCAGAAAGAATTATAGAAATATATACGGACATTAGAGGCATAAGAAAATCCATCATTCCCATGCTCTTCTGGGTAGCAGCATCCCCCGCCTGAGGCTGATAGGTAAACTTACGAATAATCTTCGTGCTGAAAAACGAGAATACGAACGTAAGAACAGGAATTGCTACATACCAACCCCAATGTTCACTGGGAATACCTGTAAGGTCAAAGCCAAAGAAATCAAAAGAATCTTCAAGTCTTTCAATGTCAGCAATACTGACACCTTCAACACCAAGATTGCCTTCAAAATCAACAAGCTTATCAACAAGCTTAATCTGATCTATGGTGTTTGTTGACATGCTTACCTTTTCAGCCAGCGTTTTTACTATATCCTTACCGTATCCAAGCACATAAGTTAACGGATTTCTGATAACATCATAAAGTGCAAAAAGAACAGGCATCTGAATAAGCAAAGGAAGACATCCGGACATAGGATTAACATTTTCTTCCTGATAGAGCTGCATAATTTCTTCGCTCATTCTCTGCTTTGTCTTCTGGTCATCACGTCCGGCGTATTTACGGCGAATTGCCATTTCTTTAGGACGCATTTTTGCCTGCTTAAGTGAATTCTTCTGCTGCTTGATACCAAAAGGAAGAAGCACAATTTTAACGATTACTGCAAACAAAAACAGTGTCAAAAGATAGCCCCCGCCAATACCGTGAAGCGTCTTAAAAAGCCATCCAAATATATCGGAAATAACAGGAATACGCATTACAATTCTCCATTCTGCGAATTAGTTTCAGTTGTTTTTTTACTTATAATCGTAATCTTTTGCGGCACAGGATCGTTTCCACCCTTAAAAAAAGGATTACATCTCAAAATTCTTTTAACCGTAAGAAAAGTTCCTCCGAAAAAGCCGTGAATCTCATACGCAGTCAAAGCGTAGTGTGAGCAAGTAGGGTTAAACCTGCAACACGACGAGCCCTTCAAAGGGGATATAAATTTTTGATAAAACTTTATAATATAAACACAGATACCCTTCATCATGCAAGAACCTCAAGTTTTGAAAGAGTCTGTAAAAGCTGTTTTTGAACATCGGTACTCTTGACGTTCTTTCCGAAAGCCGCTCCTCTTGCAGCAATAATGATTATATAACCATTTTTAATCTGTGGAAGACACGCTCTGTAGCCTTCTCTGATTATACGCTTTACACGGCTTCGTTTGCAAGCTTTGCCAAGTTTAGCGTTTACTGCAATCCCGAGCTTAGTATGCATCGGTGAACCGTCACGCAACGTTCTGTAGTTCTTTAAAACATATACCGCTGTATATTTATTTACGCCGCTTTTGCCTTTTCTGTATGCTTTTAAAAACATATGATTTTCGCAAAGCGGATATAATTTTCTGTTCATATTCCTCTTTAGAGTCAAACGTAAAAAAGGTGAAGTTCCTTGCACGTACAATGACGCACTTAAAATGAACCTCACCCTTTATAGTTTTTGACTTACGATTAGTATGTGAGTCTTGCTCTGCCCTTAGCGCGTCTTCTCTTTAATACCTTTCTGCCGTTTGCAGTTTTCATACGCTTTCTGAAGCCGTGCTCAACTTTTCTCTGACGTTTCTTAGGCTGATATGTTCTTACCATTTATACTTGCACCTCACTTTCAACGCATCGAAACATAGATTTACATTTCAAAGCATACCTTTACAAATTACACATATTATACACTACATATTGATGTTTTGTCAAGTGTTTTTTTCAGTTTTATTGGCATTATTTATAAATTTTTTATGAAGTATTTGTCAAAACATACCAATAGCACGCATAGCAAAGCTATACAAAAAGATAGTAAACATGCAAAACAGTGTTGTAAGCAGAACAATCTGATTTGCAAGAGGTCCGTCGCTGTTCATGTTTTTTGCCATTATATAGCTGCTTATTGCCGTGGGTGTGCCAAACACTATCATGACAATTCCAAGATGAACTCCTGTAAAGCCGAGGACTGCATAAGCAAGTGTCATAAATACCGCAGGCGACACTACCGTTTTTAAAACAGCAGCAGCAACTGCAAGACCCGCTCTTTCACGGAAAGTCGAAAAGCTGAAGGATGCTCCTACAAGCAACAAAGCGAGTGGAGTTGAAGCATCGGCAAAGTAATACAAGGTTTTACTGACTGCCGACGGTATATACTCAGAGAGTTCCAAAAAGCCGAAGGGTAACGCAATAACTATTGAAATAATCAAAGGATTTGTGACAATTCCTTTAGCTATTCCAAGTATTCTTTTCGCCAAAGAAACCTCATCCCGTCCCTGCACGGGGTTAAAAATGCACAGCACCGTTACAGCCATTACATTATAAATCGGAACAACAGCCGCAAGTACAATAGCCGCAAGCGTACCGACTTCATCACCAAAAAGGCTTATGGCAAAAGGAACACCCAGAAACGCAACATTTGAGCGAAAAACACCTTGTATAAATGCCCCTGTTTTGCCCTTATCCTTAACAAACAGCGGAACTGTGAAGCAAAGCACAACGCACAAAAGGACAGCCATTATAACACAATATACAAGAAGCTTAAAATCGCTACCGGTCACCTCACTTGAGTCAATGAAAGCCACCTTTGTAAACAGCATACAAGGAAGCAGAATCTTAAAAACCAGTTTATCAGCAACGCTTACAAAACTATCCGAAAGAAAGCCTTTATTTTTCAGAATGTAACCTGTCAAAGCAACTGCAAAAATCGGCAATACGGCATTAAGAGCAAACAAAAAATCCGAAATCATTATTATTCAGCCTCTCTGTAAAAGTCCTCTATCAAAAATTCATTCGGTATGGCGTTATCAATAATACTTCTCATATAGACAAGGCTTTTGCCGGTATCACTTACTCTTTGTGTTCTGTGCTCTCTGAGCAGTTCTTCCGTATATTCCGAAAACTTATAGATTTTAAAGCCTCTCCATGAGGTATTATACTGACAGACAGTAGGAATGAAGTAAGGATTCCGGACAAAAACTTCCTCCCCCGCTTTTACAATATCAAATCCCGCAATGCCGCCAATCATATTTCGAAGATACAGCATACCTGATAAAAAATTACCCAAGGAGTACATTACAAGCGTTTTTCCACCATCGGGTCTTTCCTTCCACAGCATAGGCTGAAGTACATGTGGGTGAGTTCCAATTATAACATCAACACCGTTATTAACCATAACCTGCATCTGTCTTTCCTGCAAATCGGAGGGTTCAAACCAATCCTCATAGCCCCAATGAATTGAAACCATAACTATATCGGCTTTTTCCCTTGCCAGCTTAGTCTGCCTGTCAATTTCCGCAGTTCCCGCTTCATCGCAAAGAGGAATAATCATCTCACTGCCTCTGTCAAGGTTTACTCCGTTTGTACCGTATGTGTAAGACAGGAAAGCAATTCTGATGCCGTCCTTTTCAACAATTCTTATATCGTTATAGTCTTCTTCGTTTTCATAACCGCCGATGTATGTCATGCCCTCCTGCTCTTTCCAGAAGTCGATGGTTCTCTTGTAACCGGCAGCATATCTGTCAAGCATATGATTGTTGGCAAGATTTATAACATCAAACCCAATTTCCATCAAATCATATCCTACCTGATCAGGCGAGTTGAACATAGGATAGCCTGAATATGTTTTTTCTTTTCCTGCAAAGGGAGATTCCTGATTAATGTATGCAACATCAGCACCCGAGATAATATCAGCAACATTTTCAAACATAGGAACAAAATTATATTCCTTTTCTGTGCCCTGTGCAAGCTCCATTGCATCGGTGTAAACCGATGAATGAACTATATTGTCACCGACTGCTACAAACGAAATTTTTTTAAAAGGCGGCTTTTCGCTGACTTCACCCGAAGAAACCTCAGATACCTCTGTCAGCTCTATTGATGTAAAGTCGTTAGATTCAACATCTGAGTTTTCATCAAACTGTGAAGCGGAATCTGAGTTCACCTCGACATTATTAGTTGCTATTTTTTCTTCTTTGCCGTCAGCAAAGCCATTATTAAACATCACAACGGCAAAAACAACCGTAAGCATAATCGCCGCTGCAAGCGAAAAGAACATAATCAGTTTGTTATTCACTTTCAATCCTCCTTATTGGCATATTCCTTTATTTTTTCTCCTCTCACGAGAAAAACCTTGCTGTTTGCAAGACTCATAAGGGGTTTGTCATTTAATGAATCCGTGTACACATTTTTAACCAAATCAGCGTCAAATTTTTCTTTAAACAGTTCCACCTTATTTTTTCTGTAGCACAATCTTTTTACTTCTCCGCTTTTTAAATCAACCTCGGAAGTAAGTGTGTATCTTACACCCAGCTTTTCAAAAAAAGGCCTGAGTAAAAATCCAAAGGATGCGGAAACAATTATGTCATCATCTCTGCGTAAATCTCGATAAAAAGTCTTGATTTTCTTAAAATTCTTATCACAAAAGCTATTTGCAAGATTTTCAGCATCGGGACAGCATTTGATGAAATCAGAAACATACTTCTTTGCAAGACTCATAAGCTGATTTTCAGAAACAAGACACAGTTTATATTTTACTAATGACCAAACCACAACAAAAATAAACTTTATACATTTTGGATGATGTTTTACACAGTAAAGATAAAAATCAAAGGTGCTTTCACCGTCATAAATAGTGTTGTCAAAGTCATATACGTTCACCGATGCACCTCTTTTCTATTCAGTTAAGTAATATTATAGCAGTTAAACGTTCTGCTGTCAATAAATCAAACGGTGTTAATTGACATTATCGGCAGAAAATTTCATAAAGCTATTGACAATTTCCAAAAATTACACTATAATAGTGTTGTTGATTTTGTAAATACATAGAAGTAATAAGGGAGTAGCTACCGATTTTTTCGGAGATTGTGCGTCAATACGTCGTAAAGACCGCATAAGCTTTAAACAGCAAGACTTATACATAGAGCATGACTTTATGTATAAGTCTTTATTTTTATGTCTTTACAAATTAAAATTAATTATAAAGGAGCAAAAACATGAGCATTATTTCTGATCTTTTCGGCAATGTGCTGAACCTCAACTGGCAGATGGTTGTAATGTGGATTATCGGCGGTATTCTTATCTATCTTGCCATCAAGAAAGATATGGAGCCTACACTTCTTCTTCCCATGGGCTTCGGCACAATCCTTGTTAACATTCCCCTTTCAGGTGCAATAACTCAGATTGTGGACGGAGTCGCCGAGGAGGGTGCACTTACAACATTATTCAATGCAGGAATTGCTAACGAGCTGTTCCCCCTGATACTCTTTATAGGTATAGGTGCAATGATTGACTTTACACCCGTACTTTCTAATCCAAAGCTTATGATTTTCGGTGCTGCTGCACAGTTCGGTATATTCTTCACCTTCTGCCTTGCATCAATGTTCTTCCTGCCCGAAGAAGCTGCGTCAATTGGTATCATCGGTGCGGCAGACGGCCCTACTGCAATCGTCGTAGCCAACAAGCTTATCGGTGCAGACAGTGAAATCACAGGTGCTATCATGGTTGCAGCGTACTCATACATGGCTCTTGTGCCTATTATCCAGCCTCCCGTTATTAAGCTTCTTACAACAAGAAAAGAGCGTCTTATCAGAATGGACAATTCAAATGTTCAGGTTTCAAAGCTCACAAAGATACTCTTCCCAATTGTTGTTACTATCGTTGCAGGTATTGTAGCTCCTTCTTCCGTATCACTCGTAGGCTTCCTTATGTTCGGTAACCTCATACGTGAGTGCGGCGTGCTTGACTCTCTTTCCGAAACAGCACAGAAGGTTCTTGCAAATCTCATAACAATATTTCTCGGCATTACAATCGCTTGTCAGATG
>JAZNIM010000250.1:0-3294 GCA_045577475.1 Eubacteriales bacterium | reverse complement strand
GCAATTGAGCAGATACTCGGTCACCACTATGAGCTTGATGACTTCAGAATTCAGTCTGTGACCGAAGGTAGAGAAGCTATCGGAAATGCAATTGTCAAGCTCAAGGCTGACGGCAAGGTTTATTCAGGTAACGGTCTTTCTACAGACATTATCGGCGCAAGTATAAGAGCGTATATAAGTGCTGTAAATAAGATTGTTTTTGAGCAGAACGTGTAACGGTATAAAGGGGTATAAAAATGAAATTATCTTTTTCAATCAAAGGCTGGAATTGCCGCGATTTTGATGAATATATAAGCACTGCAAAGGAATACGGCTTTACGGGTATTGAGCTTACGGATCTTGTAAATACAGGCTTTGCAGATAAAGGCGGTGCTTTTGATAAGTATAACAGCTCGGCAACAAGCAAAAAGCTGTATGAAGCAGGAATCACACTTCCTTGCATGGACTCGGCGTGTGATATTTCCTCGGATGATGTTGATGCCATGAAAAAGGAGCTTGAATTCTGCATTGATATTGCAAAGACCATGAAAATTCCTTACATCAGAGTGTATGCAAAGGATGCGGCTGTTACCGTTGAAAAGGCAATATCCAATATGGAAAAGCTTGTGCCCATGGTTGAGGATGAAGGAATTGTCCTGCTTGTTGAAACAATGGGGGTTTTTGCAAATACAGATAACATGAAAGAGCTCCTCGGCTACTTCGCATGCGACTGTGTGGGTGCCCTTTGGGACGTTTACCATACATGTATGGTTGCATGTGAAAAGGCTGAAAAGTCTATTCAGAATCTCGGTGCTACGGTACAGCATGTTCATATGAAGGACGCTGTTCACGACGGCGACAATATAGAATATACGCTCATGGGTGAAGGAGAACTTCCTTTTAATGAGGTTATGAATGCACTTCGTTCCGTAAACTATGACGGCTATATGAGCCTTGAATGGGACCCCAAGTGGATGGAAGAAATCGGAGAGCCTGATATTATTTTTCCCCAGTTTGCAGAATATCTTAAATCCTTTGGTTCGCCCGATAAAAACCGCAAGCCTTGCTTCTACAATGAAGCAGGAACAGGTAAGTATGTTTGGAAAAAGGATATTGTCATTGAAAAGACCTTCTCACAGGTGCTTGATGAAATGGTTGACAGATTCCCTGACCAGTACTGCTTTAAGTATACAACCCTTGACTATACAAGAACCTATTCTGAATTCCGTGACGATGTGGATAATGTTGCAAGAGCACTTGTTTCAATGGGTGAAAAAAGCAGGCAGTCACGTTGCTATCTGGACTACAAACATCCCTCAGTGGTATCTTACATTCTGGGCAACCGTTAAAATCGGTGCTGTTCTTGTAACGGTAAACACCGCATACAAAATCCACGAAATCGAGTATCTTCTCAGACAGTCCGATACCCATACACTTGTTATGGTTGACTCCTTCAAGGACTCGGACTATGCAGATGCAATTAAGCGTCTTTGCCCCGAGCTTGAAAAGACAACACCCGGTAAACCTTTACACTGTAAAAAGCTGCCTATGCTGAGAAATGTTATTACTGTCGGCTTTAAGATGCAGGGCTGTCTTGAATGGAATGAAGCAATGATGAGAGCGGAGGATGTTCCTGTTGAGAAGATTTACAGAATGGCAGCTGAGGTTGACGTACATGATGTTTGTAATATGCAGTATACATCGGGAACAACAGGATTCCCCAAGGGTGTAATGCTTACTCATTATAACGTAGTAAACAACGGCAAGTATATCGGCGACCACATGGATTTGTCAACTGCGGACAGAATGATGATTCAGGTTCCTATGTTCCACTGCTTCGGAATGGTGCTTTCCATGACTTCATCCATGACACACGGTACAACAATGTGTCCCATGCCTTATTTTTCACCTAAATCTTCACTTGCATGTATAAATCAGGAGCATATTACTGCCTTCAACGGCGTTCCTACCATGTTTATTGCAATGATGCAGCATGCCGATTTTGAAAAGACTGACTTCAGTTATATGAGAGTCGGTATCATGGCGGGTGCAAACTGTCCTGCTGACCTTATGAAGCTTGCCGCAACAGGTCCTATGGGTATGAAGCAGATTGTTTCTGTTTACGGTCAGACCGAGGCAAGTCCCGGCTGTACA
Source organism: Eubacteriales bacterium (assembly GCA_045577475.1). Taxonomy (GTDB): domain Bacteria; phylum Bacillota; class Clostridia; order Oscillospirales; family CAG-382; genus UMGS1387. Next base: position 1,161 of record JAZNIM010000250.1, on the reverse strand, counting down.
ATGAGCTCTTACTATGATGACCTCACTGTCAGAACAGAAACCGTCGGCAGTGCATTTGCAAATGTTGAATGTAAGGTAATCGACCCTGAAACGGGACTTGATGTTCCTGACGGTGTAAACGGCGAGTTTGTGGCAAGAGGCTACAACATAATGAAGGGCTACTATAAAATGCCTGAAGCTACGGCTGCTGCAATTGACGAAAACGGCTGGCTTCACTCGGGTGACCTTGCGTGCCGTGATGCCGACGGTAACTATCGCATTACGGGCAGACTCAAGGATATGATAATCCGTGGCGGCGAAAATATTTATCCTAAGGAAATCGAAGAATTTATATATACCAATCCCAAGGTTAAGGATGTTCAGGTTATCGGTGTTCCCGATAAGCAGTACGGCGAAGAAATAATGGCTTGCATTATCCTCAAAGACGGGGAAGAAATGACAGAAAAGGAAATGAAGGACTTTATTGTAGCAAGTCTTGCAAAGCATAAGGTTCCAAGATACATTGACTTTGTCAAGGAATTCCCCATGAATGCCGCAGGTAAGATTCTGAAATATAAAATGCGTGAAGAAGCGGCAGAAAAGCTGGGACTTAATAAAGAATAGTTGAATTATTCTTAATATTGTGTTATAATGAGTTTGCAAAGCAAACTCAATGAATTGCCTTCGTCATGAATTGAAATCAAAGATTTCATGAATTGAGCCTTACGGCTCATGAATTGCACTTCGTGCATTATAAAGGCAATTTAATTCATGTTGCGTTAGCAACAATTCATAGCTTTAGCCAATTCATGACAACGATAGTTGTCAATTCATTTAATGGAGAAAAGACATGAAAGAGAATAAACTTGTAGATTTGTCAAAACAATTTGCGGTTGATGTAGTAAATCTTTGTACTGAAATCAAAGAAAATAGAAAAGGCAATGTGCTACTTAATCAACTTTTACGGAGCGGAACAAGCATTGGTGCTAATATTCACGAAGCGAATTATGCTACAAGTAAAGCTGATTTTATAAATAAGTTTCAAATTGCTTTAAAAGAATGCTACGAAAGTGATTATTGGTTAGGTCTTTTCAATGAAACGAAAATGATAACTGAGAAAGAGTATACAGAAATGTATGATAAATGTAGCAAAATCAGAAAGTTGCTAGTAGCATCTTTAAC
>JAZNIM010000249.1:0-49267 GCA_045577475.1 Eubacteriales bacterium | reverse complement strand
GCAGCTAAGGGCGAGGGTGCTCCTTATAAGCAGGTTCTCACACATGGCTGGGTTGTTGACGGTGAAGGTAAGGCAATGCATAAGTCACTTGGTAACTCGGTATATCCCGAAGATGTTATCAAGGTGTACGGCGGTGACCTTCTCAGACTGTGGGTTGCTTCCAGCGACTATAGAGTTGACGTAAGAGTTTCGGATGCTATCTTTAAGCAGCTTTCCGAAATCTATAGAAAAATCAGAAATACAGCACGTATCCTTCTTGCAAATCTGGGTACTCCCGAGGAGGACTTTGATCCCAATAAGGATATGATGAACTTAAATGACTTGAAGCCTATTGATAAGTGGATTGTTTCTCAGTTCAATGCTCTTTGCGACAGAGTAAAGAAGGCATATGACAGCTATGAATTCCATCTCATTTATCATGATATCCATAACTTCTGTGCTATTGATTTGTCAAAGCTTTATGTTGATATTTCAAAGGATAGAGTTTATGTTGAGGCAAAGGAAAGCGAAGCCAGAAGAAGTGCACAGACAGCAATGTACTTTGTACTTAACGGTCTTACAAGACTTCTTGCTCCCATTCTTTCCTTCACGGCAGAAGAGCTGTGGCAGTTCATGAATCACGTTGACAGCGATAACGCACAAAGCGTGTTCCTCAATGACCTTCCCATGTATAAGGAAGAAAACACGTTCGCAGATGTTGCAGATGCTTATAATAAACTGTTTGTATACAGAGATGACGTAATGAAGGCACTTGAACTTGCGAGAGCTGAAAAGCTTATCGGTAAGAGCCTTGATGCTTCCGTTACAATCTATATTAAGGATGAAGCAACCTATAACTTCTTTGAAGGCTTTAAGGATGAACTTAATGATATCTTCATTTGCTCAGAGGTTAAGCTCAGTAAGGAAGAAAATGCTAATGCGTTCAGCGAAACCGAAACAGGTATTGCAGTTCTTGTTGAAGCGGCAGAGGGCACAAAGTGCGATAGATGCTGGTATGTAAAGAATGACTGCACAGACCTTGGGGAAGAGCAGCACCTCTGTGCAAGATGTGCTTCCATAGTTAAGGCATCATTCCCCGAAATTCTTGCATAATGCTTGCATTTTTAATAACAGTTGCGGTTGTAATAGTTGACCAGCTTACCAAAATACTTGTTGCAAACAATATGCAGGTTTCCCGGCATATACCCCTTATAAAAGATGTGCTTCATATTACCTATGTGCGGAATGAAGGCATGGCTTTCGGTCTGTTTTCGGGACAAAGATGGTTGTTTATGGTACCGTCCGTAATACTCATTGCGGCGGTGCTGTGGGCGATTGTTAAGTACGGACGCAGAAATAAGCTGCTGGATACGGCATTGGGGCTTATACTCGGCGGAGGCATCGGAAACATGATTGACAGAGTGTCAAGAGGCTATGTGGTTGATATGATTGACTTTTGTGCCTTTGATTTCTGGCAGTGGGTGTTCAATGTTGCGGATTCCGCAGTGGTAGTTGGTGCAGGCTTGTTTATTATTGCATTGCTAACTGATAAAAATCTCTTTCCCGAAGAAAAAGCGAAAAGCGGTGAAGAGAATGAGTGAAAACGAACAGCTCAATGAGCGGGAAAATGTGTCTTTCGTTGTCAGCGAAGGCGGCGTAAGACTGGATATGTGCGTGGCTTCTCAGTGTGAAATTACAAGGAATAATGCACAGAAGCTCATTGAAAAAAATCTTGTTTCGGTAAACGGAAAAACTGCATCCAAGAAAAGCTTTGTTGTAAGCAATGGCATGAAGGTTGAAGTACAGCTGCCGCCTGTTGAAATATGCGAGGCTGTGCCGCAACAGATTGATATTGATGTTGTTTATGAGGATGATGATATTCTCATTGTCAATAAACCGCAGGGGATGGTGGTGCATCCCGCACCTGGAAATCCCGATAAGACACTTGTAAATGCACTTATGTATTACTGTGACGGAAGACTTTCGGGCATTAACGGCGTAATACGCCCGGGAATTGTTCACAGAATAGATAAGGACACAAGCGGTCTTTTGGTCGTGGCAAAAAATGATGAGGCTCATAATAACCTTGCTTTGCAGATAAAGGAGCATTCCTTCAAGCGTGTTTATAATGCGGTTGTAATCGGCTCTTTCAAGGAACCCGAAGGAAGAATAGACCTTCCGATAGGAAGGCATCCCGTTAACCGCAAAAAAATGGCGGTAACGCAGAGTAATTCAAAGCCTGCTGTTACAAATTATAAAACACTTGAGGTTTTCAGAGGCTATTCGCTGTGTGAATTTCGTCTTGAAACAGGAAGAACACACCAAATAAGAGTTCATGCATCACATCTCGGTCATCCCGTGACGGCAGATCCGCTGTATGCTCCTCTTGAAGGAAAAAATCCCTTTAATCTTACGGGACAGTGCCTTCATGCAAGGGTGCTCGGAATAAACCATCCTAAGACGGGAGAGTATATGGAGTTTGAAGCTCCGTTGCCGCCGCATTTTGAAAGAACTCTTGAAATTTTAAGAAATAATTATAATTAATTGATAACCATAGGAGGAAGTCTGATGGACAAAATTAAACTTGCTAAGGCTGCCAATGAAATCCGTAAGGGTGCATTGACTGCCGTATACTCTGCCGCATCCGGTCATCCCGGCGGTTCATTGGGTATAGCGGATATTCTCGCTTACCTTTACTTTGAGGAAATGAATGTTGATCCCAAGAATCCTAAAATGGAGGATAGGGACAGATTTGTTCTTTCCAAGGGTCATACCTCTCCCGCACTTTATGCAACACTTGCAGAAAAGGGATTTTTCCCCAAGGAAGACCTTAAAACCTTCAGACATAAGGACAGCTATCTTCAGGGACATCCCGATATGAAGCATATTCCCGGTGTTGATATGTCCACAGGCTCTCTCGGCCTCGGTATTTCCGCAGCTTGCGGAATGGCTCTCAGCGGCAAGATTTCCGAAAAGAGCTACAGAGTATATTCCATTCTCGGCGACGGTGAATCCGAAGAAGGACAGGTATGGGAGGCAGCAATGTTTGCTGCTCACTACGGACTTAATAATCTTTGCGTATTCGTTGATTTCAACGGACTTCAGATTGACGGTCCTGTTGCAGAAGTAATGAATCCCAGCCCTCTTGATGAAAAGTTCAAGGCATTCGGCTGGAATGTGATGGTAATTGACGGTCACAATTTTGACGAAATAGACGCAGCTGTTAAGGCTGCAAAGAAATCCGATAAGCCTTTTGCGGTTATCTGTAAGACTGTTAAGGGTAAGGGAGTTTCCTATATGGAAAACCAGTGCTCATGGCATGGCTCTGCTCCCAATAAGGAACAGTACGAAATCGGCATGAAGGATCTTGAGAGCATTGAACTTGCTCTTGCTAAGTAAGGGAGGATAAGAACATGGCAGAAAAAATGGCTACCCGTGAAGCCTACGGTAACGCTTTGGCGGATTTCGGCGAAAAGTATGATTTTGTTGTTCTTGATGCCGACCTTGCAGCAGCAACAAAAACAGGTACCTTCAAAAAGGCATTCCCCGACAGATTTTTCGATTGCGGTATTGCAGAAGGTAATATGATGGGTGTCGCGGCAGGTATTGCGGCAACAGGTAAGACTGTATTTGCAAGCTCCTTTGCAATGTTTGCGGCAGGACGTGCTTTTGAGCAGGTTAGAAATATCATCGGCTATCCTCACCTCAATGTTAAAATCGGTGCAACTCATGCAGGTATTACGGTTGGTGAAGACGGTGCTACACATCAGTGTAATGAAGATATTGCACTTATGAGAACAATTCCCGGTATGGTGATTCTCAATCCTGCGGATGCTACCGAGGCAAGAGCCTGCGTTGAAGCGGCACTCAATTATGTAGGTCCTGTTTATATGTGATTCGGCAGACTTGCAGTTCCTCAGATTTTCGATAAGGCTACCTTTAAGTTTGAAATCGGTAAGGGCGGCGTGCTTCATGAAGGAAGCGATGTAACCGTTATTGCAACAGGTCTTATGACTTCAATTGCTCTTGAAGCAAACGAAATTCTTAAGGCTGAAGGCATCAGTGCAAGAATTGTAAATATGCCCTGTATCAAGCCTATTGATAAGGAGCTTATTCTTGAAAGTGCTGAAAAGACAGGCGTTATCGTGACATGCGAGGAGCATAATATCATCGGCGGTCTCGGAAGTGCGGTAAGCGAGGTTGTTTGCGAAAGTGCAAATCCTGTTCCCGTACTTAAGCTTGGTGTAAACGATACCTACGGCAAGTCAGGTAAGGCAACAGAGCTTATTCCCGTATTCGGACTTGATGCACAGAGTGTTGTTGCAAAGGTTAAAGAAGCTCTTAAAATTAAGAAGTAATTAATGGGGTAAAACCCGTATTTTGAAAGGAAGAATAGACAATGAAAGTTTTGGTAATAAATGCAGGTTCATCCTCCATTAAGTATCAGCTTATTGACATGACAAACGAAAATCTTCTTGCTAAGGGTCAGTGCGACAGAATCGGCATTGACGGCGGTAACTTCAAGCAGAAGAATGCAGACGGTACAGAGTATAAGGTTGAGGTTGATATTCCCGACCACGCAGCAGGTATCAAGTTTGTTGTTGATGCTCTTACTGATAAAGAACACGGCGTAATTTCCGCTATGAGTGAAATCGCAGCTGTCGGTCACAGAGTTGTTCACGGCGGTGAAAAGTTCTCAGGCTCAGTTATGATTACCGACGAAGTAATAGAAGCTATCAAGGAATGTTCATCTCTCAGCCCTCTCCATAACCCTGCAAATATCACAGGTATCAAGGCTTGTGAAGAAATTATGGGTAAGAATGTACCTCAGGTTGGTGTATTTGATACAAGCTTCCATCAGACAATGCCTGATTTTGCTTATATGTATCCTATTCCTTATCAGTATTATGAAAAGTATAAGCTTCGCCGTTACGGCTTCCACGGCACATCTCACAGATATGTAACTGCACGTGCAGCAGAAATGCTTGGTAAGAAGCCTGAAGAAATCAATATCGTAACATGCCACCTCGGTAACGGTTCTTCCATTACAGCTGTAAAGGGCGGTAAGAGCTTTGATACAACAATGGGCGTTACTCCTCTTGAAGGTCTTATGATGGGTACAAGAAGCGGCTCAATTGACCCTGCAATTATTCCTTTCCTCATGGAAAAGGAAGGCATGAGTGCTGCTGATGTTGATAAGATGCTCAATAAGCAGTCGGGTATTCTCGGCGTTACAGGCGGTGTAACAAGCGATAACAGAGATATCGAAGACGGCGCAAAGAACGGTAACGAAAGATATCAGCTTATCGAAAGCATGCTCTGCCACCAGATTACAAAGTACGTAGGCGGCTTTGCTGCGGCTATGGGCGGTATTGATGCTGTTGTATTCACAGGCGGTATCGGTGAAAACAATCCCCAGTACAGAACAAGAGTTGCTGAAAATCTTAAGTTTATGGGCGTTGAAATTGATGAAGAAATCAATGCAAAGGCAAAGAGAACAAGTGATGAAAATGACATTTCCGCAAAGGGTGCCAAGGTTAAGATGCTTGTTATCCCCACAAATGAAGAACTTATGATTGCAAGAGATACATACGCACTCGTAAAGTAATTTAAAGATAATTCACAAGGCACATGGATTGTATTCTTGCTTTCCATGTGCTTTTTTACAGGAGCTTAATATGATAAAAATCGGTCAGATTGTTATAACCGCATGGGAGCTTATGGTGTTTCTCAATGCGGCAACCTTTTTGCTTTTCGGCTTTGATAAACTGATGGCAAAAAAGAAAAAATTCAGAATACCCGAGCTTGTACTGCTCTTGCTTTCACTGTTCTTCGGCGGAATAGGGGCATTGTTCGGAATGATTATTTTCAATCATAAAACAAGTAAATTTCTTTTTAGATTTCTTGTACCCGTAAGTGCGGTGCTGAATTATTATATGTTTAAGGACTCGTTCTATCTTTTAAGACAGTGCCTTGAATTTATGCTTGGAGCAATTCCGAAATAACAAAAAATTAACAATTAAATTGTAAGTATTTGGAATAATACTATTGAAAATAATTTAACAATGTTGTATAATAAACCCATAATGGGGCGGAAGTTGGGAAACTTTGGCAAAACCCGTTTTAGAATCAATATGGAGGTTGACGTATGGATTTACAGAAAAGAAGCGAAAGCCTTGTAAAAGCTAAAAAAGCACTTAATGACAAGACTGCTGCCGATAAACTCCATAAGGCAGGAAAATTTACTGCATATGAGCTTATCGGAATGCTCCTTGATGAAGGAACATTTGTTGAAACAAATGCTTATGTCAAGGCTTATGCTAATGAACTTGCCACAGCAAACACCGAGGAATATGAGGGCGTTGTCTGTGGTTACGGTGCGGTAGACGGAAGACTTACCTTCGTTTATGCACAGAACGCAGCAAGACTTAACGGCGCATTTTCAAAGGCGGCTGCCGATAAGATTGCAGCTCTTTATGATATGGCAAAAAAGAACGGTGCTCCCGTAGTTGCTGTGTTTGACTCAAACGGAGCAAAGCTTGAAGAAGGAATTGACGTTCTTGCAGGCTACGGCAAAGTTATGAAGAAGGCAGCAAGCCTCAAGGGTAAGGTGCCTCAGATTGCAGTTGTTGCAGGAAATACAGCAGGCGCATCCGCTACTATTGCTGCAATGTCTGATGTTGCGGTTATGGTTGAAGGTGCATCTTTCACACAGACTCCCGCATCCGTACTTGTTAACGGCGGTGCCGATAAAGAAATTGGTTCTTGCGAATATTCAGCTAAAAACGGAAATGTTGCACTTACTGCAAAGACTGCCGCAGAGGCATTTGAAGGCGTTAAGGAGGTTCTTTCTTATCTTCCTTCAAATAAGCTTGATAAGAATGTGTATACAGGCGTTGAGGATGACCCCAACAGAGCAACACCCGCTGTTGCATCCATTGTTGCATCCGAAGGCTATGATGTTCATGATGTTGTTGCACAAATCGCAGACGGAGGAAAGTTTACCGAGCTTAATGCCGATAAGTCAAAGTCTGTAGTAACTGCACTTATGACAGTAAACGGTATTGTAACCGGTGTTGTTGCAAATAACCCCAAGGAAGGCGGAAAGCTCTGCACAGGCTGTATGAGAAAGGCAACTGCTTTCATTAAGCTTTGTGATACCTTTGGTATTTCCGTGCTTACACTTGTTGATACAAAGGGCTTCAGTGCAGAATGTGAAGCAAAGGGCGGCAGAGTGAGCTTTGAGGCTGCTTCTCTTGCAGAGGCTTACTGCACCGCATCCGTTCCCGTTGTAACAGTAAATGTTGGCGAAGCATTCGGTACTGCATTCACTGTACTTGGCTCAAAGGAGCTTGGTGCTGATATGGTTCTCGCTCTTGACAGTGCAAAAATCGGTGTTCTCAATCCTGCAGCTTCCGTTGCTTTGATGTGGACAGAAAAGATGCTCGGTGCAAAGGCACCCATCGAAAAGAGAAAGGCTCTCGAGGAAGACTGGGCACTTCTCATGTCAACTCCTCTTCTTGCTGCACAGAGCGGTCAGGTTGATGATATTATTCCCGCAGAGGATTTGAGAGTTAAAATTGCAAGTGCACTTGAAATGCTCTCCATGAAGAGCGAATTTGCATCCCTTTAATAAAGAATTGGTGGTGTAATTATGAATAGTGTACAGTTATTGAATACGGCTGCCGATATGGCGTTCTATACCGAAAAGTTTGCTCCCGGCTCAAGTGAAGCTTTGAGTAAGGCGGTTTCCTTTGGACTTCCGTTCTCTCTTTTCGGATTTGCAGTGGTTTTCGGAGTTCTTGCACTTTTGATGGTAATAATTATTGCCTTCGGTAAAATTTTCGGTGCGGCTGAGGCAAAGGCATCAAGTAAGCCTGCCGTAAAGGAAGAACCCAAAAAGCATGAAGCAAAGGCAGAACAGCCTGCAGTAGTTGAAGCAGCACCTGCACCTGTTGCAAGCGGTAATGACATTGTTGCGGCAATTATTGCGGCAATCACCTCATTCAGAGCAGCAAACGGTGAAGCAGGCGGCTTCAGAGTAGTATCATTCAAAAAGAGAAAGTAAAAAATCTTTACGTATTAAAGGAGATTATTATTATGGCTAAGCAATATAGTGTTACAGTAAACGGCGTTGTATATGACGTTGTAGTTGAAGAAGTCGGCGCAGTTGCATCTGCACCTGTAGCAGCACCCGTGGCAGCTCCCGTAGCAGCACCTGCAGCAACACCTGCACCCGCAGCAGCACCCGCACCCGCAGCAGCTCCTGCACCTGCAGCAGCTCCCGGAGCAGGCGAACCCGTAAATGCACCTCTTAACGGTACTGTTCTCAAGATTAACGTTGAAAACGGTGCAACAGTAAAGAGCGGCGTCGTTCTTTGCGTACTTGAAGCTATGAAGATGGAAAACGATATTGTTGCTCCCCGTGACGGTAAGATTACATCCGTTGTTGCACAGAAGGGTGCATCGGTTAACTCCGGTGATGTACTCTTTACACTCGCATAAGTTTTAACGAAACACGAGGTGCATTCTAATGAATTTTTTAGATAGCTTGTTGAACTTGTGGGAAACGACGGGTATCTATCAGATGTTTTTCAATGAAAACGGTGATTTGAATACTGCGTTTATAAAAACTCTCATAATGTTCGTGATTTCAGGCGTGCTGATATACCTTGCAATAGGTAAAGGCTTTGAGCCTCTCTTGCTTTTGCCCATTGCCTTCGGTATGCTGCTCGCAAATCTGCCGGGAACGGGACTTTTCCATAAGGAATGGTTTATTAACGAGCAGAGTATCATTAACTGGGCTGAGATAGGACAGCACGGCGGTCTTATGGACTATTTGTATCTTGGTGTTAAGCTTGGTATTTATCCTTCGCTTATCTTCCTTGCAATCGGTGCTATGACCGACTTTACTCCTCTTATAGCAAAGCCCTCAAGCCTTCTTCTCGGTGCCGGTGCACAGTTTGGTATCTATGTAGCCTTCACAGGTGCAATTGCTCTTGGCTTTTCACCTCAGGAAGCGGCTTCCATCGGTATCATCGGCGGTGCAGACGGTCCTACGGCAATTCTTGTAACAAAGACACTTGCTCCTCATCTGTTGGGTGCAATTGCGGTTGCGGCGTACTCGTATATGGCGCTGATTCCCATTATTCAGCCTCCGCTGATGAAGCTTGTTACAACTAAGAAGGAAAGACAGATTAAGATGGATATGTCAACTCTGCGTCCCGTTTCAAAGACAGAGAAGATTATATTCCCCATACTTGTAGCAGCGGTTGTAGCTCTTATTCTTCCCGATGCCGCACCACTTGTAGGCTTCCTCATGCTTGGTAACCTCTTTAATGTGTGCGGAGTTACGGACAGACTTTCAAAGACAGCACAGAATGAGCTTTGTAATATTGTAACAATATTCCTCGGTGTTTCTGTTGGTATTACAGCAGATGCAGAAAGCTTCTTAAAGCTTGACACGATTCTTATTATCGTCCTTGGACTTTGTGCGTTCGCATTTGCGACTCTCGGCGGACTTATGCTTGGTAAGGTTATGTGTTTGATTTCAGGCGGTAGGATTAACCCTCTTATCGGTTCTGCAGGCGTTTCTGCCGTACCTATGGCAGCAAGAGTTGCTCAGACAGTTGGACAGAAGGAGAATCCCTCCAACTTCCTTCTCATGCACGCAATGGGCCCCAATGTTGCAGGTGTAATCGGTTCTGCGGTTGCCGCAGGTGTATTCCTTGCATCAATTCCTCACTAATTTAAGAAAGGAAAATTACGATGGCAGTAAAAATTATGGAAACAGCTCTGCGTGATTCGCATCAGTCCCTTGTTGCAACACGTATGACAACGGAAGAAATGCTTCCGATTCTTGATTCCCTTGACGATATAGGCTATTATGCCATGGAAGTATGGGGCGGAGCAACATTTGATGCTTGTCTCAGATTCCTTAATGAAGACCCTTGGAAAAGACTCAGAACCATCAGAAGCCATATAAAGAACTCAAAGCTTCAGATGCTTTTCAGAGGTCAGAATATTCTCGGTTACAGACACTATGCGGATGACGTTGTTGAATACTTTGTTCAGAAGTCAATCGCAAACGGTATTGATATCATCAGAATTTTCGATGCTCTTAACGATACCCGTAACCTCAAGACAGCAATTAATGCAACAAAGAAGGAAGGCGGTCATGTTCAGGCTGCATTCAGCTATACAACAGGCCCTTCCTATACAACAGAGTACTATGTAAAGTACGCAAAGCAGCTTGAAGAAATGGGCGCAGACTCAATCTGTATCAAGGATATGGCAGGTCTGTTAAAACCTTACGATTCCTACGAGCTTGTTAAGGCTCTTAAGGAAAACGTAAAGATTCCTCTTCAGCTTCATACTCACTATACCGCAGGTCTTGCATCCATGACAGTTCTCAAGGCGGTTGAAGCAGGCGTAGATATTATCGACACAGCTATATCTCCTCTTGCTATGGGTACATCCCAGCCTCCGACAGAGCCTATCGTTGCTACTCTTGCAGGCACTCAGTATGATACAGGTCTTGACCTTGCAAAGCTTGATAAGGCTTCCAAGCAGTTTGACGCACTTCGTGAAAAGTACCTTGCAAGCGGTCTTCTTGACCCCAAGGTTCTTAAGGTTGACGTTAACGCACTTCTTTATCAGGTTCCCGGCGGTATGCTCAGTAACCTCGTTTCTCAGCTTAAGAACGCAGGTAAGAGCGATAAGCTCTTAGAGGTTCTTGAAGAAGTTCCGAGAGTAAGAGCAGATGTCGGTTATCCTCCTCTTGTAACACCCTCCAGCCAGATTGTAGGTACACAGGCAGTTATGAATGTGATTTCAGGTGAACGCTATAAGATGGTTACTAAGGAATTTAAGGGTCTTGTAAGAGGCGAATACGGTAAGACACCTATGCCTATCAATGAAGAAGTAAAGAAGAAGGTAATCGGCGACGAAAAGCAGATTACATGCAGACCTGCTGATAACATTAAGCCTGAGCTTGAAAAGCTTAAGGGCGAATGTGCACAGTATATGATGCAGGATGAAGACGTTCTTTCCTATGCACTCTTTGATCAGGTTGCAGTAAAGTTCTTCGAGAACAGAAAGCTTGCTGTAAACGGACTTGATGCAAATACAGATACCGAAAATAAGGTAACTACCGTCTAAAGTAAATAATTAAGGCTGTGATTGATGACGACACGTTTTTTCGATTACAGCCTTATTTGCCGAATATGGATTTAAAAAATGACTTCTTTTCCTGTGGCGGCTCCGGGGGAAGAACGTATTCGGTTATTATTAAATCGTCACCGATTTTTTTGATGCATTCCCATGGAAGGGTTATAATTCTTCTCTTGAAAAAGCTGAAAAAACTGCCGGGCAGCTCAATGTTAACAGATATGATTCTTGCGTTGTCAATGTCAATGCAGGCATCCACAATAAAACCCAGCCTTGTGCAGTCGCAGCAGCTTATAACCTCTTTGCAGCTAAGCTCGCTGAATAAAACATTTTTCATAATAACACCCCTTTATTTAATTATATGCATTACCTGACAATTGTTGTACCGAAGGAGGCGTATGTATGATTTCGGAAAATCAATCTAATGATAAAATACATGAAACCGAGAATAAACAGCATGTAAACGTGCTTCTTATATCGCTGTACCACGATAATGACTTAACGGCGGTAAGTGAGCAGTCACTTGATGAATTGCAGCAGCTTGCTGAAACCTCAATAGGTGAGGATTCGGAAAATTCAAAATTCTTCAAAATGATGCAGTGCCGTCCGTCGCCCGATCCTGCTACCTTTATTGGCTACGGTAAGGCGGTTGAAGCAGGAAAGCTCTGTGCAGATAATGACGTGTCACTTGTTGTGGTTGACAGCGAGCTGTCCCCAAGCCAGATAAGGAACCTTGAAAAGGAAATCAATAACTGCTTTGAGGAAAACAAGCGGGGAAATATCAAGGTTATTGACAGAACCATGCTCATTCTTGATATTTTTGCAAAGCATGCGGTAACGGGTGAAGGTAAATTACAGGTTGAAATTGCACAGCTTAAATATACAGCACCGCGTCTTACGGGTAACGGTATAAACATGTCAAGACAGGGCGGTACAAGCGGCTCAATCGGTGCAAGAGGCCCGGGTGAAACAAAGCTTGAAACCGACAGACGTCATATTCAAAGACGAATTCTTGCTCTTAAAAAGTCCCTTGAAGAAATGGAAAAGGACAGAAGCACAAAACGCAGTAAGAGAATGAAAAGCAATGTGCCCCTTGCAGTAATTTCTGGATATACAAATGCAGGAAAATCCACGCTTCTCAATTATCTTACTGATGCGGATATTCTTGCTGAGGATAAGCTGTTTGCAACCCTTGACCCAACAGTGAGAAAAATGACGCTTCCGTCGGGAAGAACACTGCTGTTGTCGGATACAGTAGGCTTTATAAGCAGACTTCCTCACGGTCTTGTTGAGGCGTTTAAGTCTACTCTTGACGAAGTAAAGTATGCGGATATAGTGCTGATTGTTGTGGATGCCTCGGATGAAAATGCCTCGGAGAAAACCAAGGTGACAGAGGATATTCTTTGCCAGCTTTCTGCTGCGGATAAGCCGACAATTTATGTTTTCAATAAGTGCGACAGACTTGATATTGTGCCGTCATTTGAAGAACTTAAAAGCAGGGGAACTGTGTGCATTTCCGCAAAGGACGGCAGCGGCGTTGATAATCTTCTCACCCTTATTGATGAAGAGCTTGCAAAATCAAAACGGCAGGTGAAATTCCTGTTTCCCTTTGATAAGCAGGGAGCGGTTAATTCCCTTTATACAGATGCTAATGTTCTGAATGTGGAGTATACAAATGATGGCGTAAGTGTTGAAGCAATCGTTGACGGGAAAAATCTCGGACGTTACAGAGATTACCTTGCGGAAGAATAAAAATAAATTGTAAATTAGTCGAAAAAGCAAAAATAAAAAAAGTGTTTTTTCAATAGTTTTTGTATATGAGAATATAAGGAGTTGATATTATGTCCGAATTGACGCATGGTATTGCGGAAATTGCAGAGTCGGGGCTGTGTGAATTTGCCACACTTTCCAAGAATTCTCTTGGCAGAGAACGTGCCGAAACCGATGAAGATACGGATATAAGAACTCCGTTTATGCGTGACAGAGATAGGATTATTCACTCAAAATCCTTCCGCAGACTCATGCATAAAACCCAGTGCTTTCTCAGTCCCGAAGGTGACCATTACAGAACAAGGCTTACCCATACCCTTGAGGTGTCGCAAATCGGAAGAACCATTGCAAGAGCACTAAGACTCAATGAAGATTTGACGGAAGCAATAGCACTTGGTCATGACCTTGGACACACACCCTTCGGTCATGCAGGAGAGCGAGAGCTTGATAAGCTGTGCCCCGAAGGCTTTAAGCATAATGAGCAGAGTCTTCGTGTTGTTGAAGTAATTGAACGTGACGGCAAGGGACTTAATCTTACAAAAGAGGTTCGTGACGGTATCGTTTGCCATACGGGTGATACAAATGCCATCACTCCTGAGGGAAACATTATAAAAATTGCTGATAGAATTGCTTACATAAATCACGATATAGACGATGCAATCCGTGCAGGAGTTCTAAGCTCAAGCGATATACCCTTCGGTCTTTGTGCGGTGCTTGGCGAAAGCCATTCGGCACGTATTGATACCATGGTCAAAAGCGTAATACGAGCAACAAAAAGAAGATTTGATGCAGGGGAATGTAAGGTGGAAATGGAAGCCGATATATATGAAAGCACCATGGCACTCAGAAAATTCCTGTTTGATAACGTGTACTTTAATCCCGTGGCAAAAAGCGAGGAAACGAAGGCATGCGATATGATTAACAGAATGTATGATTACTTCTGCAAAAATTCTGAAAAAATACCGTTTGAATACAGAAAAAATCTTAATTATAATACCAGCCTTGAACGGACGGTGTGTGATTATCTCGGTTGTATGACCGACAGATTTGCGGTGCAGACCTTTGAAAACCTGTTCGTTCCAAAAAAATGGGCAATAATCTGATGCGATAGCTTTAAGTTTTAGAGTGGAGGTGAACGCATGGCATATCCGCAAGGGTTTATACAGGAATTAAAGATGCGTTCTCCCATTCAGGACGTAATCGGAAGGTACGTTGAGCTTAAAAGAGCAGGGCGTAACCTTGTGGGCAGATGTCCCTTCCATAGCGAAAAAACTCCGTCATTTACTGTTTTCGAGGATAATTACCATTGCTTCGGCTGCTCTGCCGGCGGTGATGTGATTACCTTTATAATGCAGATTGAAAACCTTGATTACAGGGATGCCGTTAATTTCCTTGCCGACAGGTGCGGAATGACGGTGCCTCAGGAGGATAGAAAATACTCAAACGCCGAAAAGCCAAAGCTGACCCGTGACAGAGCTTTTTCAATGAATAAAGCGGCGGCAAGAATTTTCTATGAAAATCTTTTGTCGGAAGACGGTGCACAGGCTCGTGAGTATCTTAATTCAAGACAGCTTTCGAGTGCAACGGTAAAACGCTTTGGTCTTGGATTTGCAAAAAATGATTTTTACGATTTGTATAATAAGCTGACAAAGCTTGGTTATACTCAGGATGAAATAAAAGAAAACTTCCTGTGCGGTATTTCCCAGAAATCGGGAAAACCCTTTGATATGTTCCGAAACCGAGTGATTTTTCCCATTATTGATACATCGGGAAATGTAATTGCTTTCGGCGGCAGAGTTATGGATGACTCAAAGCCAAAGTACCTCAACTCCTCGGATACGGTTGTTTTCAGAAAAGGCAAGAATCTGTTTGCCCTCAATTACGCCAAGAATGTTCTTCTCGGAAACGTTGAAAGCAATCTTGTTTCCCGGGGAGAAATAATCCTGTGCGAGGGTTATATGGATGTAATTGCAATGCATCAGGCAGGCTTTACAAATGCGGTTGCAACTCTCGGTACGGCTATTACAAGCGAGCATGCAAGAGTAGTGTCGAGATATGCAAAAAAAGCGTATCTTGCCTATGACAGCGATGAGGCGGGTAAGAAAGCGGCAGATAAGGCAATGACAATGCTTAATGAGGTTGGCGTTGAAACCAAAATCATTAAGATGGACGGGGCAAAGGACCCTGATGAGTATATTAAAAAGTTCGGTGCCGAAGCCTTCAAACAGCTTTTGTCAGGCTCGGTGGGACAGATTGACTTTAAGCTTAACGGCATACTCACAAAGTATAACCTTGCAAACCCGGATGAAAAGCTGAGAGCCGTTGACGAGTGTTGTAATGTAATTGCAGGCATATATTCCGAGGTTAAGCGGGATATATACGTTCAAAGACTTTCCCAGCTTACAGAGGTTAAGGTTGACAGTATAAATGCAAGAATTTCCAAAGGCCGCAGAAAAGCGGAAAAGCAGGAAAGTATAGCAAAACGTGAAAGCATCCAGAAAAAGACTCTCCATTTTGATGACAGAATAAATCCCGAGGCTGTTTCATGTCCCGTGGCAGTTGAAATAGAGGAGAGAATTCTCGGAATAATTTTGCTGTTTCCCGAAGAATATGCAAAATGCGACTCCATTACGGAGGATGACTTTGTAACAGGCTTCAGTAAGCGTGTGTTTACTGCAATTAGTGAGCTTTATAAAGCAAACGAAACAGAGCTGTCAAGTCTTAATGAAAGTTTTACTCCCGAGGAAATATCAAGGATTTTTGATATGAAATTCCGCCGTCAGGAGCTTTCGTCAAACGGAACAAAGGCTCTTAATGAGCAGATTGCCGCTCTGAAAAAAGAAAAAATGCGTCTTAATACCGTGAAGAAAAATATTGATTCCAATGATGACCTTATGGATATAATCGCAAAAGCAAAGGCGGATAAGGGCGTCGGAAATAAATAGTTAAATATTCATTACGGCATGTGCCGGCAGAAAGGAAGTTATATATGGCTAAAAAGAAGGAAGCTGCAGAAATTCTTGAAGAAAACGTTGTTGAGCAGAATGAACAAGCAGCCACAGAACAGGACTCTGCACAGGAAGAAAAAACCGAAAAGAAAAAGAGAACACGTACTGCCAAAAAGGAAGCGGCTGCCGAGGGTGGCGCAGCACCTGAGCAGACTAAAAAGAAAAATGACATTCAGGAGCTTTTGGAAAAGGGTAAGGCAAAGGGTTCTCTTACCAATGAAGAAATCCTTGAGGTGCTGGATGAAGAAGAGCTTGACGTAGAGAATATGGAAAAGCTCATGGAAACCATTGAAAACCTGGGTATTGAAGTAACGGGTTATACTGATGATTCCTTCAGCGACCTTGAAGCAGGTCTTGCAAATGTTGATAATATCGACGGCTATGATGGCGACGACGAAAACGATTCCCTTCTTGCTCAGGACGGCTTGATTATCGATGACCCCGTTAAGATGTATCTTAAAGAAATCGGTAAGGTTGACCTTCTCAGCACAGAACAGGAGCTTTCTCTTGCGGAAAAAATGGCGAACGGCGATGAAAGTGCAAAGCAGAAGCTGGTTGAGAGTAACCTCAGACTTGTTGTAAGTATTGCAAAAAGATACGTGGGCAGAGGTATGTTCTTCCTTGACCTTATTCAGGAGGGTAACCTTGGTCTTATGAAGGCTGTTGAAAAGTTTGACTATACCAAGGGCTATAAGTTCTCTACCTACGCAACCTGGTGGATTCGTCAGGCAATCACCCGTGCAATTGCCGATCAGGCAAGAACCATCAGAATTCCCGTTCACATGGTTGAAACCATCAATAAGGTGCTGAGAGTTTCAAGACAGCTTCTTCAGGAGCTTGGTCACGAAGCCTCCACTGAGGAAATTGCTGCAAAAATGAATATGAGCGTTGAAAAGGTAAGAGATATTATGAAGCTTGCTCAGGAGCCTGTCAGCCTTGAAACACCTATCGGTGAGGAGGAGGACAGCCACCTCGGTGACTTCATTCCCGATGATGACGCCCCTGCACCTGCGGAAGCGGCATCCTATACACTTCTCAGAGAACAGCTTTGTGAGGTTCTTCATACCCTTACACCGAGAGAAGAACACGTTCTCAAGCTCAGATTCGGTCTTGAAGACGGAAGAACACGTACACTTGAGGAAGTAGGCAAGGTGTTCAATATCACCCGTGAGCGTATCAGACAGATTGAAGCAAAGGCTCTGCGTAAGCTTCGTCATCCCAGCCGCTCAAAAAGACTTCGCGATTACCTTGATTAATTGAAATACGGAGAATTTTATGAAAATTGGAATAATTGGTGCTCTTGACTGTGAAGTGGAGCAGTTTTGTCATGACTTTGAGGCGGTAGAAACCAAAATCAAGGGAATTTACGAGGGTAAGTATAACGGACACTCGGTTTACATAAGCCTTGTGGGCGTGGGAAAGGTAAATGCGGCAGCAAATACCCAGCGTCTTATAGATTTGTTCGGTGTTGAATGTGTGATAAATTCGGGCGTTGCAGGCTGTACCACAAAAGAGCTTGGAATTTGTGACGTTGCTATTTCAAGTGCCCTTACATATCATGATTTTACACCCATAGATGTGCTTGATAAGTACAGTCCTTATACCTCGGTGTTTAAGGCTGATGAAAAGCTGGTTAAGCTTTGTGAGGATGCATGTAAAAAGCTTAAAGATGCCGAAAGCGGCTTCAGATACGGCATTGGTATGATTGTAACAGGCGACCAATTCGTTGAGGATAGTGCAGTTGTTAAAAGACTGGGTGAAACCTATAACAGCCTTTGCACAGAAATGGAGGGTGCGGCTGTTGCTCATGTGTGCGTTCTTAACTCGATTCCCTTTGTGGTAATACGTGCAATGAGCGATAATGCCGATGAAAAGGCAGACATGTCCTTTAATGAAATGGCAGCTATTGCGGCAAAACGTGCCTGCTTTGTTGCAAAGGATATGATTGGAAATCTTTAACTTTATTTTGGAGAAATGATAATGTTTAAGCAGAAGGATAAAAGAACACTGAACAAAAGTATAGATATGCTGAGAATAACGGTTGTAGCTGTATTGTTCGGTGTAGTTATCCTTCTGTTTTTTGTTCGTCTTTTTCACCTGCAAGTTGTGAAACGTGATTATTATGCATCCATCGCTGTTCCCAAGACCTTTAAGGAACAAAGAATAGAGATGAGCCGCGGTCAGATATATGACCGTAACGGAAAGCTTCTTGTGTCAAATAAAAAGCAGTATAACATAAGTATCAATAAAGCAACTCTTGATTCAAATGATTATAATACTACACTGCTTGAATTTATAAAATTTTGCATAAGACATAATGTTTCTGTTTCTGACAGCCTTCCTGTATCGGCGGTGTATCCGTATGTGCTGGATAATGAATATATTTTTGATGCGGATAAAGAAAAAAAGCTGAATAAATTCATTAAAAATAATAATCTTGAACCAGGCGATGTTATCGGAGATGAGAACAGCCTTTACGAATATCTTTGCGAAAAATACGGTATTGATGAGGAAGTCCGCAAAGACTCAATGTACAGAAAACTTGTGGGACTGAGATATGATATGGATGTCAATGACTTCGAGTTCCTTCATACCTATACGCTCATAAAGGATATCGATGAGGTTACAAGAAACGTTTTTGCCGAGAGTCTGCATACAATGCATGGTATTGAAATAACTACTACCGATTCAAGATTCTATAACTACGGCAGCCTTGCTTGCCATATTCTCGGAACAACGGGAAAGCTTTCAAGCGATGAAACAGAAGAATATGTTGTAAATAAAGGCTATGATTATGATGCTGTAATCGGTAAAGACGGGGCTGAAAAGGCATTTGAAAGCTATTTGCACGGCTTTGACGGTCTGATGCAGATAGAGCTTGATGAAAATAATAATATCATTGGTAAAAACGTTGTTAAGGGAACGGAAAACGGTTATTCTGTAAATCTGACCCTTGACGCAGATATGCAGATGGTTGCCGAGCAAGCATTGAAGGAACAGATAACGGGAGCACGTTCTGCAGGTCTTTCGGATATTATTCCGAATAACGGGGAAGACTGTAAATCGGGAAGCGTTGTGGTTATGAATGCAAATACTGCCGAGGTTCTTGCTTCGGCAAGCTATCCGAGCTATGACCTCAATACCTTTTCTAAGGACTTTGCCGAGCTTAACGCAGATGATGCAAGACCTTTTCTCAACCGCTCAACACAGGGACTTTATCCTCCCGGTTCAACCTTTAAAATAGCTTCAGCAATTGCGGGCTTGTGTTCGGGAGCAATAAATGAAAACACACTTATTTATGATGCAGGTGCATATGAAAAATATCACGGCTATTCTCCCGAATGCTGGATATATGGCAGCAGAGGAACTACCCACGGCTTTTTGGATGTAAGAGGAGCTATTGAAAACTCCTGTAACTACTTCTTCTATAAGCTTGGTGATGACATGGGAATTGAAACTCTTGTGGAATATGCTTCGATGCTGGGACTTGGAAAAGAAACAGGGATAGAGATACCCGAATATACGGGTATACTTGCAGGACCGGAATACCGTGACAGTATAGGTCTGTTGTGGAATCCGGGTGACACGCTTCAGGCTGCAATCGGGCAGTCGGATAATGCATTTACACCACTGCAGCTTTGTGCGTATATGTGTACGGTTGTAAACGGCGGTACAAGATATAAAGCAACACTGCTTGACAGTGTTGTGGATTATTATACAGGCGAAACGGTGTTTGAAAATGAGCCTGTTGTCCTTGAGGAGCTTGATATACCGCAAAGATATATCAATATTCTTAAAAGTGCCATGAAGTCCGTTGTGGTTGACGGTACGGCAAAGACGGTATTCGATGATTACGAATACGAGGTTGGAGGTAAAACGGGTACGGCTCAGATGGGAAAGGGAAGCGATACTGCACTTTTCGTCGGCTTTGCTCCCTATGATAATCCCGAAATAGTTGTTTCCGTTGTAATTGAAAACGGCTACCAGAGTAACAGAGCGGCAGACGTTGCAAAAGCTGTGTTTGATCACTATTTTGAAGCTCAGAAAACGGATGAAACACAAGAAAATGATGATGAAAACGATGAGGTAGTTCAGGATCTTGAAAATAATGACTGATAAAAATTCAGAGGGTAAAACAATCAACAGGGTGCTTTATATCACCCTGTCTTTGTTTATATTTACTGCACTTATATTGATATTGAGCATAATAAAAAGCGGTTTTGCAGATTGGTATAATTCCTCCGTCGGTGCTTTTTTGCGGCTTGCGTTTTCGGCAATTACCGGCTTTTTGCCGTTTTCTCTGGCAGAGCTGTGCGTAATTATTGTCCCATTGTTGATAATTGTTGCAGTTTCATACTCCATAGTTTGCATAATAAAAAAGAATTTCAATATCCGAGCTTTTTTTAAAAGGCTTTTAATTGTAATATTTGCTTCTACGTTCATTTTTATCAACGTTTTCGGCGTATGCTATTTTGCCTCACCTTTGGCAAGCAGATTGGAGCTTGAACGAAAAGAGCTTTCAAGACAGCAGCTTTATGAGGATGCTTTGTATACAAGAGCACTTTTGGAGTCAGCGTCAAATAATGTGAAATTTGACAAAAGCGGTGCATCCGTAAATCCGCACACCTTTTCTGAAACGGACAGCCTTATTGATAAAGGCTATGATGCATTGTCACAAAGCGGTGTTTATAAATCCGTTATGATTGGTAAGTCAAAGCCGATACTCCTGTCAAAACTTATGACATATACCCATATTTCGGGAATGTATATGCCTTTTACGGGTGAGGCAAATGTTAATACCAACTATCCCGATTATGTTGTTGCCTTTACAATTGCCCATGAAAAGGCACATCAGAGGGGAATTGCAAGCGAGGATGAGGCGAACTTTATGGCATTTCTTGCCTGTATGGCAAGCGGTGACGAATATCTTGAATATGCGGCACTTATGAACATGTATGACTATTTTCTGGATGCCACTTTTAAGCAGGATGAAGAAATGTATAATGAGCTTGTTGACAAGACTCCTGAAGTTATATTAAAGGAAATGTATGCATATTATAAGTTTTTTGAAAAGTACACGAATTCAGCGGTATCTGTGGTTGCGGAAAGTGTAAATGATACCTATCTTAAAACCATGGGTAAAGAGGACGGGGTGAAAAGCTACGGTCTTGTAATTGAGCTGTATCATGCATATATTCAAAAGGAAAAATCGGAGTAATTTGACGATGAAAAAAAGGGCTGCGGCTTAGAATAACCGTAACCCTGTATTTTTTATTGCTTTTTTGAAACACAAACTCTGTCAACCTCAAAGCTGTCACGTATTATTGAGGAGTCAAACTTCTGTGAGCGGAATATTGCCGCAACCTCCTCTGAGATGTCGTAGCCTACTTCAACTGCACAGCAGCCGCCACGGTTGAGATACTTTTTTGCATAGTACTTAGCAATAAGCTTGTAAAAATCAAGTCCGTCATAACCGCCGTCAAGGGCAATCAAAGGCTCGTGTCTTACCTCAGGCTGAAGCGTTTCAATATCTGCCGACTTGATGTAGGGAGGATTTGAAACAATAAAATCAAAGAAATCATTTGGAACATAGTCGTAAATGTCCGCCTGCACAAACTGAAGTCTTTCGGCGGAAATGTTGTGATAGGCGGCATTTTTCTTTGCGTAACCAAGTGCCTTGTCCGAAATGTCAACAGCTACTGCCGTAACATCGGGACGGTTGTTTAAAATTGCAACGCAAATGCAGCCGCTGCCCGTACAAAGGTCAAGAATTTTGCCGTTGCGAGGAATGGTCTTGATGGCAATGTCAGCCAACAATTCAGTTTCGGGGCGGGGAATAAGACACCCGTCGCCGCAAAACATTCTCAGACCGAAGAATTCCCATTCCCCGAGAATATATTGAAGCGGCTCACGGTTAATGCGTCTTTGAACAAACCCGTCAAGAGTAGAAAAAATCTCATCACTCATGTGGTTTGAACGCTTTAAAAGCAGTTCTGCTTTTTTCATGCCGGATGCCGCAAGGATAAGGGATTCAAGCTCAAAGGCTGCATTGTCTGTAATGTCTTTTAGTTTTGGTAAATAAATGGATTTAAATTCGTTGTATGTCATTTTCCGTTATATGTTCAATTGTTTTCAGTGCCTGTAGTTTCTTGTTCTGCTTTTTCCTCAGAGCGGCTTTCTTCGGATAAAACCACTTTTTCAGCCTCGGGATAAATGTCGGGAAGGGAGGCCTTGAGAGAAGCAATTGCCACTTCAATCTGTTTTAAGTCGGGCTCCTTTGTTGTAAGACGCTGTACCCATAGACCGGGTGCTGAAAGAGCTCTTATAACAATGTTGTTGTGAGTGCCTGCAAATTTGATAAACTCATAGCCGATACCCACAATAAGGGGAAGAATTGCAAGCTTTACACAAACTCTGATAGCTCTTGGCAGGTCGATATACAGAACAGAAATGAATATGCTGATAAACATCATTACAAAAAGGAAGCTCGTACCGCATCTCGGATGAAAGCGAGAGTGCTTTTTTACGTTTTCGGGGGTAAGCTCATCTCCTGATTCAAAGCAAAAGATGGATTTGTGCTCTGCACCGTGATACTGGAAAACACGCTTCATGTCGGGAATAAGTCCGCAAAGTACGATGTAAAGTATGAAAATAAGAATTTTTGTTACGCCTTCAACCACACTCTTGAAAAGCTGTGCATCGTAAAATCTGTCGGTAAAATCCGAAATAAGTGAGGGAAGATACATGAAAAGAAAAACCGAAAGTGCAAGACCGAGAACCGTTCCGATAACCGAAGCAATTGCAGCTGCACTTTTGCCGAGAGTCTTACTCAGCCATTTTTCAAATTTGGATTCTTCCTCCTCAATACCAAGTAAATCAGCCGAGCGGTTGAGAATTTTCATGCTGAGAACCATGGACTCCACAAAGTTCACAACGCCTCTGATGATTGGTAAATCAAGAATTTTGTGCTTTTTTCTCTTTGAAACAAAGGTGCTTGTTTCGGTGGTAATGTTGCCGTCCATGCCTCTGACGGAAAGGGCAACTCTGTCACCCGACTTCATCATAACACCCTCAAGAACCGCCTGACCGCCAACCGTTCCCAGTCTGCAGGAGGTATCCTTTTTATTTTTACTCATAAAAAACCATCCTAAATTTATTTTTTATAATTATACAAGAAAAATTACTGTTTATTTGATATAAACTGTTGATTAAAGGTAAACAACTGCGTAATAATTATTAAATATTTATCGGTTGTATTATTTCTTGAAAAAAAGTGTGCTTAAAATCTTGAAATGTTGGATTTGTTGTGTTATAATGTATCGGTAAAAGTATGGTGATTGTTATATGAAGCTCATTAATGCAGATGCCTTGAAAAAGAATTTAGAAATGACGGCAGAGCGTGATATTGAACAGCGGATAATTCCCGGATATAATGTTTGCGTTATTCAAAACGGGAAGGTAGCTTATAAAAACTGCTTTGGCACAATTTCCTATGATTCACAAGAAAAAGTTCGTGAAAACACTCTTTTCCGCCTTGCTTCCATGACAAAGCCCATTACTGCCTGTGCGGTTATGAGCCTTGTTGAAAAAGGAAAACTGGATATTTATGATGATGTAAAAAAGTATCTTCCTGAGTTTTCACGGATGAAAACTGCATTTATTGATGCAAAGGGTAAGCTTTGTTACGGCACATTGGCAAAAAATGATATAAAGCTTATACATTTGCTCACCCATACATCGGGACTTTGCAGCGGTGATGTGGGACGGCTTCAGGTTTCCGTTATGTCAAAGCAAGAAAAGGCAACACTTTGCTCTTATGTTGAGGCGGTAAGTAAGACAGCACTGTCCTTTGAGCCTTTTACAAAACAGGAATACAGCGCAGTAGCAGGCTTTAATGTGCTGGCACGAATAGTTGAGCTTGTTTCCGATACAGATTACAGCACGTACTTGAAGCAGAATATCTTTGATAAATGCAATATGCCCGATACCTGCTTTGTTCCCACAACGGAACAGTGGACACGGTTTATATCAATGTCCAACAGAGTTGACGGAAAAGGCGTCGTAAGCTCGGTAAAGCAGGGAAATATATTTGAGGATTACCCATGCACTCACTTTAACGGCGGAGCGGGTCTTGCTTCAACACTTGACGATTATGTCAATTTTGCTCGGATGCTTCTTGACGAAGGTGTGTTTGACGGAACGAGAATTCTTTCACAAAACAGTGTCAGGCTTATAGGAAAAGCTCATGTTCCCGAAAGTATTCAGGGTGGTTTTTGGCGTTGGGGATTTGGTGTGAGAGTAATAACGGGACAAAATATACGACCTGTGGGAAGCTACGGCTGGAGCGGTGCATACGGCTCTCATTTTTGGATAGACCCCGAAAATAAAATTGCGGCAGTTTACATGAAAAACTCAAGATATGACGGCGGTGCAGGAAATAAAACCGCGGTTCAGTTTGAAAAAGACGTGTATAACAGCTTGATAATATAAATATTCATATAAGGAGAATATAATGAACGAAGAACAGCTCAGAGCCATTAAATTTGAATCCGTCAAGGACAAATTTGTCAAGGCGTATAAGGATGCAATTACAAGACAGGGCAGCGAGGAGCTTCTCAATTGGATTGAAAAAACGGACTTTTTTACAGCACCCGCAAGCTCAAAGTTTCATAATGCCTTTGAGGGTGGACTTGCAGAGCACTCTCTTAATGTGTATAATGCAATGATTGACAGATATAACGGCGGAAAGCCTGATGAATCTATGGCAATTGCAGCACTGTTGCACGATTTGTGTAAGGCGGAGTTTTATAAGGTAAGCCAAAGAAACGTCAAGAATGAAGCAACGGGACAGTGGGAAAGAGTCAATTACTACGTGATTGAAGATAAATTTCCTTTTGGACACGGAGAAAAAAGCGTGTTTCTCATTGAACGCTTTATGCGCCTTAAGGTTGAGGAGGCAATCGCAATCAGATGGCACATGGGCGGCTTTGACGATGCGGCAAGGGGCGGCAGGTTTGCCATTAACGGAGCATTCGAAAAATATCCTCTTGCGGTTAAACTGCACATAGCGGATATAGAAGCAACATATTTAATTGAAAACAAGGAGTAAAAAATGAAAAAAGTACTTGATATTAATTCCAAAAAAGGCTTTATTAGCGATATGGACGGTGTTATCTATCACGGTAACAAAATTCTTGAGGGTGTTCCCGAGTTCATTCAGTGGTTAAAGGAAAACGGTAAGCATTTTCTTTTCTTTACAAACTCTTCCGAGCGTTCACCTATTGAGCTTGCTCAGAAGCTTAAAAGAATGGGTCTTGATGTTGAACCGTCACATTTTTATACATCGGCACTTGCAACTGCTGATTTTCTTGCAAGCCAGAAGCCGGGCTGTTCTGCATATGTTATCGGTGAACCCGGTCTTATAAATGCACTCTACGATAAAGGTATTTCCATGAATGACGTTAACCCTGATTACGTTGTCATGGGTGAAACAAGAAACTATAACTATGAAAATATTATAAGAGCCGTAAGGATGGTAAATAACGGTGCAAAGCTTATCGGTACAAACCCCGATATGACAGGCCCTTCAGAGCAGGGTATTGTTCCTGCCACAAAGGCACTGGTTGCTCCGATTGAGCTTTCCACAGGCTGTGTTCCATACTACGTGGGTAAGCCCAATCCTCTCATGATGAAGTCGGGTATTAAACTCTTGGGCGTAGCACCTGAGGAAGCGGTAATCCTTGGCGACAGAATGGACACCGATATTGTTGCAGGTATTGAATCTGAAATTGATACTGTACTTGTGCTTTCGGGCGTTACAAAGCTTGAAGACCTCAGAGCGTTCCCTTACAGACCTAAGTATATCTATGAAAATGTAGGGGAAATCATCAAGGGAAATCCCGTTGAAAGAAAATAGTGAGGTGTTTTTATGCGTATAATGACAAGCAATATCTGGGGTGACTACTTCGGAAATGAGTGTAACACAAGAAGCAAGGGGCTTGAAGATACGTATAGAAAATATCTTCCCGATATAATCGGTGTTCAGGAAATAACTGAAGGCTGGTATAATGAGGGAATCTTCGGCAGACTATCTGACGAATACACATTGGTTGAAGGATGGGTAGGAAATTATACCCCGCTAATGTTCAGAAAAGCAGCCTTTAATATGGTTGAATGCGGTTGGGAGCATCTTGATAAAACCCCCGACCAAAGTAAAAGCATAACATGGGCGGTTCTTGCGGATAAAGTGACTAAAAAGCTTTTGTGCGTACTCAACACCCATTTTTGGTGGATGGAAAGAAATGAAGAAGACTATGAGTTGCGTAGACTCAATGCCGTTCAGCTTCTTAACAGAATGAATCTGCTTAAAGACAGATATAACTGCCCCGTAATTGCATTCGGTGACTTAAACAGCAGACCTGACAGTCCCGCAATAAAGTATCTGTACGAACAGGGCGTGCAATCTTCCTATGACCTTTCAAAAGAGCCTCATAAAATCTGTACCATCCATGGAAATCCCGAAAGAGGAGAGGATAAGCTGTTCCACGGTAAAAAGACAGAGCTTGATTTTATGAAAACCATAGATCATATTGTAACATACAAGGATTTTTCCTTTGATAAACAGGTTGTTGTTGAAGATGGATGTGTTCTTGACTCCTCCGACCATTCACCCGTGTATGTTGACTTTGAATTTTAATTTAAATAATGAAGGACGCAGATTTTTATGTCTGCGTCCAATCTTTTTTGAGTAGATTTTATTTTGCTTTTGATACAATAATCTCACACTTGCCGCCCTTAACCGTAACACCGCTTAAAGCTTTTGGAAGAAGATAAGAGTCACCCTTTGAAACCGCATACTCTTTTCCGTCACACATAATAGTACCGTTACCGTCAAGACAGATGATGCTTGTCATAGTGCCGCCGTCAACTGCTAAATCACAGCCGTCAACAATAAACTTTTCAACAGAGAAAAGGTTACAGTCGCAAAGAATTGTTTTTGTTTCGTCAATAACCTTGCCTGATATAAAATCGCCTTCAAAATCAGTCTTGATAACCTCAGCAGCCTTTTCTATGTGAAGCTCTCTCTTTTTGCCGTCCTTGCCAATTCTGTCATAATCGTACATGCGGTAGGTGGTGTTGGAATTCTGCTGAATTTCTGCAATAACAATGCCTTCGCCGATAGCGTGAACAAGACCTGCGGGGATAAAGAAGCAGTCACCTTTCTTTACGGGAACGAAGTTGAGCTTTTCAGCAAGCTTGCCTTGTTCGTTGTATTCCAAAAGCTCCTTTGCCGTAGGCTTTACCTTATCACGAAGTCCGTAAACAAGACTTGCACCTTCTTTTGAATCCACTATGTACCACATTTCCGTTTTACCTGCATCAAGACCGTTAGCCTTTGCATACTCATCATCGGGATGAACCTGAACGGATAACTTGTCGTTGGCATCAATGAATTTTATGAGAAGGGGAAAATCCTCAAAAGAGCCGTATACATTCTCTTTTCCTGCATCTTCAATGTATTTGTCAAGAGTCAAACCCTCATATTCGCCGTTTTCGATTATGTTTACACCATCGGGTCTACAGGTTGTAATCCATGCTTCTGCAATGTTCTCGTCGTCACTTTTGTAACCGAAATTTTCTTTGAGATAGTTGCCGCCCCAGATGATGTATTTTGTAACAGGCTTTAATTTTAGTGGATAAAAATTCATTTTACAAATTCCTTTCAAAGTGTATTATTTTTTCAAAATGGGAAAATACTATGATTACCAAACAGTAAAGGAGTAAAAACAATGTCTAACAAAAACGCAAAAAATAAGGCAGACAATAAGACGCAGGATTCACAGCTTTACGTAAATAAGGCTGATAACAAGGCGGACAACAAGGCAGATAACAAGAGCAACAATAATTCCGCCGACAACAAGAATTCCAAGAGCTGTAAGTAAAATCAGCACTGCATTCTCCGAAATGAGCTTCCCGAGATAATCGGGAGGCTTTTTTTACTTTTTAACAGTATATCACTTAGAAGGTGTATGTGTCAAGAATTTATTTGAAACAAAACTAAAAGGCTGCTGCAAATTGCAACAACCTTAAAATTCACTTTATGTCATCAACAATTTCTGCGGGAGCTTCATTTAACTGCTCGGGGTGCTCAAGAATACGCTTGAACTTCTTGAAAGCAGTTGCATAATAATGACCGTCGCATATTCTCTCGTCGCATACAACCGTAAAGTCTATAAGCCTGTGTTTTTCCGCTTCGCCGTCCTTGTTCAAAACATATTCAGTCCTTTTAGCACCCATTGCAAGGAAAACCGGAAGATTGCCGAAATCGTATAAGTGGTGATAAACGGGAGGAATACCAAGTGAACCAAGATTTGTCATAAAAATCGAACCGTGGAAGGGACTGAGATTTGTTATAAACCTCGGAAGCAAACCGAAATAATCTAAAAAATTGATTATTCCGATTGAGGAACGCAGAAAAATGCGTGGGAGCTTTGTAAGTATCCTTGCAACCGTGTCCATGCTGTTTGTATCACCCTCGCCTGAATTCTCGGCAATTGTGTCATCAAGCTGCTTGTAAATACTGTCTAAAGTATCGGAAGGAGAAGGAAAAATCTTGACAACTGTTTCGGGAGCATTAAGGGAAAGCTCCTTTTTAATAACCATGCAGATTTCAATGTTGTTTCTTGCATATAAACGTTGTCCGCGGATAAATCTGTTGACTCCGGGAAGTGTTGCCACCACCCTTGTGTATGCTGCCATGAAAAGATGTATCATGCCGATATTTTTAAGACCTTCGGCTTTTTTATCTTTTATGAGCTGTTCGCACTTGGTAATGTCAACGCTGTAGATAAACATGTTTGATGCACCTGAGCGGGTAGGCATAATAAACGGGGAAATTGCATCCATGGGGTGTCCGCTTTTAATGCGTCTTCCTTCTTTAAATCCCATAAAAATACCTCATCGTAGCTTTGTTGAATAAATTGTAACACAAATTTCGACAAAATGCAAGGTTTTTTTTAAGAAATTGTTATTGACTCTTTTGGGTGAAGTTTTGAGTGGGGAATTTTTATTATGATAATTTGTAAATGTGTTGTAATTTGATTTCACGTATGGTATAATTTTACAAAAAGATAATTTTTGGGGAGATAGCAACATGAATACAAAGAATTACTCATATAAGAATAACACCTTTGCAATGAATTATATAGTATTTTATCCCGATAACTATGAAAATCTGCCCCTTGTTGTGTACCTTCACGGAGCGGGAGAAAGAGGAACGGACGAGAGCCATCTTTACCGCCACGGTTTGCCTAAGCTTGTGGAAGAAGGCAGGGAATATCCTGCGGTAATTCTCTGCCCCCAGTGTCCTGCACAGTATGTATGGGACAATGTTGTGGATAAGCTTAAAGGAATAATTGATTCTGTTGTCATTGAGTACGGCATTAAAAGAGATCGTATTTGCCTTACAGGTTCAAGCATGGGCGGTTTTGGTACATGGATGATGGGAAAGACATATCCATCATTCTTTGCGGCAATTGCTCCCGTTTCGGGAGGCGGAATGAGCTGGCGTGCACCTAAGCTTCGCACAACGCCTGTTCTTGCGGTTCATGGAAGTGTCGACGGTGCAGTACCTGCGGTATACTCAGAGCTTATGGTAAATGCAGTTAACAGCAGCGGCGGAAAAGCAGAGCTGATTCTTTTGGACGGCTACGGTCATAATGATGCAATTGATTATGCCTACAGAAACACAAAGCTGATGGATTGGCTGATGGCTCAGAGAAGAACGGACTTTAGCTATGTAAAAGAGTTTTGTGAGGAATTGTTTTAAGGGTTACTTTAAGAGTGAGAATTTAGGAGAGAAAAAATGAATAATAAATATCTTCAAAAAGCATATGAAATAATTCCCGAATTGTATGAAAAGGCAGTTTTTTCTGAAGCCTCGGAATACATACTCAAAAGCGGCGAAAGCAAAGTGTTTGATTTTGGTACGTACGGTGCAGGATATTTGTCTTTTGATATTAAGCGTCATAAGGTTTACCTTGATGCACCCGTGAGGCTCAGTATAAAATTCTGTGAAACCAAAAGAGAGCTTGACGACGATTTTTCAAAGTATAACGGCGGTCTTTGCTCATCCTGGCTTCAAGAGGAAATAGTTACATTTGATTACGCAGGTGAATATAAGCTTCCGAGAAGATACGCCGCAGGATTTGTGAAAATCACGGTACTTGCCACTCCTCAGGAATTTGTGCTTAAAAACATTTGTTTCACATCCGTTACAAGTGCGGACGAAAACACTTTGAAGAAGGTTGAAATCTCTGATGAAAAGCTGAGAGAAATTGACAGAATAGGTGTTAATACTCTTAAAAACTGCATGCAGAGGGTTTTCGAGGACGGTCCTAAGCGTGACAGACGCCTTTGGTTAGGGGATTTGCGGCTTGAAGCTTTGGCAAATTATTATACCTTCGGCAATATTGACCTCGTAAAAAGATGCCTGTATCTTTTTGCAGCCTGCGATAAAAACTCCTACGGCTTGCTGCCTACCCACGTTTATGACTATCCCGAATTTTACAACGGAGATTGGATGTGCGGCGACTATGCATTGTTGTTCTGTTGCAGCTTATGTGACTTGTATCATCATACCGGCGACAAAGAAACCTTCCTTGAGTTGTACGAGGTTGCAAAAAGCCAGATTGATGCATGTGTAAATGCTCTTGATGAGGACGGAATTATAAAGTCGTGGGAATTGGGAGGTTTTATAGATTGGTGCCCCAATCTTGTAAAGCAGACTAGTTTGCAGGGCGTGCTGCTGTACGTGCTGGATAATCTTTGCAGCGTTCTTGAAAAGCTTTCACATGATGACCTTGAAAAGTATTCGGCTGTTCTTGAAGAACTTAGGATTAAATCCAGGAAACAGCTTTTTGACTGCGAGAAGGGACTTTTCAAGGCAGGCAAGGATAACTATCAGTACAGCGTACATTCGGTTGTGTGGATGATTTTGGGCGGTGTTATATCGGGAGAAGAAGCGAAGAATATGCTGACACGTGTGCTCAGTAATAAGGATATCATTAAACCCTTCACGCCGTATATGCATCACTACGTTGTTGAGGCACTTATAAAGCTTGAAATGCTTGATAAAGCTAAGGAATACATCAAGAATTACTGGGGCATTATGGTTGAAAAGGGTGCAGATACCTTCTATGAGGTGTTTGTACCCGAGGACAACGACTTTTCACCCTACGGTGACAGAATGATAAACAGTGGGTGCCACGCATGGAGTTGTACACCAACGTACTTTATAAGAAAATACTTTGTTTGATTGTTTTTGAAAGGATGACTGTGTATGTTTATACCGATATTGCTTTTTGTTGTAGGACTTGTGCTTTTGATAAAAGGCGGAGATGTGTTTGTAGACAGTGCATGTAATATTGCACACAGATTTCACCTTCCTGAAATACTTATAGGTGCAACTGTTGTTTCCATCGGCACAACGCTTCCCGAGGTAATGGTTTCGGCAACAAGTGCTCTTGGCGGACAGGGAGAAATTGCCTATGGTAATGCAATTGGCTCGATTATATGTAATACCTCGCTGATTGCCGCAATTACTATTGCAATTCATCCTTCGGAAACTAAGCGTAAGCCTATGATACTTCCTGTTACATTTTTCTTTGTTGCGGCTGTATTGTATTCCTCAGTTGCATATACAAGCGGATTCTTTTCCAGAACAGTAGGTTTTATACTTGTAGGCATGTTCCTTGTGTATATGACGCTGAATGTTTTTCAGGCAAAAAAAGAACTTCAGATGGCAAAAAACACAGAAGATACACAAGATATACCGAAAGGCTCTGCGGCAAAGGATATTATTCTTCTTGTTGTGGGAGCTGCCATAATAGCTGTTGGAGCAAGATTACTTGTTGACAACGGAACAATAATTGCACAAAAGCTGGGAGTACCGGAATCTGTTATTGCACTTACTTTTGTGGCTCTTGGAACTTCACTTCCTGAGCTTGTTACCGCAATAACCTCACTTGTAAAGGGACATGGCTCGCTGTCACTCGGTAATATAATCGGTGCAAACCTTTTTAATATTGTGCTTGTGAGCGGCGTGTCAAACGTTCTTGCACCTTTTTCAATACCCGACAATACCCTGTCAAACGGTATGAATGTTTCTCTTGCGGTTGATATACCCGTGATGTTCCTGGTTATGTCTTTGTTGATAATTCCCTCGCTCATCAGAGGAAAGCTCTCAAGAATGCAAGGAATACTGCTGCTTGTAATTTATGCATGCTACTGCGTATTTCAGTTTGCTATGTAAAAGGGAGTACATAAGTTTTTTTGAATACCGTGAAAAGTAAGGAGATAATTATGAAAACATATAGCTGCTTTGAAAAACCGATAACTGTATTCGGCGTACCTTTTTTTGAAGAAAAGAAGATATTTGAAAGAGTGCCCTCAGAGCTTCGCGAAAAATTAAAAAGCCTTGAATTTTTAGGCAGACGCACACCCGGGGCAAGAATAGGCTTCAGAACGAATGCGTCTGAATTTACCGTACGTGTAAAGCTTAAAACTCTCGGCGTTGATATTGGCATGAGTTTGTATTCGTGCCAGTCGGTAAATGTGTATGTGGGGGACAGACAAAACAGCGAATTTAAGGGGATTTTGTGTCCACCAAATTATGAAACCAAGCAGTTTGAAAAGAAGTTCTTTAAATCTCCCGAAATGCAGGATGTAACGTTGTGGCTTTTGCGTAACGAGGTGATAGAAGCGGTTGAAATAGATATTCCCAAAGAAGCCGTTGTAACAGAACCGACACCTTATAAGTACGGCAAAGCTGTGTTTTACGGCTCATCAATAACAGAGGGCGGCTGTAGCTGTAATGTTACTAATAACTATGTTGCACTGCTGTCAAGATGGCTTGATATGGATTTTTATAACATGGGCTTTTCGGGAAGTGCAAGAGGTGAGCTTGAAATGGCAGATTATATCAATACCTTTGATATGAGCCTGTTTGTTATGGACTATGACCATAACGCACCTACGGTTGAGCATCTTGCGGCAACTCATGAGCCGTTCTTCAAGAGAATACGTGAAAAGCATCCGAATGTTCCCGTACTGTTTCTTACAAGACCGAATTTTGACCATACTTGCGACGGAAGTGAACGCCGTGATGTAGTAATGCAGACATATCTCAATGCCAAGAGTGGCGGCGATAAAAACGTGTATTTCGTTGACGGCGAAACCTTCTTTGGAAGCGAAGACAGACAGCTTTGCACAATTGATATGACTCACCCCAATGACCTTGGGTTCTACAGGATGGCAAAGGCAATTTTGCCCACAATGAGGGAAATCCTCAAAATATAGCTCCTTAATCTTATTTATTATGGCATCAAATATATCAACCTGAGGTTGAGTTTACAAAAGAAAATTTTTTCCTTAAAGCCTTTATAGTTGGAGTGATATTGTCTATAATAAGTTAAGCCATGTTTAAAGAGGAGAACAAAACGGTGAATAACTTTTTGCAGAAAAGAATTAAGGAACTGAGAGAGAATAACGGGCTGACTCAAAAGAAACTGGGGGAATACCTTGGAATAAGTGACAGAGCTGTTTCAAAGTGGGAGTCGGGTCTTTCAAAACCGTCAGGGCAAAATCTAATTATGCTTTCAAAGCTGTTCAAGGTTTCGGTAGAATCTTTTTTTAAAGATGATGCTGTACCATCAAACGAAAAAAGCGGTTGCGGCATGGAGTCCTTGACCGAGCTTTATAAAATCGGACGAGGTCCTTCAAGCTCACATACCATCGGACCCGAAAGAGCCTGTATGGCTTTTAAGGAAAGAAATCCTAATGCAGACTTTTTTAGTGTAACGCTTTTCGGTTCTCTTGCAAAGACAGGTAAGGGTCATGGAACAGACACCGTGATTAAAAAGACTTTATCTCCCTGTGAATGTAATATCACCTTTGATTGCGTTAAAGATGATATTCCACATCCCAATACCATGGAGCTTGTGAGCTTCAAAGACGGAAAAGAGCTTGACAGAGCAAGAGTTTTCAGCGTCGGGGGAGGCAGTATTGTCTTTGAAAACGATGACGTAAAAATTCCTGAAAAGGTGTACAGTCTTTGTAATTTTGAAGACATCGCCCGATATTGCAATGAAAAATCCATAAGGCTGTGGCAATATGCACTTGAATGTGAAACAGATGGCTTTTCAGCGTATATGAATGAAATCTGGAATGCAATGAAGCAGTCAATTGAAAACGGTCTTCGTGATACAGGCACGCTTCCCGGCGGACTTGGAGTTCAAAAAAAGGCAAAATCCCTGTTCAACAGCGTGCATATTGATGAATCCGCACAAACAAGGGAGCAGCGTATGGTTTGCTCTTATGCCTTTGCAATAGGTGAGCAGAATGCCATGGGTGAGAGAATTGTAACAGCTCCAACCTGCGGTGCTGCGGGAATTCTGCCGGCTGTGCTGTATTATCAGCAGCAGAAACAAGGCTTTAGTGATGAAAAAATTGTACAAGCTCTTATGACTGCAGGTATAATCGGAAATCTAATTAAGACTAACGCATCAATTTCGGGTGCGGAATGCGGTTGTCAGGCGGAAGTTGGCAGTGCTTGTGCAATGGCGGCGGCAGCACTGGGTGAGCTTTTTGAGCTTTCAATTGAAAAAATTGAATATGCGGCGGAAATTGCAATAGAACATCACCTTGGACTGACCTGCGACCCGATTTGCGGTCTTGTGCAGATACCGTGTATTGAACGTAATGCAGTTGCCGCAATGCGTGCAATAAACGCGGTGAGCCTTGCAAGCTTCCTTTGGGATACAAGAAAAATATCCCTTGACAAGGTAATCCGAACAATGAAGGAAACGGGAATGGATATGCACAGGGCTTATAAAGAAACCTCGGAGGCGGGACTTGCAAAAATCTTGCTGAAACAGAATAAATGAAAGATGCGGTAATCCGCATACAACATTATCGGCAGTGACAAACATTCACTGCCGTTTTTGTATATTATACCAAAATTGAACAAAATGTTGAAAAAGTACTTGTTATTAATGCTGATTTGTGGTAAAATTATGCAGAAAAAATGATATTCAGGAGAGTGGAGAAAATGAATATTCTTGTTTGTATAAAACAGGTTCCCGGGTCGTCAAATGTAGAGGTCGATCCTGTAACAGGCGTACTTAAACGTGACGGTATTCAGAGCAAAATGAATCCATATGACTTGTACGGAATTGAGCTGGCTCTTTCATTGTGTGAAAAATTCGGCGGAAGGGTTCAGACAATAACAATGGGACCGCCTCAGGCTAAAGGTGTGATAGTTGAGTCTATCTGCATGGGTGCAGAGTGCGGAAGCGTGCTGTCAGACAGAAAATTTGCAGGTGCGGATGTTCTTGCAACTGCCTATACTCTTTCACAGGGTATAAAAAAGGCAGGGGACTTTGACCTTATTGTTTGCGGTAAGCAGACTACCGACGGCGATACAGCTCAGGTAGGTGCGGAGGTTGCGGAATTTCTGGGACTTCCCAATGTGTCGAATGTTTTGTCCGTGGATGATGTTAAGGACGGTAAGGCATATGTTACGGCAACTCTTGACGAAAAGATTGTAAAGATGTCCGTAAAGCTTCCTTGCCTTATAAGTGTTGACGGCGACATAAATTCACCAAGACTTCCTTCGTACAAGGTGAAGCAGAGCGTTACCGATGATATGGTTAAGTTCCTCAGCTTTGACGACTTTGACGATAAGAATGTTAATAACTATGGTCTTAACGGCTCGGCAACTCAGGTTGAAAGAATTTTCCCGCCTGAGAAGAATACCGAGAAAAGCTCAATTGAGGGTGACAGCGAACAACAGTCACAGGGACTTTTTGAGCTAATAAAGAAAAGAAAGATTATATAAGGAGGTGCCGAAATGGGAAGCTTGTTTGTTAATCAGAACAAAGTAAACGAAGAAAATGCAAAAAAGCTCGTTGACATCTGTCCTTTCGGTGCCATCAGCTATGAAAACGGAAAGATAGATATTTCCTCTGCCTGCAAAATGTGTAAGATGTGCGTTAAAAAGGGCGAGGGAGTCATTGAATACAGAGAAGAAGTCAAGGCAAGCATCGACAAATCGCTGTGGAACGGTGTGTGCGTGTATGTAGACCACTGCGATGAAAAAATCCACAGAGTTACATACGAGCTTTTGGGAAAAGCAAAAGAACTTGCAAGCGTGACGGGACACCCCGTTTATGCACTTGTCATCGGAAATAATCTCGGCGACAGCGTAAAAAAGCTGCTGAGATACGGTGTGGATAAGGTTTTCGTGTATGATAACGAAGCCTTTGAAGATTTCAGAATTGAGCCTTATACAACGGCATTTTGTGACTTCATTGAAAAGGTTAAGCCTTCATCAATTCTTGTGGGTGCAACCAATCTCGGCCGTCAGCTTGCACCGAGAGTTGCAGCACGCAGACGTGCAGGACTTACAGCCGACTGTACGGTTCTTGAAATGAAGGAAAACACCGACCTTGTGCAGATTCGTCCTGCCTTCGGCGGCAATATTATGGCACAGATTATTTCTCCCGATACCCGTCCGCAGTTCTGTACAGCAAGATATAAGGTGTTCAATGAACCTGTGCCTTCAGATACGGAAAGCGGCGAAATTGTAAAAATGGATATTGATTGTGCAAGCCTTACATCCGCAATTGACATAATCAGCTCTGTTAATAAGCCAAAGGACATTGATATATCCGAATCGGATGTTATTGTTGCTGTAGGCAGAGGTGCAATGAGTGAAACCATGAGAGGTTATGCAAAAGAACTTGCTGATTTGCTCGGCGGTGTTGTTGCATGTTCCCGTCCTCTTGTTGAAGGAAACATCTATGATGCAAAGCACCAGATAGGTCTTTCGGGAAGAACAGTAAAGCCTAAGTTCATTATTTGCCTTGGTATTTCGGGTGCTGTTCAGTTTGCCGCAGGTATGAAGTCAAGTGACTGCATTGTGGCGGTGAATACCGATAAATCGGCTCCTATTTTTGACGTGGCACATTATGCGGTTGTGGGAGATGTAAACGAGATTGTGCCAAAGCTTATTGAAAAAATCAAGGAGGTAAGAGCTGATGTATAATAAAGTTTCTGCCGAGGATATAAAAAAACTGCAGGCAATTGCAGGAGTTGATAACGTAATTTCAGGGGATGACATTAATCCCGACTACGGTCACGATGAGCTTGGCGGCATTGAAAAAATGCCTGAGGTTCTTGTGCGTGTGCATACAACCGAGGAAGTATCCGAAATTATGAAGCTTGCATGGGATAGAACCATTCCTGTTACTGTCAGAGGCAGCGGAACGGGACTTGTAGGTGCGGCTGTTCCCGTTGAGGGAGGAATACTTCTTGAAACAACGGGAATGAATAAAATTCTGGAGCTTGATAAGAACACCTTGACTGTTACGGTACAGCCGGGCGTACTTCTCATGGAGCTTGCGGCTTTTGCCGAAGAAAACGATTTTCTCTATCCTCCGGATCCCGGTGAAAAGTCCGCAACAATCGGCGGTAATATTTCCACCAACGCAGGCGGTATGAGAGCCGTAAAATACGGTGTTACACGTGACTATGTAAGAGCACTTACGGTTGTTATGCCGAACGGAGAAATTCTGAAGCTTGGCGGAAAGGTTGCAAAGAACAGCTCAGGCTACAGCCTTAAAGACTTGGTTGTAGGTTCTGAAGGAACGCTTTGTATTATCACCGAAGCTGTTCTAAAACTTGTACCTCTGCCTAAGATTTCTGTCAGCCTTCTTGTACCGTTTCCCGATATGAAAACGGCAATTGAAGCTGTTCCCAAGATTTTCTCATCAAAGGTAACACCCACAGCAATCGAATATATGTCCCGTGATACAATCCTGTTTTCTGAGGACTATCTGGGTAAAAAGTTCCCCGATACAAAGAATGATGCTTACATTCTTCTTACCTTTGACGGCACTACCGATTCTCAGGTTGATGCTGACATGAAGGCTGTTGCCGACCTTTGTCTTGATATTGGTGCACTTGACGTGTATATCGTTGATACCGAGGAGAGAAAAAAGTCTGTTTGGTCAGCAAGAGGAGCATTCCTTGAAGCAATCAAGGCTTCAACCACCGAAATGGATGAATGTGACGTTGTTGTTCCCGTAAATAAGGTTGACGAATTCATTAAGTTTACCCATACACTTGCCGATGAAATGAAGGTAAGAATTCCCTCATTCGGTCATGCAGGCGACGGAAACCTTCATGTTTACATCTGCCGTGATGCACTTGATGAAAAGGCTTGGGAAGATGTTCTTGAAAAGTGCTTTGACCGCATGTATACCAAAGCTAAAGAGCTTGGCGGACTTGTTTCGGGTGAGCACGGTATCGGCTTTGCAAAGAAAGGCTACCTGAGAGAATTGTACGGCGAAACACCTATTGAAATAATGAAGGGAATTAAGAACGTATTTGACTCAAAGAATATTCTCAATCCAGGAAAAATTATGAAGTAAGAGGAATTAAAATGGTAAAGCACATTATACTTTGGAAACTTAAAGAAGAATGTAATAACGATGAAGTAAAAAACGGCATAAAGTCGGGTCTTGAAGCTCTTAAAGGAGTAATTGACGGACTTGTGGAAATACGTGTACAGCTTGATAAGCTGCCTTCTTCAAATGCGGATGTAATGCTTTATTCCGTTTTTGAGGACGAAGCATCGCTGAAGAATTATGCCACACATCCCGCACATGTTGATGTTGCCGATAATAAGGTAAGACCATTTGTGGAAACACGCCTGTGTATGGATTTTGATGAGTAAATAATCAGAGCTATAATTGTTGAATAAGTGACAAAGCGTGTAATACACAAATGATAAGCCGAGTGTGCTTCATAATATGCTTGTGCTTATCATTTTAAAGCAAGCAGTTGATGATAAAAAAAGGAGAATTGTTATTTTGAATAAAGCAAAATATGTGGACCCGATTATCGGTTCTGTAGGTGATGAAAAGAAAGCTGCCGGATGTGTACATGGCGGAGGGAAAACACATCCCGGTGCTTGTGTGCCCTTCGGAATGGTACAGCTTTCACCTGATACAATAACAGCAGGCGATAACGGTACCGGATATAACTATTGCAATGATACAATTGAGGGCTTCAGCTTTAACCACATGAGCGGTATCGGCTGGTATGGAGATTTGGGTAACCTTCAGATAATGCCTGTAGTGGGAGAAACAGATTTGAGAAGCGGAAGTAATGCCGAAGTGCCATTTGTCAAGGGACGTGAAGGTTGGAAATCCCGCTTTTCTCACGACAATGAAAAAGCTGAGGCAGGCTACTATTCCGTAAAGCTTGATAAATACGGCATTTTTGCTGAGGCTACAGTAACAGTTCATTGCGGTATGCTAAGGTTTGCTTACCCTGAAAACAGTGACAGAAGAATCATTTTTAATTTTTCCAGACGTATTGCAGGACATGCTGATTTTGAAAGTGTAACGGTTAACGGTAAGCTTGTTGAAGGAGTTATTAAATGCTCGCCTGAAGGAGGCGGCTTTGGCAGAGGACGAGGCGGAATAAAGTATAATTACTATTTTTCGTTGGAGCTGAGTGAAAAGCCGAAAGCAGTGAAATTCTTTGAAAATGAAGAATATCTTGACGGCGTTGCTGATAAATGCGAGGGTGCAGACATCGGAATGATTGCTTTGTTTGACAGTTCTGTGAATATGCCTGTTGTGCTGAGATGCGGAGTGTCTTACGTTGACCTTGACGGAGCAAGAAATAATCTTGCATGTGAAATGAACACTTTTGATTTTGATAAGGTGAGAAAAGATGCGTCTGCGATGTGGGAGGAGGCCTTTGAAGGCGTAAGCGTTGAGGGAAGTAACGAAAAGGATTTGAAGCTGTTCTATACTTGTCTTTATCACGTGCTCCTTGATCCCAGAACAGCCGCCGATGCAGACGGCAGATTTGTTCTTCAGGACGAAAGCGTTGAAAAAGCCGATTTTAGGTTCAGAACAATGTTCAGTGGATGGGATGTTTACAGAAGCGAATTTCCGCTGCTCACGGTGATACGTCCCGATGTTGTAAACGATGAGGTTAATTCACTGTTAAAAATTGCACTTAATAAAAACTCCACTCTTCCAAGATGGGAGCTTGCTGCAATTGATGCAGGCTGTATGGTGGGTGACCCGGGACTACTTGTTTCTGCTGATGCATACTTTAAGGGCATTGCTGATTTTGATATCCAAAAAGTCTTTGAAATAAGCCGTGCATCGTCAATGTATGAAAAAGAGCTTTACGGAAGACCGTTTCATTCAACAATTCCACCCTATAAAACGATGGTTGAACGAGCTTACAGACACGAAAACATAAGCATAACTCTTGAATATCTTCTCTTTGACTATGTTATGGCAAAGCTTGCAAAAAAGCTGGGCAGAGAAGAGGATGCTGTTCATTTCAAGAAAAGAGCAGACAGTTATCCTGAAAACTATGATTCAAAGCAGGGCTTTATGATCCCCAGAGATGAGGACGGAAACTTTATTCAGGTTAAGGATGAGTATGACGAAAAATATTGTGTTGAGAGCAATATTTTCCAGCAGACCTGGTTTGTTCCTTATGATGTAAAGGGACTTAGCAGGCTTATGGGTGAAGAAAGAACCTTTACACTTTTGGAAAAGCTGTTTTCGGAGGCGGATTTTTCAAAGCTTTGGAATATAAATTATAATCATTCCAACGAGCCTTGTCATAATTTAACTCACTATTTTGACATTCTTGGAAAACCCGATAGAACGCAGTATTGGACACGTCGTGTGCAAAAGGAGGCGTATAATGAAGGTGCCTTCGGCTTTTGCGGTAACGAGGATGTGGGACAGCTTTCGGCGTGGTATGTACTCTCGGCACTTGGCTTTGCACAGGTTTGTATAGGCAATGAGGAATATTATATCAATACTCCATTGTTCAAAAAGTCAACTGTAAGGCTTGATAAAAAGTATCATTCAAGAACTATATCCGATACCTTTACCGTAGAATGTGACAAAGATCCCAATGAGTACTGTTATATTAAGGAAATGTACCTTAATGGCGAAAAGCTTGATAGATACTATCTGACTTATTCTCAGATTACTTGCGGCGGAGTTCTAAAAATGAAGCTGTCCAAAGAACCCTGTATATGAATGAATTATTAAAGCACGGTATAAAAATCCCGTGCTTTTTTGCCCCAATTTTAGCATTGAAAACGAAAAGGTTTTGAGGTACAATTAAGTTAGAAAATTTAATGGAGTGATTTTTGTGAGCGTTAAGGTTACAAGAAGAAAGCAAAGTATTCCTACATATGTACCTGCTGAGCCTATAAAGCTTCCCATGTTTTTTGAACATAAGCCTTATCAGGGTGCAAGCGGTAGATTGTATCCTCTGCCGTTTTCCGACAGTATAAGCGATGACAAAAAAGATGTGGATTATGATATCATAACCCTTGAAAACGAGTATGTAAAAACAGCCGTAGCTCCCGAGCTTGGCGGTAAGATTTTAAGAGGACTTGATAAAACAAGAAATTATGATTTTATATATTATAATGAGGTTGTAAAGCCTGCACTTGTTGGTCTTGCAGGCCCTTGGATTTCCGGCGGTATTGAATTTAACTG
Organism: Eubacteriales bacterium; assembly: GCA_045577475.1. Taxonomy (GTDB): domain Bacteria; phylum Bacillota; class Clostridia; order Oscillospirales; family CAG-382; genus UMGS1387. The sequence goes on along the minus strand of JAZNIM010000249.1, from coordinate 7,725 downwards.
GCCGCAGCATCACCGTCCCACAACCTTTATGAGCCTTGAAGCATTCGTTGAAGAAAATCCCGACGGCTCAAAGACGGTGTGGACAGGAGAGGTTGACCCCTTTTACCGAATGAAGGGCATGGCTGGAATTACCGTTGATGAAGGCAGGTCTTACATCAAAGCAAAAATCAAGGTTTATAACAGAACCGACAGTAAGCAGATTTTCATGTGGTGGGCAAATCTTGCAGTTCCCGTTAATGACAGCTATCGCACAATTTTTCCGCCTGACGTTGAGTGGGTAAATGACCATGACAGACGCTGTGTTATGAGCTGGCCTATAGCTAAGGGTGTTTACAGAACTGCACGTCCATTCGATTACGGTGAAGGAACGGATATTTCAAAGTATTCTGCCGTTAAAGTTCCGTCCTCCTTCCTTGTTTCACAGGGACAGAGTGACATGGATTTTGTTGCAGGCTATGATGAAGGTAAAAACCTGGGAATTGCAACGGTTGCAAACCACCATATTTCGCCGGGTAAAAAAATGTGGCACTGGGGCAAAGGCGATTTCGGTGATATGTGGTGCTCAAATCTTACTGATGAAAACGGCCCGTATATAGAGCTTATGACAGGCGTGTTTACCGACAACCAGCCTGACTTCACATGGATTGCTCCTTACGAAACCAAGGAGTTTGAGCAGTATTGGTATCCCATACGTGATATAGGGGGCGTTAAAAACGCAACCATAGATGCGGCGGTAAATGTTGAAGAACGGGAAAATGTACTTTTCTTCGGCTTTAATGTGACAGGAAAATTTGATAACTGCAAGGTGGCTGTTTGTCATGGAGGAGTGACGGTTTACGAAGAAAGCTGTAATATGTCACCCGACAAGTCCTATCTCAAAGAAATACTCATGAACGGCATGAGCATTGAAAACGTGACAGTATCACTTACGTCCGAAGACGGTAAGGTGCTTGTAGATTATAAGACCTATGTCAGAGGTCAGAAAGAGCCTATTGAACCAAGACAGCCTGTTTTAAGACCCTGTGAAATTGAAACTGTAGAAGAACTGTACATCAACGGACTTCACCTTGAACAGTATAAACAGCATAACTACGATGCACGTGACTACTATCTTGAAGGCATAAAGCGTGATGCGGGGGATATAAGATGCAATACCTCAATGGCACGTATAAGTCTTAAAAACGGATGCTTTGAGCAGTGTATCACATATGCTGATACCGCCATTAAAAGGCTTACAATGAGAAATCAGCATCCAAGCGATGTTGAAGCATTTTACCTCAAAGGACTTGCGCAAAAGTACCTTGGCGAGTATAATAAAGCATATGACACGCTTTACAGAGTGGTGTGGGATTACAGCTACAGAAGTGCGGCGTTGTTTGCACTTGCCGAGATAGACTGCATTGAAGGAAGATTTTCACAGGCATTAAAGAACCTTGATGAGTCAATTTCACTTAATAACGGACATCTCAGAGCCTTGAACCTTAAATGTGCCGTTCTAAGAAAGCTCGGTGAAAACGAAAAGGCAAAAGAGATTGCAGAAAAGATTACGGCACTTGACAGACTTGATATTATGTCAAGAATAGAGCTTAGTCACTTTGAGGATAATGCCGATGAAATCAGAAGCATGTTTGATGCTAAAAGCGAAAACTTCATGGATGCGGCATATTCTTACATTAGTGCAGGCTTGTATGAGGATGCACTTTATGCTCTTGAAATATCGGACAATGAGTATCCCATGTATGACTACTGTAAGGCATACTGCTACGGTAAGCTGTCCATGTTTGAAAAGTGCAAGGAATATCTAAAAAAAGCCGAAAGCATGGATGAAGGCTATTGCTTCCCGTCAAGACTTGACGATATAGCAGTGCTTGAAGAAGCAATAAAAAATAATCCCGACGGTGCAAAGGCATATTATTATCTCGGCTGTTTGTATTACGACAGATTCAGCTATGATAAGGCTGCTGTTCTTTGGACAAAGGCTGTAGAGCTTGACAAAACTTATGCTAAAGCGTACCGCAATCTTGCACTGTATTACTTCGACAAGAAGAAGGATTATCTCGGTGCTAAGAACAGTATGGAAAATGCACTCAGATATCTTGATACCCAGCCAAGACTTATTATGGAATATCAGCAATTACTTAAAAATATGGATTTCAGTCCCGAACATAGGCTTGAAGTTTATGATAAGTATAATGAGCTTATGTTAAAGCGTGACGACTGTTACCTTGATAAGATTACCCTCAAATGCCTTATAGGTGATTATAAGTGTGCCATAGACATGGCAAAGCAAAGACGTTTTCACATATATGAGGGAGGAGAGGGAAAGCTCACAAAGCTCCACGCCTGGATGCATGTGCTTTATGCCAATGAGCTTGCGGATAAAGGCGAATACGAAAAGGCTAAGTTAATGTATGAAAATGCAGTAACTGTACCTAAGTCTTACGGCGAGGCAAAGACATTCTTTAATCAGGAGGCACACATTTTCTACTATCTCGGACTTCTTGAAGAAAGAAAAGGAAATGATGCAACTGAGCTGTTTGAAAAGGCTTCCGAGTACAAGGCGGCAGTATCCGAGCTGTCACTTTTCCGTGCACTTGCTTTGAGAAAACTTGGAAAATACGACCAAGCAAGAGAAGTTCTTGAGGAAATGATGACGGCGGCAGAAGGCTTTATCCAAAACTGTGACAGACGCACATATTACGGCGTAGGTTCACCGTCGCCAATGCCCTTTGAGGATGATATTGTAAAGAACAATTTGCTTTTGGGTTACACACTTAAAGCCTATGCATATCTTGGACTTGGTGATTTCAACGGGGCTGAAAAGAATGCACTTGTTGCAAAGCAGATACATAAATACGACTTTCCCATTGTTGCCTTTGACAGAATAAAGGAAACGGTAAAAGAAATATGAAAATGAGGAATTGAAAATGGAAAATGTAAAATTGAAAGTGGAAAAGATGGTAATACCCACGTATCCGGAGCCTTGTGCTGAGGATATGCCCATGTTTGCCGAAAACAGAGTTCATCAGAGAACCAGCGGCAGACCGTACCCAAACAAGGTTGTTCTCGAGGTTGACAGAAGCCGTAAGGAAGATAAGGAATATACTGTTGTTACCTTGGAAAACGAATACGTAAAAATTGAAATTCTTCCCGAAATAGGCGGTAGAATATACAGTGCACTGGATAAGAGAACAGGCTATGATTTCTTTTATAAACAGCACGTAATTAAGCCTGCACTTATAGGTGTTCTCGGCTCATGGATTTCAGGCGGTGTTGAATTTAACTGGCCTTTTCACCACAGAGCTTCAGGCTTTATGCCTTGCGACTTTCATACAGAGGTTCTTGCTGACGGAACGGCTGTATGCCACCTGTCAGAGCATGACCCCATTGACAGAATGAAGGGCATGTTCAGTATTATTTTAAAGCCCGGCGAAACAAGCTTTGAAACAAAAATGTGCCTTTATAACAGAACATCTATGGAAAAATCCTTCCTTTGGTGGGAGAATGCCGCAGTTCCCGTTAATGAGAATTACCGCATATTCTTCCCTCAGGATGTTTCCTATGTAAACTTCCATTACCTCAAGTCAAGAATCACATATCCCGTTGCCGGAAACGGCGTGTTCAACGGTATTCCCATGGATACCGACAGAGATATTTCATGGCATAAGAATACAAGACAGGCGACAAGCTATTTTGCATGTGCTTCAAAGTTTGACTTTTTCGGCGGTTATGACTACGGAAAAGACGGGGGCGTAGTGCATATAGGCGACCACCACATTTCTCCCGGTAAGAAGATGTTCACCTGGGCATATGACCAGCTTGCGACCTCCTGGGAAAACGCCCTTACCGATACCGACGGTCAATATGCCGAGCTTATGGCAGGCTCTTATTCCGATAACCAGCCTAACTTCTCATGGCTTGCACCCTATGAAACCAAGGAGTTTTCACAGCATTGGTATCCTATTACCAAAATCGGCTGTCCTACCTTTGCAAATCTTAACTGTGCTTTCAGACTTGACAGACAGGAAAATAAGCTTTATCTCCAGTCCACAAAGACCTTTGAAAATGCATCGGTACTTGTGTATGACGAAAACGGTACATATCTTGATACTGCTCGCACTCTTTCTCCCGATGATGTTTATGAGGGGAATTTGGCAGGTCTTCCGAAGTATGTTACCGTAAAAATTATGTGTAACGGAAGAACCGTTGCAGAATATACCGAGGAAAACTTCGATAAATTTGTAATGCCCGATGTTATTACTGATATGCCGAGTGCAAAGTCTGTTGAAACTGTTCGTGAGCTTTATCTTGCAGGCGTGCATGTTGACCAGTACCGTGACCCTGCAGTTCTTCCCGATGCATATTGGAAGGAAGCATTAAACCGTGACCCGGGGCATATTCCGTCCCTTGTGGCTATGGCAAAGTTTGAGCTTAATTATTACAATCTTGACAGTGCCGAAAAATATGCTAATAAAGCAGTTAGCCTTGTTTGTGAGTATAACGAAAGGCCTCAAAGCGGTGAGGCTTACTATACTCTCGGTCAGATTCTTGAAGCAAAGGGAGAAACCGATAAGGCATACGATGCTTATTATAAAGCCTATGTTGCCGCCGACTGCGTTTCTAAGGCAATGACAAGAATTGCCGTTATTGATATCAGGAGAAGGGACTATGCACAGGCTGTAAGACATGCCGAAAACGCACTTGACTACGGCAGAAACAATAACCTTGCAAAGGCTTGTCTTGTTATAGCAAGCCGAGAGCTTGGACACGGCACCGATGCAATTGTTGCATCACAGCTGTGTAAGGATAGCCTTGACCATATGATGAGATTCCTTTGCGGCGATGAAAAGCTGTACGACAGAATGGACAGCGATGCTGTTCAGACCTGTCTTGATATTGCCTTTGACCTTAATGCAATGGGACGATATGCGGATGCGCTGAAGCTCCTCACCGGACTTGAGGTAAAACGTCCCGATTGCAGAAGAAAACCTCTTTACTATGCAATGGGATACTTCAAGACCCTTGTAGGCGATGACGGCATGGCATGTTATGCAAAGGCGAAAGAAGCGGAGCTTGGTAAATGCTATCCTTCAAGACTTGAAGAAAAGCATGTGCTTGTTGATGTCATAGAAAAAACGGGTGACAGCGAAGCTAAAATGCTTCTCGGATGCCTGCTTTATAATAAGCGTCACTATGACGAGGCAGCAAAGCTTTGGGAAGAATGTCAGGACAATTATATTGCAAAGCGTAATCTTGCAGTTGCATACTTTAGCCATCTTGAAAGACAGGAAGATGCACTCAGACTCATGAAGGAGGTTCTCAGTGACAGACCTTGTGATGAACAGCTTCTTTATGAAACTGTGGTTCTTATGGATAAGATGACTGTTTCACCCGAAGAAAAGATTAAGCTTATTACCTCCCATAGCTATACTCGTGACGATGTTTATACCGAGCTTGCAAAGGCATATAATCAGGCATTCATGCCCGAAAAGGCTGTTGAAACACTTATGAGCCATGATTTTGTTCCCTGCGAAGGCGGAGAGCATGCCATAGCTGACCAGTATATGTTTGCATACCTTGTAATGGGTAAAAAACAGCTTGATGACGGAAACGTAAATGAAGCAATTGAACTGTTCCGTAAGGGACAGGTGCTTCCTCAGTCTTTGGGTGCAGGTATCTGGAACCATTGTAAGCGTATTCCTCTTAAATACCACGAGGCACTTTGTCTTGAAAAAATGGGCGAAAAGGAAAAGGCTGACGAAATATTTGAATATATTTCAACAGTTCAGATTGAATACTTCAGCAATATGCACCTCAAAGAGCTTCCTTACTGGCAGGCAAAGTCATTCCTGCATTTGTCACAGCCTACAAAGGCACAGCACCTTATTACTAAGTACATCCGTGAATGGGATAAAATTAAGGATGGCTATGATAACGGCTTCTTTGGTACAACACCCTTCTTTATCTCATTTGTGGATAAACCCGAAAGACTCAGACGTGCACAGCACCTTTACCTTACTTCTCTTTGTCACGATTTTATGGAAAATGAAAAAGAGTCAAAGTCAAGAGTTGAAGAAAGTGTTTGCCTGAATAATGAAAACCTGTTTGGCTTATTCTATAATAAGCTTGGTTTTCTTAATTAAAAAGCATCTCCACAGCCGAAAAATGTGCTGTGGAGAATTGTGCTTTATATGAAAGCGGGGAGAATTATGATTTCTTACGGAATAGTCGGTTCAGGCTGGAGAGCTGAATTTTATGCAAGAATAGCAAGGCTTGTACCCGACACCTTTAAAGCCGTTGGCATATGCGTCAGAAATGATGAAAAAGCAAAATATTTCAGCGAAAAATATGGTATTAAGATTTTCAGAAACGTCGACGAGATGCTGTCGGAAAAATGCGATTTCATTGTTAACTGTATCAATAAGCCTGATATTTTTGATATGTCGGTTGCACTTGCAAATAAGGGTGTGTATGTGCTTGCGGAAACACCTGTTATGAAGCCTGTTAAAAATGATAAAGCGTTTGAGCGTATTCAGGTAGCCGAGCAGTTCCACCTGAAAGGAACGTATCAGGCAATAAAAAGCATAATCGACTCAGGGGTTATAGGAAAAGTGTGTCATATAAATATTTCCTGCTGTCACGATTACCACGCTATGGGCTTAGTAAGATTTTTCCTTGACGATTACGAAAAGCCGATTTTGCTTAATGAGTACGTCTTTGATGATACGGTTCTTAAAACAAACGGCAGACAGGGAGAAATATCCGATAAATCTGAGATTATTGCACAGCAAACATTTAGAATGTTTAAATTCAAAAACGTCTCGGTTGTGTATGACCACAGCAAAGAGCAGTATTTTTCACCAATCCGTAAAAACAGGCTACTCATCAGAGGAAGCCGCGGCGAGATTGATAATAATACTGTGAGGTATTTCAATAAAGAAAATAAGTACGTGGAAAGCGAAATCAAGCATATATCTTCAGGACATCTTGACGGCTTTTTCAACGACAGAATTACATTTGAGGATAAGGTGCTGTACGAGTATCCCTTCAGGGAAGCAAGACTCAGCGAGGAGGAAACGGCAATTGCCATGTGTCTTTTGAAAATGAAGGAGTATACTTGCGGCGGAAATGAACTTTACGGATGCCAAAAAGCATATGAGGATTATTCCTTTTGCTATTGACTTTTTCGTAAAGTGAGATTATAATTTTACCGTCATTTTATGAAACGGGTGAGAATATGAAACCAAGAATTCTTCTTGCAGTCAATGCCAATAAGGATAATTACATTAACGCTGTAATTAATTGCGGCGGCTTGGCTTTTGCTGAGTATTGTCCGAAGCTTTGCACCGATTATGACGGTCTTATCCTTTGCGGAGGAAGCGATATAAGTCCCGAATATTACGGGGAAGTCATTGACGGCTCGGTAGGTATTGATTATGAAAGGGATAAAGCTGAAATTGCCGTAGCTAAAGAGTTTATCCGCCTCGGTAAGCCGATACTCGGTATCTGCCGAGGTCATCAGCTCATAAATGTTCTTTTCGGCGGAACGCTATATCAGCATATTGATAACTCACATATCCATAGAGGTGAAAACGGTGCTGATGCCGTTCATAAGGCTTTTACCGCAGGTGAAAACATTATGACTTCTATTTACGGGAATAGCTTTTGTACAAACAGTATGCATCATCAGGCTGTAAAGAAACTCGGTGCAGACCTTGAAATTAC
>JAZNIM010000248.1:0-7014 GCA_045577475.1 Eubacteriales bacterium | reverse complement strand
GAGCCTGCAAGCTTTTCGGTGCAGAGCATGCAAACGTACAGCCTCATTCGGGTGCAAGTGCAAACCTTGCGGTATTCACTGCATTCTTAAAGCCCGGTGACACCGTTATGGGTATGAATCTTGCTCACGGCGGACATCTTTCTCACGGAAGTCCCGTTAATATTTCGGGTATGTTCTTCAATATCGTTCCCTACGGTGTAAACGATGACGGCTTTATTGACTACGATGAAATGGAAAGAATTGCACTGGAATGTCAGCCAAAGCTGATTATTGCAGGTGCTTCTGCGTACCCAAGAGTAATTGATTTTGAAAGAATTGCACAGGTAGCTAAGAAGGTAAATGCAATTTATGTAGTAGACATGGCTCACATTGCAGGTCTTGTTGCCGCAGGTCTTCATCCAAGTCCCGTTCCCTATGCGGACGTTGTAACAACTACAACCCACAAGACATTGAGAGGCCCCAGAGGCGGTCTTATTCTCTGCAAGGAAGAATATGCAAAGCAGATTGATAAGGCAATATTCCCCGGTACACAGGGCGGTCCTCTTATGCACATCATTGCGGCAAAGGCAGTTTGCTTCGGCGAAGCATTAAAGCCTGAGTTCAAGGCATACCAGACACAGCTTGTAAACAACATGAAGGCGTTTGCGGATGCTCTTCTTGAAGAAGGCTTCAAGCTTGTTTCAGGCGGTACGGATAACCACCTTGGTCTTGTTGACCTTCGTCCTTTTGGCGTAACAGGTAAAGAATTTGAAAAAAGACTTGATGAAGTGTATATCACAGTAAACAAAAATGCAATTCCCAACGACCCCGAAAAGCCTTTCGTTACAAGCGGCGTAAGAGTAGGTACGGCTGCTGCTACCTCAAGAGGCTTTGTTGAAGAAGACTTCAGAACCATCGCAAAGCTCTTTAAGCTTGTTGCGACTGAATTTGAAGAAAAGGCTGATTATGTCAGAGCCGAGGTTACAAAGCTCTGTGACAAGTATCCCCTTTATTAATCATGGATATCGGGCTGATACTTGCTTCAAAATCACCGAGGCGTAAGGAAATACTGTCAAACGTAGGTCTTGATTTTGAAATTGTTGTTTCGGATACCGATGAAAGCGTCCCCGATGGGACGCTTCCTTTTGATGCGGTAATGGAAATTTCAAAACGTAAGGCGTTGGCGGTGCAAAAAACTCTCGGTGACAAGGCAAAAGGAAAAATTATTTTAGGTGCAGATACGGTTGTGGCACTTAACAATGGAATTATCGGCAAACCCAAAAGCCGGGAAAATGCCGTGGAAATCTTAAAGCGGCTTTCGGGCAACAGGCATGTTGTTTATACAGGCTTTACGCTTATAAGGGACGACTTTGTATATTCGGATTTCGAAAGCACTAATGTGTATTTCAGAGCCTTGTCCGAACAGGAAATAGTTTCCTATGTAAAAAGCGGCGAGCCTATGGACAAAGCAGGTGCATACGGAATTCAACAGCTGGGTGCTCTGCTTGTAAATAAAATCCACGGAGATTATTTTAATGTTATGGGACTGCCGATTAATAAAATAAGTGTAACCCTTTCGGAAAAATTCGGTATTAACCTATTGAATAATAATTAGCGTCTGTGCCGCCTGTCTTTGCGGCTGACGGAAAGGAAGTAAACCTATGCTTAAAAATTACAATCATAACTACCCCTTCAAGGAGGTCAAGTACACACCCAACATGAAGGTGGTTCTTGAGGACTCCATCAACAAAAACAACGAATTCGGTCAGGATATTGCATTCCGTTACCGCAAGGGTGCTGAAATTGTTGACGTTACCTTTGAACAGTTCTATCTTGACACAAAATATGTAGGCTCGGCATTTACCGAAATGGGCTTTAAGAAGGGCAACAAGATTGCCATGATAGGTCCTAACAGCTATGAGTGGATAACAGTATTTGTTTCCGTTCTTAACTCCGAGGCTGTATTTGTTCCCGTTGACAAGGAGCTTCCCATTGAAGAAATCGCTTATATCATCAACGACAGCGATATGGATGTATTCTTCTACGCTTCTGTTTACGATGAGAAAATCAAGGCAAACATGGAGCTTTTCAAGAATGTCAAGTATTTTGTAAATCTTGATGCCAAGGAGGACGACGGACAGTTCCTTTCCTACAAGAAGCTTATGAACAAGGGTAAGGAGCTTTTTGAGGGCGGCTACACCGAATACACCGACATGACTCCTGCCGAGGAAGAAATGAAGGTTATCGTTTATACCTCAGGCACAACAGGAACAGCAAAGGGTGTTATGCTCAGTCTTGCAAATGTAATGAGTGCACAGAACTACGGTCTGAAGGTTTCTTCCACAGCCAGAACCATGATTAACGTGCTTCCTTTGCACCACACCTTCGGCGGACTTGTTGACATTCTTGTAGGCATCAAGTGCGGTACAACAATGGGTATCAATGACAGCGTAAGAAACGTGCTTCCCAACTTCAAGGCATATAAGCCGGAAGCTGCCATGCTTGTACCTCTTTATGTTGAAAAGTTCTACAATAGAATCTGGGCTGCCATTGAAGAAAAGGGACTTTCAAAGACCTTCAAGAAGCTGATTAAAATGAGCAACGGTCTTTTGAAGGTTGGTATTGACCTTAGAAGAACACTTTTCAAGAGTGTGCATGAGCAGTTCGGCGGAAACCTGCGTCTTATTGTTTGCGGCGGTGCTCCCATGAGAGAAGAGCTTGGACGCTTCTTTGAATCCATCGGTATTACCATCACCAACGGTTACGGTATTACAGAATGTTCTCCTCTTGTTTCGGTTAACAGAACACACTACTATGACTTTGCTTCCGTCGGCGTGCTTTGTCCTCAGGTTGAGGTTAAAATTGACAAGCCAAACGAGGACGGCGAGGGTGAAATTCTTGTTAAAGGACCTATTGTTATGATGGGTTACTACAAGAATCCCGAAAAGACCGCAGAGGTTCTCACAGAGGACGGCTGGTTCAGCACAGGCGACTACGGAAGATACGACGAGAAAGCCGAAAAGCTTTACATAACAGGTAGAAAGAAGAACCTTATCGTCCTCAAGAACGGTAAGAACATCTATCCCGAAGAAATCGAGGATTATCTGACAGGCAGAACCGAAATTGAAGAGGTTATTGTAAGTGCCATAAAGGACGAAAACGGCGAAGAAACAGGTCTTCAGGCAGAAATTTATCCCAATCAGGGAAAAATTGAAGGTCTTGACGATGACGGTATTTACAAGCTCATTAAGGAAGTCGTTGAGGATTACAACAAGACAATGCCTGCTCACAAGAGAGTTATCAAGGTTACGGTAAGAAAAGAACCCTTTGAAAAGACAACAAGCCAGAAGATTAAGCGTAAGTATAATTAGTATAGTTAAGCGGACACCGAGAGGTGTCCGCTCTATGTTTATGCTTGACTGAAAAAATGAGGTGTAATATTTTCATATTCTTCCAAACTTTTGACAAATGAATCAAAACGAGGCATTTGACGGATACTATCGTATCTTGGATGGTGAAGTTTTTTTAACATATAGTAGCAATTGGTATGTTGGGCATACTCTTGAAAATCCTTGCTCGGTTCGGGATAAATCAATTTATCTGTAAAAATTGATGTGAAGAACTTGCCGTGGTCATTGATGTATGATTTATCGTATTCAATTGTGTGGTAACACATTTTTTCAAGAGAATCAAGCGTTTCATCTATCTTGCCCTGTTCCATCTGATATGTTGAAATCAACCAGTAATTATATGAGAGTCGTATGTGATAAAACATAAGATTTTCACCGAATATCATTTTATACAGCATGTTGGAAACACCTAACATTTCAATTTTTTTATTCCAAGTGGAAGGATCATCAGGAAGATAACTGTTTAGGACATAGTTTTGAATTGTTAATCCCAAGCCGTCGGTGAATTTCTCAATCTCATCCTGTATATACCACTCCGTATTATTGTCTCCGATGCCACAGGCAAGGGCGGTTTCACGGCAATATTTCATGGGAGAAAGACATTCCAACGTGCCTTTGGCTTTTTCATATTTTCCCAAGTGAGTATATATGGCACTCAGAGTAGAAATTGCATCATATCGAATGTCCTCATCACGGCACTTATCGATAACAGATAAACAAAGGGATTCTGCGTCATTAATAAGAGATTCTTCTTGTATGTTGTTCCACTCATCAAAAAGGCAGGCGGCGAGATAAACCTTAATATAATCATCGTTTGGGTATTTAGTAAATGATTCACGCACAAATGAAAGCTTTTGCTTGTGTGTGCCGATTTCCGAAAGCCGCAGTAATTCGTTTTTTATGTTTGACAGAGTTTCTTCTCTTTCCGACAGATTATATCCAAGCAACTCATCGGTGCTTATTGAAAAGAAGTCGGCAAGGGCAGGAATAAGCTCAATGTCGGGATATCCGTTTTCCGATTCCCAACGGGATATGGCTTGCGGCGTCACACCAATTGACGCGGCAAGGGTTTCTTGTGTTATGTTGTTTTCTGTGCGAAGTTTCTTTATGATTGCACCAATTTTAATGTTCATAATGTACCTCCAAAAACGGATTTTGTAAGCTTACAAGTACATTGTAACACATTCGTGGAAGATTTCAATTATCAATTCATTGTTAAATTGGTAAACGGATACTTGATGTTATCTGTTTTAGTGTGTTTTTAACAGCCTTGACCTAAAAATGGTTATGTGATATAATTACAGATAAATATATCACAACACGGAGTGAGTTTATGGACATTCAAATCCTTCACCGCGACAAAGACATAGTTGTCTGCCAAAAGCCTGTCGGCATTTCCAGCGAAAACACACAAAATAAGGACGGTCTTGCCGACCTTTTATCGGCACAGCTTGGTGTTAAAGAGGTTTACACCCTTCACCGACTTGACGTGGGTGTGGGCGGTCTTATGGCATATGCCCTAAGCAAAAAAGGTGCAGCCGTGCTGTCGAAGGACATTTCCGAGGGAAATTTTCATAAGTTCTATACCGCAACCGTCTACGGCTGTCCCGAACAAAACGAAGGCGTATATGAGGATTTGCTGTTTAAGGACTCGACAAAGAACAAGAGCTTTGTTGTGAAAAAGGAACGCAGAGGTGTCAAGAAGGCAAAGCTGTCATATAAGGTTCTGGACACGCAAAAAGACGGTGATACCGTTAAGACCACCGTTGAAATATACCTTTATACAGGGCGTTCACACCAGATAAGAGTTCAGTTTTCCCACAGAGGGATGCCTCTTGTGGGTGACGGAAAGTACGGGGCGAAGGATAATATCAAAAACATTGCTCTTTGTTGTACAAGGCTGCGGTTTAATCATCCCGTCAGCAAAGAGGAGCTGTCCTTTGAAATTCCTTATACTTTTGAAAATTGACGTTTCAGCAAAAGTTTTTCATAAATTACGGCGGCAAGTGCGATATATCCCACACAAATGACGATTGAAAGATTGCAGTCCGTGAACAGGAACAGATACAGCGAAAAGGCGAAAAACAAAAAATAAGCAATGCTGTCTGCCCATTTTTCAATAATATAGGCTTTATCGGGAAGTGCATTTTGGGATATTATTATATGCAATGCTCTGCCTCCGTCAAAAACAGGCAAAGGTATGAGGTTTCCTATGCCGAAAAAAAGATTTACATAAATGAAAAAGCACACAGGGACGTTGTAGTTTATTCCCATAATTATATGAGCAAAAAAGGCGCACAACAGGTTTGAAACACCTCCCGAAAGCACCACACACAGCTCTTTTGTGTAGGAAAGTGTGCTCATATCCGAAATCATGTCTATTCCGAAAGGGTAGACATTTATTTTTTTGATTTTTCCGCCGCAGATTTGCAGTGTGATTATGTGTGCAAGCTCATGAATGGCAATGCAGGCAAAAATAATGAGGGTATATATCGAAAAATCAACGCCGAGCATGAGAATAAAAGCAATGACCGAGAATATGCTGACATTTATTTTTCCCGACAAAAAGCACAGCTCAAGGCGTTTATTAATCACGGTTCACCTCACGGTACAGTCTGCTTGCAAGGTGGGAAAAGGTGTCATTTGCATCCTCTGAAAAACCGAAGGAGCCGACTTGTGCCGTACGTGTGCTTGCTCTGTACTGTACACAAAGGCACAGTGCTGCAAGAATTGCACACAGCGTACACTGGAAAAATACGATAAGATGAAAGTTTTTATTGTTTTTCACACGTTACCACCCCTTATATTCAAGTCTATGGAAAATTTTTTGCTAATATGACAATAGTCTTGTTTTTATAGCTGTTATGTGGTACAATATAACTGTAAAATTTTCGATTTAAAATCAAGAGGGATACGGAGAGAAAAATGGACAAATTCAAGCTTGTTTCAAAATTCAAACCTATGGGCGACCAGCCTCAGGCAATAGAGCTTTTATCCGCAGGCGTAAACGCAGGCATGCGTGAGCAGGTGCTTGTGGGTGCAACAGGCTCAGGAAAAACCTTTACAATGGCGAATATTATTGCAAGTGTAAACAAGCCCACCCTTGTCCTTGCACACAACAAGACCCTTGCGGCACAGCTATGCTCGGAATTCAAGGAGTTTTTTCCTGAAAATGCCGTTGAGTTTTTTGTCAGCTACTACGATTATTACCAGCCCGAAGCCTATATTCCCGGCAAGGACACCTACATCGAAAAGGACAGCTCAATCAACGACGACATTGACAAAATGCGTCACAGTGCCACAAGTGCACTGTTTGAACGGCGGGACGTAATCATTGTTGCCTCGGTGTCCTGCATATATACTCTCGGTGACCCTGTGGAATACAAGAATCTTACGGTTTCGGCGGCAAAGGGACTTGAAATATCACGAAACAAGTTTATTGCCGACCTTGTTAAAATCCAGTATGAGAGAAACGACCTTGCACTTGAAAGAAACAAGTTCAGAGTACGGGGCGACACGGTGGAGGTTTTTCCTGCGGCATCCGAAAAGAATGCGATAAGAGTTGAGTTTTTCGGCGACGAAATTGACGAGGTTTCGGAAATTAATGTGGTGACGGGGGATGTTA
>JAZNIM010000247.1:0-1965 GCA_045577475.1 Eubacteriales bacterium | reverse complement strand
TTAGCTTCTCCCGAGAGATTATTTTCTCTCAAGGTTTTTATTGCTCTTGCCATAAGATTGAATATGTTTCCGTCTTCGCCGACAAGTTTGCAATCGGGCTTGTTTCTTTTGGTATCCATTTTGTTGTACTCCTTATTTCTTTAATACTTCGGGACGGTATTTTTCATTGAAAGCGGTGTAGTCGCACCACTCAACACTGTCAAATATCCGTGCCGCGTGTAGTTCAAGTGCCATTTGTTTTGCTTCCTTTGCATCCCGTGAGAATCCGTAGAGCTTTTCCCATTCGAGAAGATGAGAGAACAGCTTCTGCTCACCGCATCGTTTGATTAAGTCCTCTACAAGTCTTTGCCATTCCGATTCCTCAACATCTCCTATATCACACTGGATACCGTGACGGTATCCGTATTTCTTTTCGGGATTTGATGATATCAGATATGCTTGTCCCGTGCCGTGATGCTTTCGCAAAACGGCAAAGTCTGTGATTTCGGGACCGGTATAATGGTTTATGACTATTCTACGAAAAGGCTTGAATTGTTCTTTCAACTATCGTGTCCTCCATAAGCTCACTGGTTCTGTAAATGGTATCCGCAAACTTCTGAAGCGAAAAGTCAAAGCATTCGCCTTTATCAAGTAATATACCTGTAAGCCTTGCACCTGTGTCAGCCTTAAATTCCTCGAAAAGCTCAAGGAACTCATCCGACACATCGCATTCGCCGTCGGTTATAAACACAATGTCGGGCTTGTCAAGCTTTCCGCTTGATGTTAACGCAAATACCTCTCTTAAAGGCTTCTCAAAGTCTGTCCCGCCGCCAAGAAGTGTTTCAGCACAATCAAGTACCTTTTTCGGATCGACCTTTTCATCTTTCGGGAAGTAATCAACCTTTATTGTACTTGAGAAATGTACCAAAGCAAAGTTTGCGTTATTCACTCGGCATATTTCGTAAAGCACCATTGCCACAGCCATACCGTAGGCATTGTTCTCACCGAAGGTTGAGCTTGACTCATCAAGGCAGACGATAATATCACCGTTACCTTTGTATTCAGGCTCACGCTTGCGGTACTGCTTCAGACTCTTACTCTGATACTTACGCATAAAAAGCGGTATCAGTTCGGGAGTAGAAAGCATAGCAAGCTCGGAGGTGAGCGCCTTGTTTACGTTGTTGCCGTATTCAATATCGTACTTTTCACCGTTGCCGTAGGAATAGCCTGCAATCCTCTTTGCCTTTAACATCTGCTTCAAAGCGTCTGAATAGTCTTTCTGCAACTGTCAAATCTTCCGTATCATCAGCACCCAGATAGATGTTCTCTCTAATGCGATATATAACCCTGCTTTCTATCAGCATACAATACCCGAACTGCAGGTCTTGGTTATATTCAAGTGCCTGTGTTTTTTTCATTATCAAGTGTACCAATACCCCAAATATCTGCCTCTAATACAACCTGACAATTTGCCTTATCAACTTTAATATCAAACTCATCAAAGTCTTGTTTCATTGCACAGGTAATATCCTTCTCAACATCAGCACAACTAAACAACCCCATTTTATCGAGTACCCTTCTGACAAATACCGTCACCGTTGCAAATTTAAACCTAACGTCCTTAACACCCTTGTTCTTTTTCCAAATACCATTAAAATAATCACTATGTAACATATCCGTTACCCCCTTATAAAAGTATTTCTGCACAAAAAAGTGCCGTTACCGATTGTAACGACACTTAAAGCCAATACAGGCTATTGCTCTTTATTTATTATTTAATCTCTTTAGCATCCGCCAAAGAAAACCACCGCCACCGCCACCAACTTAAATAATCATTCAAGCCGTGCCGCTGCACTCTATACCATAATTACAAGCAAATCATATACCCTTATAATTTACTCTATAAATATTATAACTCTTCCTGATACTATAGTCAACGCCCATGACATAAATATTTTAAATTTTATGATAGAAAACTTTCGACAT
>JAZNIM010000246.1:0-2220 GCA_045577475.1 Eubacteriales bacterium | reverse complement strand
CCTTAATCTGACCGGGATATTCAAGCTCGTTTTCAATCTTCTTGGCAATATCACGGGCAAGGAAGGTCATTTCGTCGTCCTTAACCTCGTCAGGCTTAACCATAACACGAATTTCACGTCCTGCCTGAATTGCAAAGCACTTTTCAACGCCGCCAAATTCGGTTGCAATTTCTTCAAGACGCTGAAGACGCTTGATGTAAGACTCAAGATTTTCACGTCTTGCACCGGGACGTGCCGCAGAAACAGCATCCGCTGCCTGAACAAGCATTGCAATAACCGTGCTTGCTTCAACATCGCCGTGGTGTGCTTCAATGGCATGTACGATTTCCTTGTTTTCGTGGTACTTCTTGGCAAGCTCAACACCAATCTGGATGTGTGAGCCGTCAACATCGTGGTCAACCGCCTTACCGATATCATGAAGAAGTCCTGCACGCTTTGCCATCATGACGTCAACGCCAAGCTCTCCTGCCATCATACCTGCAATATGGGAAACCTCGATTGAGTGAATAAGTACGTTCTGACCGTAGCTTGTACGGAAACGCAGTCTGCCCAAAATCTTGATAAGCTCGGGATTAAGACCGTGTACACCTGTTTCAAAGGTTGCCTGCTCACCTGACTGCTTGATTACAAGGTCAACCTCCTTGCGGCTCTTTTCAACCATTTCTTCAATTCTTGCAGGATGAATTCTGCCGTCGGATACAAGCTTTTCAAGGGACATTCTTGCAACTTCCCTTCTTACGGGGTCGAAGCTTGAAACCGTAATTGCCTCGGGTGTGTCGTCAATGATAAGGTCAACACCCGTGAGTGTTTCGATAGTCCTGATGTTTCTACCCTCTCTACCGATGATTCTTCCCTTCATTTCATCGTTGGGAAGTGCAACGGTAGATACTGTCGCTTCACTTACATAGTCGGATGCGCAGCGCTGAATAGCAAGAGAAATGATGTTTCTTGCCTTGTTGTCTGCCTCCTCCTTGTATTCCTGCTCAATTTCTGCAATCTTCATTGCCGCCTCGTGTCTTACCTCAGACTCGATTTTGTTAAGCAGGTATTCCTTTGCCTGTTCGCTGGTAAAGCCTGAAATCTGCTCAAGCTTTTCCACTTCTTTGGCAATAATTTCGGCAAGCTCACCCTCACGTGCTTCCAACTGCTTGCCCTTTTCAACCAGAGCTTCTTCCTTCTTTTCGTAAAGCTCTATCTTTTTGTCAAGGGACTCTTCCTTCTGCTGTGCGTGCTTTTCAAGACGTGCAACCTCACTTCTGCGCTCTTTAAGCTCGCTTTCCATTTCGTTTTTGCTTTTGAGAATTTCTTCTTTGGCTTCGATTAAAGCCTCTTTCTTTTTGGTTTCGGCTGTTTTCTGTGCTTCATCAACTATGCGGCCTGCTTCTGCTTCCGCACTTTTGATTTTAGCTTCGGCAACCTGTTTTCTGAGGATTATACCCGCAATTATACCGACTGCCAGACACAAAACGCCTATAACCGCTGCGATTATAGGATTCAAAATAAAAGCACCTCCTTCGTCGTACATAATAACAAAACAGGTGCAATACAATATTTAACATATAATACTCCCCAAAAACGTACAGAGGAGCTTTTTATTTATACAAAAACCTCGGGGGCTTATATCCCGAAATGCGCCATGAAATCTATAAAAGCCTGAAGCGGCAGATGTATATTAAAAATCTATATGCCAACACTGTAAAGCACACAAAAATAATAAATGTTATTTTGTAACCCTACAATATTCACATTATACATCATTTTATCCAAATTGTCAAGACCGCTTCGGCAATTTATACAATTTTTTTGCTTTTATACCGTCACTTTGCTTTTTTATTCCAAAATATAAACTTCCATCTGGCGTCTGCCGAACTGAACACATTCATTATAGGACATAAATGCAAGGTCGATAATATTGCCCTTGATAGCTCCGCCCGTGTCCTCGGCAACACCCAGACCGTATTCCATTGAGCCTGTAATAAACATTCTCGTATGCATGGGAATAACTCTGGGGTCAACGGCAACAATGCCTTTTCTGAGGGTTGCGCCTGTGGCAGTTGTCATTGAGGTATAGGGAGGAAGATAGGTATATGCGGTTGCCTCCATTGTTTTTCTGTAGGAATAGTTATAAACGGTGCCGTCCTTTGCGGTAACGGTGCCGCCGACACCCACATTCACAACCTCGTTTACAGACTCTGTCAAAACGGTTTCTGCGTAAACAGC
>JAZNIM010000245.1:0-3651 GCA_045577475.1 Eubacteriales bacterium | reverse complement strand
GTCTGAAATAATCTATAAACTGAGATAATACAAAACACTTTCAGCAACAAATGCATAGGAAAGATTAAGACCAGGAAAATCCACACATTCCAAAGCCGCGTGAATTTTTTCTGATGTGTATGAACGGATTTTTGCATCCTCTGCCACACTGCAAATGAGTGCACCGAACAACATATTGCCAAGAATATTATGCTCACAATGCCGTTCGGGAACAATAACGCTCATCCAAATTTTATTCTGCTCAAGTGCAAGTACTCTGCCTTCATCGGGACTTGAAACAGGCTTGAAAACACAACCTGCCTTTCTCCAATCGATGTCAAAGTTTTTGCCTTTTGCCGAAAGATATGTTTTGTACTCATTAATAAATTTTACTGCAACCGCCGCTGTGGCATTCAACGAGTGTCGGAACAATTCATGTCGATTTTCGTCAAGAACGGATAATTCTTTTATAAACAGCTGTGAGCAGGCATGAATCCAGAACTGTATAAGACCTGTATCCTTTACCATGTCGCTTCCGCAGCCATAGTAACATACATCAAATCTTGTGAATGGACCGGATACCCTTTCGTTACCGTATTTTTCGTATAAATCAAGCCATTTGATGTCCTTTGTGACCTCATATGTTATACGCAAAAGTCCAAGCAGCTTTGCACAGCTTCGGTAATCACCGCCGAGAAATCCTCCCCAAACATGCTCTTTCCACAGAGTCGGAATACAAAATCCGTGTTTCTGAATACCTTCCGACAGTCTTGAAATGCGGATTTTAATTTCTGCTTTAAGCTCATCCGACACCGCTTCG
Source organism: Eubacteriales bacterium (assembly GCA_045577475.1). Taxonomy (GTDB): domain Bacteria; phylum Bacillota; class Clostridia; order Oscillospirales; family CAG-382; genus UMGS1387. The sequence goes on along the minus strand of JAZNIM010000245.1, from coordinate 2,852 downwards.
CTTTCGTATGCCTTCCACATTCCGAGAAGCCAGGGACACACCTGATCCTCCGAGCTGCACTTATAACAGCTCTTGCCGTCATCGCTGACACCTCTTGCAATAAAGCCATCTGTGCCCCCTGCATCCTGAAGAACAAACAGGCCGAAAAGCAAGGTGTTGATTTCAGCTTTTGTTCTTTCATCGGGATTTGCACGGTATTTTTCCGTGAGTGCCGATAGGTACAGCCCCGTAAAAAAGCCTCCGTTTTCAATGGGAGTCCACCAGCCGAGGGGATTCGGAAAGCTGATTTCACATTCCTTTGATGAAGGATAGATATTACTTCCGTCAAGTTTTGCATAATCAAGCACATGACCGTATGGCAGACGTACAAACCTGTTCCAAACAATGTCATGGAGAATGTCATATGTGTAAGTCATAGAATAAACTCCTGTCAAATGTGTTATTTTCATTTTACTGTACTTGAAAGCATCTGTCAATATGTATTTTATCGGAACTGCAAAATGAGAACGATTGTATATTGACATACGGCGGTTTGTAATATATAATTTAGACGAATTTAATATGATGGGAGAATTACTATGAGTAACGACAATTTTGCACAAATTAAAAAGAACACCGTTTCCTCCGAAAATCAGCTGAGAGTGGGAGAAAGCGTATTTATTGACAATCCCGAGGGCAAAGGCAAGCGTGTTATGTTTGTGGGTAACTCCATTACACTTCACGGACCGAATGAGAGCCTCGGCTGGTTTAACCGCTGCGGCATGGCGGCTTCAAGCCTTGACAAGGACTATGTTCATATTCTCATGAGCAAGGTTTTGGAAAAGGATGAGGATGCTTCCTTCTGTATCTGTCAGGCGGCAGGCTGGGAAAGAGGATATAAGGACGGTGCAGCCGCCATGGAAAAGTACGAAGCGGCTCGTGACTTTGAAGCAGATATTATAATCATGAGAATCATCGAAAACTGCAAGGTTGCAGAATATGATGCGGATGCTTTTATCAGTCAATACGGCGAATTTATAAAGTACCTCAATAAGACAGGTAAAGCAAAGGTAATTCTCACCACAGGCTTCTGGAAGCACCCCGGTGATGCTGAGATTATAAAGACAGGTGAAAACAACGGCTATCCCTGTGTTTACCTTGGCGACCTTGGCGAGGATGACGAAATGATGGCTAAGGGTCTTTACGAGCACGCAGGCGTTGCAATGCATCCCGGCGACAAGGGTATGGAGCATATTGCAAAGAGAATCTGGACAGAGCTTGAAAAGACATTTAATTAAGACAATACAGCAGAAACTTCAGAAGCATCTGATAACAAAGGAAGGGTAAAAATGTCACTTACAAAGAAAATTCATATTGAAGGTATAAAGGCGGGACACATTCAGGGCATTGCCATAGACAGCAACAGAAAATATATGTACTGCTCATTTACAACCTGTCTTTTAAAGCTTGATATGGACGGAAACATCGTCGGAAGTGTAAAGGGACTTGCAGGACATCTGGGTTGCATTGCATTCAACAATGATGACGGCAAGGTGTACGGCTCTCTTGAATATAAGCACGACTGTATAGGTGAGTGCCTTACGGGAGGCAGAGAGGTAGAGGACGGCTTTTATGCGGCTATTTTCGATGTTGACAAAATAGACCGCACCGACATGGATGCGGAAACCGACGGTGTAATGAGAGCTGTTTACCTGAAAGAAGTCTTTGACGACTATTCGGCAGACGGTCACAGATACGGCTGCAGCGGTATTGACGGCTTTACCTTTGCTCCCTTTCCGGGACAGAGCGGCGGCAAAATGTATGCCTATATTGCTTACGGCATTTACGGCGATACCGAAAGAAATGATAACGACTGTCAGATTATCCTACGTTATGATATTTCCATGTGGGATTCGATTGCTATGCCTCTCAATCAGTCGCAGATGCACAAGAGCGGTCCCGAAAAATATGACGACAAGTATTTTGTTTATACGGGAAACACAACCTTCGGCATACAGAATCTTGAGTATGTCAAGGAGCATAACTGTATGCTTGCGGCGGTTTACTGCGGCACAAAGAAAGGCTTTCCCAACAAAAACATGTATGCAATTGACCTTGGCAAGAAAAGCGGCTTCTCAAAGCCTTTGGGACTTGATAAAGAAGAAAGCACTCTTACTCTTTGTCTGTTCGGCAGTGAAAAAGCCCAAAACGGCATAAGCGGAAGCGATTTTCCTTACGGCTCAACGGGTATGATAAGTCTTGGAGAAGGTTTATTTTACTTTTCAAAGAATTTCTACGATGAAAACGGTCAGGGCAGTGATATTTGCCTATACCACTTTGACGGCAAGGATTTTTTGGAAATATAATTAATAATATTTAAATATTTTTGAAAACTATTGATTATTTACGATAGTTGTGATACAATAATTAATCGGTTTGGAGAACATCCAAAAATTAAATTAGGATTGAAGGTATTAAAATGGCAAACAAAGAAAGAAGAGTCGGCACAGTTTCAAGAGGTATCAGATGTCCCATTTTCAGAACAGGCGATGACCTTGCGAAAATCGTTGCAGACAGCGTACTTGAAGCTGCAGAATACGAAGGCTTTGAAATTCGCGACAGAGACGTTATTTCCATTACCGAATCCGTTGTTGCAAGAGTTCAGGGCAATTATGCTTCCGTTGATGACATAGCGGCAGACGTAAAGGCAAAGCTCGGCGGAGAAACCGTAGGCGTTATATTCCCTATCCTTTCAAGAAACCGTTTTGCAATCTGCCTTCGCGGTATTGCAAAGGGTGCTAAAAAGGTTGTGCTTATGCTCAGCTATCCTTCCGATGAAGTGGGCAACTGCCTTGTAAGCCTTGACAAAATAG
>JAZNIM010000244.1:0-11597 GCA_045577475.1 Eubacteriales bacterium | reverse complement strand
TACTGAAAAGTATATCGGCACGCCCGAACAGTGGGATGAGGCACAGGGCATCATGGGCAAGATCCTCGACAAGCTGGGCATCGACTACACCGTCGGCATCGACGAGGCGGCATTCTACGGTCCGAAGCTGGATATCCAGATCAAGAACGTACACGGCAAGGAAGATACACTTATCACTATCCAGATTGACCAGTTCAACGCTGAAAAGTTCGGCATGGAATACGTTGATAAGGACGGCACAAAGAAGCGTCCCTATATCATCCACAGGACTTCAATCGGATGCTATGAAAGAACTCTTGCACTTCTCATTGAAAAGTACGCAGGTGCATTCCCCACTTGGCTGTCACCCACACAGGTCAAGATTCTTCCCATCAGCGACAATCAGCTTGAATACGCTAAGGGCGTTATGGCAAAGCTTAAGGCATACGGCATAAGATGCGAGCTTGATGACAGAAATGAAAAAATCGGTTACAAGATTCGTGAAGCTCAGCTGGATAAAGCTCCTTATATGCTGGTTATCGGCGATAAGGAAATGGAAGCAGGCGCAGTTGCCGTACGTTCCAGAAAGAACGGCGATATGGGCGCTGTGGCTCTTGACAAGTTCATCGCAGACATCAACGAAGAAATAGCAACAAAAGCACTTTAGTCGGGAACGCCCTTACTTCTTCTTTGCTGAAAAGAAGAAGTAAGCAAGAAGAAAAGATGACGTGACCATGCCGTGGATTTACGTCCTATCTTTGATGCCCGAACGGAAGTCCGTTTGACCGCCATAAATCCAAGCGGTCAAACTAAGTGCGACACCAACGGAATAACAGAATAAAACTGTGCCACAAATGCACGGTTAGCCAAAACGTCCACCAAACAACGGCGGACGTTTTTACTTTGTGTAACGCAGAAAATCCCGTTTCCCTTTCTGTCCTTAGCAGAAAATAAACGGCAACGCAGTTCCAAATATTCGCACTACAGCCCATCGAGCGCACGCGAGCGATTTGCTGAGCCTTCTCAGCGTCATCCTCAGCCTCCTACTGTCAGTAAGCCGCCACGGCGTAGCCTCGACCTCAAAAGTCGAGGCGGTGAGTGGAAGCATTTTTTCGTGATTTCCCAAATCTTTGATTTGGTTGAAATCTCGAACTCATGGAACGAAGTGACAGGAGTTTCCCGCTTGATGCTTCGGTCAAAAGAAGGTCGCCACCGCAGTGCCGAAACACCTGAGATACAAAAATGTAACTCGCCGTCTGCAGACGGCGAAACCCCTTCAACACATAAAACTATCGCTAATAATAAAAGAAAATAAAGAAAAAACAATATTTCCCACTTGACGAAATTAAAAAAATATAGTATAATACCTTAAAATACGGAAACTATTATAAAAATTCAGAGAGGAACGATATTTTATGGAAATGTACGCTGATAAGTTCGTAAAAGAAGGTCTTACATTCGACGATGTTCTGCTTGTGCCCAGAAAAAGCGATGTAATGCCTAAGATGATAGATATTTCAACAAACCTTACAAAGAAAATCAAGCTTAATATACCCCTTATGACAGCCGCAATGGATACCGTTACAGAGTCCAGAATGGCAATCGCTATCGCACGTGAAGGCGGTATAGGCGTTATACATAAGAACATGTCAATTGAAAGACAGGCTGATGAAGTACTTAAGGTTAAGAGAAGCGAATACGGCGTTATTTTCAATCCCTTCTACCTCAGCCCCGATAACTATGTTTATGAGGCAGAAGCTCTCATGGCAAAGTACCGCATCTCGGGTGTTCCGATTTGTGACGAAAACAATAAGCTCGTTGGTATTAACACCAACAGAGATATGAGATTCTTAAAGGATTATAACGATAGAATCGGCGATGTTATGACAAAGAATAACCTCGTTACAGCTCCCGTCGGCACAACTCTTGAGGATGCAAAGGAAATCCTTTACGGAGCAAGAGTTGAAAAGCTCCCTCTCGTTGATGAAAACGGCGTGCTTGCAGGTCTTATCACAACAAAGGATATCCTCAAGGTGCAGAAGTACCCCAACAGTGCCAAGGACTCCAAGGGCAGACTTTTATGTGCAGCCGCAATCGGCGCAACACCTGACGTTCTTGACAGAGCAAAGGCTCTTATTGAAGCAGGTGCTGATGTGCTTGTTCTCGACTCAGCTCACGGTCATAGCCAGAATATTCTTAACAGCGTTGAAAAGGTAAAGAATGCATTCCCCGAAATGCAGCTTATTGCAGGTAATATTGCTACAGCAGAAGCGGGACATGACCTTATTGCCGCAGGTGCAGATGCCGTTAAGGTAGGTATCGGCCCCGGCTCTATCTGTACAACAAGAGTAGTTGCAGGTATCGGTGTTCCTCAGATTACTGCAATCTATGATTGTGCATGTGAAGCTGCAAAGACAGGCACTCCCGTTATTGCAGACGGCGGCGTTAAATACAGCGGCGACCTTGTTAAAGCACTCGCTGCAGGCGGTGACGTGGTAATGGTTGGCTCACTTGTTGCCGGCTGTGAAGAAAGCCCCGGAGAAACCGAGCTTTATCAGGGCAGAACCTTTAAGGTATACAGAGGTATGGGTTCACTTGCAGCCATGGAGCATGGCTCAAAGGACAGATACTTCCAGGCAGACCAGAAGAAGCTTGTTCCCGAAGGTGTTGAAGGACGTGTTCCTTACAAGGGAAATCTTGCAGATACAGTATTCCAGCTTATGGGCGGTCTCAGAAGCGGTATGGGTTACTGCGGAAGCCATAATGTTGAAGAACTCAAGAAAGAAGCTAAGTTTGTGCGTATTACCGGTGCAGGTTTACGTGAATCACATCCTCACGATATTTCCATCACCAAGGAAGCGCCCAACTACAGCGTTTCTTCCAACTAAAATATCGGACAATTAAATTTGCCCCAAGGAGGCGTAAGATATGAGAACACGGTTTATAAGAATTTTGTGCTTATTCTCTATACTTACGCTTCTTTTTTCGCATTCCTTTTCTCCTGCCGCATATAATGACAGAAGATTCAGCACATATATAAACATGGGGGATAATGCCGTAAGTAACAACTATCAGATACCCCATATGTTCCGTCAGGACGCTCCGTATACCTATATTACACAGTTTCCTCTTGTTGTAAGCGGAGGAGTTGAATACGTTCCCCTTTCAATGTTTATTCTGTACTCGTATATTGAAGTAAACTACAGCGGTCTTGACAGCAATTTTTATCTGATAAATAACCGCAACGGAAACTATATATCCTTCAATGTTGAGGATAATCTTGCAGAAACAAGCAACGGAGAAATTATGAGAATGGAAACAAGAATTTTCCATAAAACCCGCTATGTTCCCGCAAGAAAGGTAGCCTCAGCTCTCAGCATGATGTGCGAAACCTATGATGACCCGCTGAACGGCATATATGCTTTTAGAATTTCCAACGGAAAATCCGCAAAAACACTGGTTGACCTGCTTACACCGTATCTTCCCGCACCCAAAGAGGAAATCAAGCCTGAACAGCCCTCCGTACCCGAACAGCCATCCGGCGACAGCGGCAAAACAGAGCAGCCTAATACTCCCACGCCTGATATAGTAAAGCCTAAGCCGGAGGATACACAAAAGCCGGTTAAACCTACAGAACCTGAAACAACGCCTGAAGACCCTCTCGAAAAGCTTAAAAACAGGAATGTTTCACTTTGCTTTACAGGCTCAGGCTATGAAAATTTCGGGAATGTTGTAAATACGGTGAGGGCTCAGGGTATTGATGCATCCTTCAGCTTTACAAAGGATGAAATACTTTCAAACCCCTCTGATCTTCGCAGTCTTTATATTGACGGCTACAGCATTTTTGTTACGGCAGAGCCTGATTTTAATGCCGTGGCAGAACAAAATTCTCTTGTTCCTCCGGAACAGCTTGAGTTGTTGTATGCAAATGCTTTTATTGCCGAGCTTGAAAACGCAAATAAGGCAATGAACCTTGTTCTCAAAACAAAATCGAGAATATGTACTCTTCCTTATGGCTTACCGGATGAGCTGCGTGACAGCGAGGTGTTCAAGAGCACCGTAAATCAGGCAGGATACATAATATATGAGCCGAATATTGACAGCGGCGATGTTCCGGGATATTCAGGAAGTGCCTATACTGTTTCCTCGATAATCAAAAACAGGCTGACAGGAGGCAAGGAAACCGATTCTGTGGAAGTGACAGCACTTTTGCATATGTCGGATAAATCGTATTACTACCTGCTTGACATCGCAAGCCTTGTCAATAAATACGATGGCATCAGCTTTTTTAAAACCGATGAATTCACATTGTTTAATGCCCGCTAAGGAGATTGTTATAAATGGAACAAAAGAAAAAGAAAATCTTAATAGTTGAGGATGAAACCGATATTGCGGAAATCCTCCAATATAATGTATGCAAGCAAGGCTATGACGCCCAGATTGCAAGTGACGGAGAAAAGGGGCTTGCCCTTGCACTTTCAGGTACGTTTGACCTTATTCTGCTTGACGTAATGCTGCCCAAAATGGACGGCTTTGAAATCTGCAGACGTGTAAGGAGCAGACTTGAAACTCCAATAATCATGCTTACGGCTCGTGAGGAAGAAAACGATAAAATTCTGGGACTTGACCTCGGTGCAGACGACTATATGACAAAGCCCTTCAGCCTTGGAGAGCTTACAAGCAGAATACGTGCTAATATTCGCCGCTTTTCGGGAGAAACCGTCATAAAGCAGGATGATGATAAGGAAAACTCCATTATTCATGTTGAAGACCTTGAAATTGATACAGAATCCTATACGGTAAAGAAAAACGGTAAGGAAATCTCCCTCTCAAAGCAGCAGTACGAGCTTCTGTGCTTCTTGGCTAAAAACCGCGGTAAAAAGTTCCGTCAGGATGCCCTTCTTGAAGCAGTATGGGGATATGACGATTACTACGGTGACGTAAGAACCGTTGACGTTACCGTTGCAAGACTCCGTAAGCAGATAGAAGAAAACCCATCAGAGCCTAAGTATATCAAAAATAAGCGGGGCATGGGATACTACATCGACTGATATAAGTAAAAATCACCCTCGGGAGGAAAAGCGTTTTGTATAAAAGTCTAAATTCAAAGCTTGTGCTGATATTTATAGTGTTTATAATAGCGGTCATGGCGACGGTGGGCATCTTTCTGATGAACAGTGTCTTTGACTTTTATACCAACGACTTTGCCCAACAGCTTGAGGAAGGCTTTGATGAAAACATTATTTCAAGCCTTGAGGAAGCTCTGCTTTATGATGACAGTTCCGTTTCCCAGAAGGAAATCCTTACAGCCTATGCAAGCTCATTGGGACTTGACAGCCACCGAAATTTTTATATACTCGATAAAAACGCAAACATCCTTGAAAGCTCTGCAACCGAGGAGGTGCAAGACCTTCCGCTTACCCCAAATCTTATGGCAGCCATGAACGGCAGAAACGGTATTGAACAAAACTACGGTGCCGAGCAGCTTGATTATGCACTGTATCTTGAAAATAAAAACAAAAGCTGTATTATTTACATTGTGGACGACCTTTCCGAAACAAGACAGCTTTCTTTTATGCTGTTTTCCATTATCGTCCGTGCTCTTATTATCGGACTTGTAATTGCACTTATCATGGCATTCTTTCTTGCCAAAGCCATCACCCGTCCCATTCAGACCATAACAGGCGGTACAAAACAGATATCATCGGGAGAATATTCACATAGGCTTAAAATCCGTACCAAGGATGAAATAGGAACTCTCGCAAAAAATTTCAACTCCATGGCACAGGTTATCGAAAACACCCTTGATGAGGTATCGGGCGAACGTGAAAAGCTTCAAAACGTATTCAACTGCCTTGAGGCGGGGGTTGCGGTATTTGAAGAAAGCGGCGAGCTTATTCATATAAATCCATCGGCTCTTTCGATGCTTTCCTTTGAAGAAAACCATAAGCCAACCTTCAATGAGCTGACAAAGGCTTTGGGAATTTCAGAAGAAGTAACTATGGAGGCTGTTAAAAAGGCATCCACACTTCATGTCGATGAGCAAAGCCTTTCAGACGTTAAAAACCGTGAGCTTGTGGTAAGCATAGATATAGGCGTTTTCGGCTATGACAGCTCGGCAAAGTCAGGCTTTCTCGTGGTAATTCAGAATATTACCGCAAACGCTCTGCTTGAAAAAAACCGCCGCGAGTTTATCGCAAATGTTTCACATGAGCTTCGCACCCCTCTAACAAGCGTCAAGGGTGCAACCGAAACAATTATTGAAGACCCCGATATGCCCCAGAGCATTAAAAACAGATTTTTGCAGATTGTCATGAACGAATCCGACAGAATGACAAGAATAGTTCAGGACCTTCTCGTTCTCAGCCGTCTTGATAACCGAAGAATGAGCTGGAAGCCCACAAAATTTGAGCTTCATAAGTCGCTTCAGAGCATGTTTGATGCTCTCGAAACCGAAGCAAGGGCACATTCTCACGAATTCACATATGAAAATAAGGTGAAGGGCGGCAGCCAGATTTTTGCGGATAAGGAAAGAATTGAGCAGGTTGTCACCAATATCATCGGCAACTCCATAAAATATACCCCCGATGGCGGAAAAATCCACGTGAGTCTTGAAAAAACCTTTGATGCAAATTATAAAATCTCCGTTTCAGACACGGGTGTAGGCATTCCCGAGGAGGATTTAAAGCACCTGTTTGAAAGATTTTACAGAGTTGATAAGTCACGCTCCACAAATGCAGGCGGAACAGGTCTCGGTCTTTCCATTGCAAAGGATATTATTGATGCCCATAACGGAACCATAGAGGTTGACAGCGTGTTCGGAGAGGGAACAACCGTAAGCATCATTCTGCCAAAGGACACAAGAATCGCAAACAATGAGTAAAGTGCAGAGAGGATTATGTAATAATGAAAATTCTCACCTTCAGCTATGACGACGGCGTAAGACAGGATATCCGTCTTTGTGAATTATTTAAAAAATACGGCATGAGAGCCACCTTTAACTTAAACTCAGGCTCTCTGGGTAATGTCGGCAGAATAAAGCACTACGGATTTGACGTTTGCTTTGATAAAATGAGACCTGACGAGGTAAAGGATTTGTATAAGCTGTCCGACGGCTTTGAGGTTGCCGCCCACGGCGTATACCATAAAAACCTGCCTGACCTTAGCGATGAGGAATTTATAAACGAAATAAAAGAAGACAGAATTACACTTGAAAACCTCAGCGGTCAGACAATAACAGGCGGTGCTTATGCCTGCGGAAGATTTAACGAAAAAAGCGGTGCACTTCTTGAAAAATGCGGAATTTATTATTACCGTACAATTCTTGATACCCACGATTTTTCCATTCCCCAGAATTTTAATTACTGGCACCCAACCTGCCATGACAATGATGACAGAATCTTTGAGCTTGCAGAAAAATTCATAAAGCTTGACGGGGAAAAGGATGCTCTTTTCTATATCTGGGGTCACTCCTTTGAGCTTGATAAAAACGACAAAGACCGTTGGTACAACATGGAAAAGCTGTGCAATATGCTGTCAGGAAAGAATGATATTGTATATGCAACAAATGCCGAGGCGAAAAAGCTGCTTGAAGAAAGAAAGGTGTAACCTTTACTGAATAAAATGTAATTAACTTAAAAGAGAATAATGTGGGAGGTGTGTACTTGGAGGAATTCGAGAAGCTTTATAAAGAATACTATCCGAGAGTATACGCCTTTTTGTTTAAGCTTTGCAAGGACAGAGAGCTTACCGAGGAAATGACTCAGGATACCTTTTACGAGCTGTATAAAAGTCTGCATAAGTATAACGGCTCATGCAAGCTGTTTACATTTATTGCGGCAATAGCAAAAAATGTGTATTATAAATATGTAAGAAAAAATAAAATCGAATGTATCGACATAAACTCCGTAGAGGAGCTTCAGGATTTGAGCGACACCCCTGAGGAAGCATGCCTGCGTAATTTAAAAAGCGTAAAAATACGTAAGGTTGTACAGATGCTTCCGAAAAACTATCGGGATGTGGTGCTGCTTCGTGTTTATGCAGACCTTACCTTTCCGGATATTGCCGCAGTGCTGGGTATAAGCACATCCTCAGCCAAGGTAATATTCCATCGTGCCAAAAAAATTCTCACAGAGGAGCTGTTTGACGAAAAATGAATTGCGAAATAATTATGGATTTAATCCCCATGTACGCCGACAAAACCGCATCGGAGGAAACATGTGCCCTTGTGGAAAACCACATCCGTGAGTGTGCCTGCTGCAGAAGATTTCTTGCTTCCTGCAAAAAAACAGAGAAAAAAAGCTCATTTTCCAAAGAAAAGCTTGATAAAATCCGTGAAAAGCTGAGAATTAACGGCAATGACATTCCCTCGGTGGATGCCGAGTTTGCACGTCTTTCAACAAGACTCAAAAAAAGAAAGCTGCGAATGATAATCATAAGCTCTCTTGTGGCAGCAGGAATGCTTGCATACATTATTATTGATATAGTAAATGCTGTTAAAAGAAATGTTAAATCAAGCGGAGGAAATAACTGATGGATTTTGTTTATGACGTAAAAAACGTCTGCTCTTTAAGAGAGATGATTGAAGGCTGTGCAGATGAATACGCCAATAATACCGCCTTTGTGTTAAAGGATAAAAACGGAGAATTTATCGAAATAACCTACAGCCGTTTCTTTTCCGAAATCAAAGCACTTGCAACCTACCTTTGCTCAAAAGGTCTTGAAAATAAAAAAATCGCCGTTATCGGCAGAAACAGCTATGAGTGGGCACTGACCTACTTTGCAGTTTCCTGCGGTGTAGGTGTTATAGTTCCCATTGATAAGGAGCTTAAAGCACCCGAGGTTAATAATATTCTTAACCTTTCGGGAGCAGATGCATGTATTTATGCACCTGAAATGGCGGAAAAAATCGAAAACTACGGCTTTGAAGGCTTTAAGCTGTGCAAAACTCAGCTTGAACAGGCTGTTGCCGAGGGTAATGAGCTTATCTGGGGCGGCGATATGAGCTATGCAAATCACAGCGTTGACCCCTATGCAATGTCGGCTATCATTTATACCTCGGGAACAACGGGAGTTGCAAAGGGTGTTATGCTCAGTCAATATAATATCTGCTCGGATATTGTGGGAACTTTGAAGGTTGTAAAGGTTACTCCGAGCGACAGAACCCTCAGCGTGCTTCCCTTGCATCATACCTATGAATGTACCTTGGGTCTTTGTGCCATGCTTTACGCAGGTGCAAGTATTTCCTACGCTTCAAGTCTGTTGAAACTTCTGGGTGAGTTCAAAGAGTATAAACCTACAATTCTCATGGCAGTGCCTCAGCTTTTAAAGGCAATTCATTCGGGAATTATGAAGAAAATTGCCGCAGTAAAGGGAGGAAAAGCTCTCATTAATGTGGGTAAGACAATTACAACGCTGTCGGGAAAATTCGCACCCAGCGTCGCTCCAAAACTTTTCAAGAGCATACACGAGGCTTTCGGCGGAAGACTGAGAATGATACTTGTGGGTGCGGCTCTTGTGGATGAAAGAATATTCAAGGACTTTGAAAAATTCGGCTTTGCCATTTATACAGGCTACGGTCTTACCGAAACAGCGCCTCTTTGCGTAATGCATAACGACTTTGACAGAAAAGCAGATACCATCGGTCTTCCGTTAAAAGGGGATAAGTGTAAAATCGTAAATCCCAATGCCGACGGCATAGGTGAGCTTGCAGTTAAAGGTCCTAACGTAATGCTGGGATACTATAACGACGAAAAAGCAACAAGAGAAGCCTTTGACGATGAAGGATATTTTCTTACGGGCGACCTTGTATGCATAGACCCTGATTCGGGACATTACAAAATTGTGGGACGTATCAAAAATATGATTGTTACCGCAAACGGCAAAAAGATTTTCCCCGAGGAAATCGAATTTCTCCTTGAAAAATGCCCTGCGGTCAAGGAATGTATGGCTTTCGGCGACGAGGATGAAAACGGCGATACAAAGGTTGCCGTAAAGATATTCCCCAATTTCGATGAGCTTGAAAAAGCAGGTATTTCAAAGGACAGTACCGATTTTGAACAGCAGATGATTGATTATTTCTTCAATTATATTAAAGAGAAGGTAAACAAGAACCTTCCCGGCTACAAGGCTGTTCATAAGGTTACTATCCGCCACACCGAGTTTGATAAGACAACTACTCAGAAAATCAAACGCGGCTCAGCTGAAAACTTAAAGTAATTAATCCTTTTCCACGCACTTTAACGGTGCGTGGATTTTTTTAGCAATATACAGCTCCTCCAATCAAACATAATAATATCTTTAAGGGTGAAAATAACACCTATAAATTGTATGTCAATTTAACCAAAACCACCATATTTTGATTGGCAAAAAATAACAAAAAAATCTTTAAAAAAACCCTTGACAAAATAAAAACAATGTTGTATAATAGCCGTTGACTGAAAACTGTAAATGTGTAAACATGCGCAATTTTCGGCAAAAAATATATCTGAAAGGAGAAGCGGTATGCCAACATTTAACCAATTAGTCAGAAAAGGACGCGAACAGGTTACTTACAAGTCTAAGTCTCCTGCACTTCAGAAGGGTCTTAACACCCTCACAAAGCAGGCAACAGACACCAGCGCACCTCAGAAGAGAGGCGTTTGCACAAAGGTTTCAACAAAGACTCCTAAGAAGCCTAACTCTGCTCTTAGAAAAATCGCAAGAGTTCGCCTTACAAACGGTATTGAAGTTACATCCTATATCCCCGGTATAGGCCATAACCTTCAGGAACACTCTGTTGTTCTTATCAGAGGCGGTAGAGTTAAGGACCTGCCCGGTGTTCGTTACCACATTATCCGTGGTACACTCGATACACAGGGTGTGGCAAAGAGAAACCAGTCCCGTTCCAAGTACGGTGCAAAGCGTGAAAAGGCTGCATCTAAGTAATTAGACGAAACTTTTCAAGTACGGCAGAAAAAATTCACTGCCGGGTTGGTATTACAGAGGTAACCGCATTTCAATAGATTGCGTGCCTCTCAGTAAGTGCTGACGGAAGAGGTAATCATTTCGAGTACCTGTGAATTCATTTTTTATGAAGGAGGGAATACAAGTGCCGAGAAGAGGTAACGTACCCAAGAGAGACGTACTGCCCGATCCCATGTACAATTCCAAGCTTGTAACAAAGCTTATCAACAATATCATGTACGACGGTAAAAAGGGTGTCGCTCAGAAAATAGTATACGACGCATTTGCGATCATCAATGAAAAGGTTGGAGATCCCCTGGAAGCATTCCAGAAGGCTCTCGAAAACATTATGCCGGTTCTTGAAGTTAAGGCTCGCCGTGTAGGCGGTTCTACCTATCAGGTTCCGATCGAAGTAAGACCTGAAAGAAGACAGACTCTTGGTCTTAGATGGCTTACAGTTTACTCTCGTGCCAGAGGCGAAAACAAAATGTCTGAACGCCTCGCAGGTGAAATCATGGACGCTTGCAACGGAGTAGGTTCCGCTGTTAAGAAGCGCGAAGATACACACAAGATGGCCGAAGCAAACAAGGCATTCGCACACTACAGATATTAATTTATCTGCATAAAAATTTAATTTTTACAAATCGAACAATTAAGGAGACTATCTATGTCAA
>JAZNIM010000243.1:0-4900 GCA_045577475.1 Eubacteriales bacterium | reverse complement strand
GTTCGTAAAGAACTGGTGGCGATGGCTGAGAAACAGAAAAATAATTGAGTATCGAGGTGAGGTAAAATGAAAAATCCCTTTTCAAAAAAGAAAGATGAAAAGTCCTTCGGAAAATACTATTCCGACAGCACGCAGAAATGGTTACCCATCGAAACGGTAACAGGCGGTCTTGTGCTTTTGAAGGACGGAAGATACATAAAAATTCTTGAAGTACTTCCCGTAAACTTCTATCTTAAAAGCGATGTTGAGCAGGAAAACATCATCTATTATTTTGCCTCTTACCTCAAGATAGCTCCTGACAATATGCAGATACGGGTAGTTACGGAAAGAGCCGACATTGACGATTACTTAAAGCGTCATGAACACTATGCAGAGAACGAACCCAACGAGCAGACGGAAGCGATGATATATGATGAAATGGACTTTGTAAAGAGTCTTTCGGAGAACGTCGCAATAAAAAAGAGGTTCTTTATCATCTTTGAATATGCAAACAAGAATTTTACACAGCAAAATGTTCGCTTTGCAGATATTCAAAGAATACTGTCGGACGAAGCATATAAGGCACAGAGGTATTTATCCCAATGTGAGCTTGGTGTTATCGACATAAACGACAATGGACAGCTTATTGACCTGCTCTATGGTTTTATCAATAAGCAGAGTTCTAAGTATGTAAATCCCGGCAATTTCGCAGACGGTATGTTTGATGAAATACATTCAAGTTTCGGAGGTGAAAGTTTTGAGTAAAGAGTACAGAAATCCATTTGAGGAGGATACATATGAAACCGAAAAAGAAATTCCCGAAGAAAACAGTTCCGAAAAAAGAGAACCCAAAGCCGCAAAACAGGATAATCCCAAAAAGAAAAAAGCGGCACAAGGTAAGAAGCAATCCCTGATGGACAGCATCAAAGGTGTATTCTCAAAGGAACCCAAAGAGGAAATCCCTGAAATGTGGACGGGACAGACTTCCGTACTTGATGTCATTGCACCGTCCTCAGTTGACAACGGTAGCCGTGATTACATAGTGGTTGACGGTATTTATCACTCATACCTCTATGTTGCAGGCTACGGATACCGAACGAGAAACGAGGCGGCGTGGTTATCACCCCTTGTCGAAGCGGGAGATAATATCGGTATAAGCTTCACCTTCAGGCGTATGCCGAGGGATAAGACACTTTCCCGTATCTCACAGAAAACAATGCTCAACCGCAGTAAAATGCGTGAGGTTGACGACACAAGACAGGACTTTGAAGAGCTTGACGATGCAATATCTTCGGGCTTCTTCTTAAAGGAAGGTATGAACAGAGGCGGTCAGGACTTCTACTATATGTCCACTGTTATTGAAATCACAGCCTACGATGTCGAAGAACTTGAACAGAGAGTTGCAGACGTAATGACACTTTGCAGTTCAATGAGTATGGTGTGTAAAAGGGCTGATTACAAGCACGAACAATGCTTCTTGTCCTCACTACCCATACTGTCTGTTGATGCGGATATTGAGCGAAAAGGCAGAAGAAACGTACTTACCGATTCGCTTGCAGCATCCTTTCCGTTTTCATCATTCGAAATATATGATGAAGGCGGTATTTTTTTAGGGTTGAATAAGTACAACCGAAGCGTTGCAATACTTGATATTTTCGATAGCGATAAGTACGCAAATGCAAACGGCTGTATTTACGGCACTACCGGTGCAGGTAAAACATTCCTCTTACAAACTATGGCTTTACGTTTCCGCATGCAAGGAACGCAGGTGTTCATTATAGCTCCCGTTAAAGGACACGAATACATTGATGCCTGTGAAGCAATAGGCGGTAAATACATAAAGATTGCACCCTCATCAAAGGATTGCATCAACATTATGGAGATACGAAAGACAAGTCTTTCAACAGACTATGAGATTAAGGCTGACACCCGTAATAATTCCATACTTGCCGAGAAGCTCCAGAGCCTTATGATCTTCTTTACACTCATAAAGAATGACATAACACAGGATGAATTAAATCTCCTTGACAGTGCCGTTATCCGTACATACGAGACCTTCGGTATTACCTTTGACAATGCCTCGCTCTACAACGAAGACGGCAATTTTAAGAGGATGCCGACACTAAAAGACCTGTATACAGAGCTGTGTTCAAGAGAGGAAACAAAGAAGCTTTCCCTTATGATTGAGAAGTTCGCAACGGGTTCTCTTGCGTCCTTCGGCAGAGAGACTAATGTAGACCTATCAAACAAATACATCGTGCTTGATATGACAGAAATGACAGACGCATTAAAGCCTATCGGTATGTTTATGGCACTTGAATTTGTGTGGGATAAAGCAAAGGAATCAAGAATACAGAAGAAAGTAATCTTCCTTGACGAGCTGTGGACTCTTATCGGCGCAGGTGCTAACAAGCTTGCGGCAAACTATGTTCAGGAGATTTTCCGACTTATCCGAGGCTTCGGCGGTGAGGCAATTCAGGCAACGCAGGACTTGTCAAGCAGCTTTTCGGCAGACACGGGAAGATACGGCAAGGACATACTCAACCTTTCAAGCTTTAAAATTCTTCTTCACCTTGAGGAAGACGAGGCGTTCACGGCACAAAAGTATCTCTCCCTTTCAGATGAGGAAACAATGCAAATTATCCGAAACGGCAGAGGTGAAGCACTCCTTTGTGCCAACAAGAACAAGGTGTGTATAGAGATTAAGGCGTCGCCTATAATGTACGACCTCATAACAACAAAGAGATCTGACCTTGAAAAGCGGAGGAAAGTGTGATGAAATTGCTAAAAGAACAAGTTGCTATTCTCCAAAATGATGCTCAAAATGTGTTGAGTAGGCTTGACGTTTTGTATGAAACAAACAGTAAGTCAAAATCTGTTGTTGAAAGGGCAATTGATGATTACTTGTGGGAAGTTGAAAGTCTGTGTGTAAAGTCAAGAATTCGACTTGATGGTTTTAGAAGTTCAAAGAATGAGAGTGATTTGTTTCATCAGGAAAATAGTCCAATTGAGGTCGCAGGAAGTATGGAAGTTACTTTTGAAGGGTGGCTTCATATTACACTCAATACGCTGTTACCTAATTGTAAGTACAGAGTAAGCGGGTACATTGGAAACACAATAAGCAGGCTTGTAAAAGAATATGAGTATGATGATTTGCCATATTTTGAAAAGGCTTTTTTAGCTATAGTTGAGTACTGTAATCATGACAATCACAATGCCCTTGACAACGATAATAAGGGGTGGAAAATGATACCCAATGCTCTCAAAGGGCGAGTGATTAAAGATGATAATCAATTCATATTGAGCATTGGTCTTTTTTCAAAATTGTCTGAAGAGATAAAGTGTGAAATATATGTTATGCCGCCTGAGGATGGCGGCATTTTTATGGAAAGATTCACTTCAGATTTACTTTAAGGCAGGAGATGATGTGAGAAAAACGGTAGTGATTACGTAACCTTGTTTTTTATCTGTATCTCCTGCCTTAAAAGTGTCAAAACCCTCGTGATTACGTGGGTTTTGCAAGAGGAAATATAACGAAAAATTATTAATACTTCGCACTAGTGTAGAGGGAGGAGATACAGTGATTTTTGACAAATATGATTTTGAGGTTTTACGTCTTTGCGGTGTTTGCAGATATTTACCTACAGGTCTTATGAGAAAATTTGATGTTTCGTATTTTAAAAGCGGGGTTATTGGTACTCTAAAAGATAGGGGGTATATAAAAACTCAGAGTGATAAGCTGAGTTATAAGCTTACCAAAGAAGGAAAGAGAGTTCTTGCAGAGATGGGATATATTTTTCCTGATGATGTAAGAATGAATATCAAAAGACAAGCATATACAAGAAAACTCAAGAACGCTTTGTGGAATGTCACTTTGCATCTTGCAGGAATTGACATTTTCGGAGAGAAAACAGCTTTGCTTGCAGGAATGAAAAGCGGATATATAAGTTCTTTAACTATAAGAGCCGATGAAAATCAAAAAGTTCTTGCAGGAACAAGATTCTTGGGAATTTTAAAAATTAATGACAGTGCATATATTCCCTATTTTCTTTCTGATGAAAATGAATGGATAATTCCGGGATATGAGAATGACACATTTATTTCTCAGATAGACTCAATCAAATGTATTAAGAAAGTAAACCTTGTTATTACAGGAAACTCTTTGGAGGAATTGTGGAAGTGTTTACATCCCGAAGGTGAAGGCTCAAAACTTATTCATGGTCAAGTAAGATTCAACAAGGCATTGGAGGAACTTGGGCATGATTACTTGCTTATTCCTTCAGGTCGAAACGGAGTTTTTCAGATGAAGATACTAACATCTTCAAGGTATAGGGAAAGACTTGCAGAAGCTCTTGGGTGTACAATTGAAAGAACCACTGATGGGCCTGTGTGTGACGGCATCAAAAACGGGAATCCTTACATTATAGCAGTTGATTTGAATATAAACCGAATAATCAGATTGCTTAAACGACTCAAATCATACGATGCTAATCTTGTACCACGAATTTGTTGCCTTACTTTTCAAAAGAAAACCATTTATAAACTACTTAAGTTTTATGATATGCAAAAGACAAGAATTCTTACAATCGATAACGAAAGCGTGATGAACATTTTTGCCGAGATCAGGACTAATTGTTGTAAAAAGGAAGCGTACATAACGATGGAGGGAAAAAACGTAGATGCAAATATTCAAAAAAGTGAAAGAAAAGATAACGAAGAAATCGAAATTGATGAAGATCTTGAATCTGATTAAGGAACGATTTTGGTTTTATCTTTTTGGTACACTTATAGGTCTATATTTTTACGGCATAATAATTCACTCTTTTAGGGCAGCATTCACTAATTTCATGAACGGTACTGCTGATAGTGTATTTACTCTTAATCCGTTAAAGTGTATTGGTGCAGTATTTTCACCTCAAGG
>JAZNIM010000242.1:0-11231 GCA_045577475.1 Eubacteriales bacterium | reverse complement strand
CCGAATCCGTACTCATTGACCAGTTATTATGCTTACCGCTTCCGTTAACGCCTGCAAAAGGCTTTTCGTGAAGCAGACACACAAGTCCGTGCTTTTCGGCAGTCTTTCTCATAAGCTCCATAATCAGCTGATTATGGTCGGTTGCAAGGTTACTTGTGGTAAATATCGGAGCAAGCTCATGCTGTGCGGGAGCCGCTTCGTTATGCTTTGTTTTACTAAGCACTCCGAACTTCCACAGCTCCTCGTCAAGCTCCTTCATAAACGCCGAAATTCTCGGCTTTATAGCACCGAAGTAATGGTCGTCCATTTCCTGACCTTTGGGAGGAGTTGCACCGAAAAGTGTTCTACCGCAGAACACAAGGTCTTCACGCTTGACATAGTTCTTTTTATCAATGAGAAAATATTCCTGCTCCGCACCTGCCGTGGTATTTACACGCTTTGCGGTGGTATTTCCAAACAGACGCAGAATTCTCATAGCCTGCTCGTTGATTGCCTCCATCGAATGAAGCAAGGGTGTCTTTTTATCAAGTGCCTCGCCGCCGTAGGAGCAGAACACAGTGGGAATAAACAGTGAGCCGTCCTTAACAAAGGCGTAGGAGGTGGGGTCCCATGCGGTATAGCCTCTTGCTTCAAATGTAGCTCTCAGACCTCCCGAAGGGAAACTTGAAGCGTCGGTTTCGCCCTTAATAAGCTCTTTTCCCGAAAACTCCATTATTACATGGCAGTTGGAAACAGGGGTAATAAAGCTGTCGTGCTTTTCGGCAGTAATTCCCGTCAAAGGCTGGAACCAGTGGGTAAAGTGGGTTGCGCCATGCTCTACCGCCCAGTCCTTCATGGCGTTTGCCACAATATTCGCAACATTAATATCCAGATCCGCACCGTTTTCAATGGTTTTTCTAAGGGACTTATATACGTCCTTAGGAAGCTTATCACGCATCACATCGTCATTGAATACGTTGGATGCAAAAATTTCGGGTATTGAACTCATATAAAAAATCCTTTCAAGAGGTTACGTTGTTTAAAGCGTTATAACGTGTTCCGATTCAATTTCGTGTTCATCGTTTGTAAAAGCAATCTTAAGCTCGTCATCGGTCAGAGTGAAAAATCCGCCCGTATAGCCTTTGGGAAGGTTTGCATTGGTAGTTCTCTTATTTCCTCTTACCTGCCCTGTTACTACCGTATCAAATTCAATAACGGTATCCGTTTCAAAATGCCTTTGTCCCTTAGGGAAGATTTTGCAGGTATGCTCATGTCCGCAAAGCATTGCATCGGGAGAGATTTTATTGATAGCCTTAACCCATCTTTCGTACTCGCCGATAAAGGATTTATGGTTACCCGCATTTACTCTTTCATGGCATATTACAAAGGTATGCTTATAATTCTTATATTCGCCCTTTTCTGCAACATCCTCAATAAATTCGGTAACTGCATTTCTGTAAGGCTCAAAGCAGTTTACAAAGCCGTACTCTGCATGGTCATCGGGCTTATCCTCGCCGCAGTCAAGAATGATGCCAAAGATATCGCCTATTACAAATGTAAAATACATTTCACCGTTTACAAGGGGGCTGTATCTATGATAGGTAGGTGCAATATGACCTCTTGTATCGTGGTTTCCTCTTGCCGAAACAACGGGAATTTCACCCTTTGCAACAGCACCCGATATGCGGAAAATGGTTCTCAGGCCCTTATCGAAGTTTTCGCAGTCATTGGGAATATCTCCGCCAAGCATGAGAAAATCAATTTCATCTGCATACTTTTGTGCCGCCTTGATTGGGTCTTCATACTCGTTATGGGTGTCGGCAAGGAAGTAGAATTTATACTCCTTGTTCTTTTTGACAGGACGGAATTTATAAGTCTTTTGACATTCGTCACCCGTCACGGGGAAATACGCCTTTCTGTCAATGCTTTCTCTGAAGCAGATTGTGTACTGTCCCGCTTCATCAAGAGCACTCATCGGAATTGTAACTCTATGTACCGTTTCCTCAGACTTAATATTTCCGTTGGCATGGTCATAATACTTCTTTTCTCCGCAGCAAACCCAAGCAAGCCCCGGAGCATTTGTATTCCAGATAATATCGTAATTCATGCCTGCAACAAAGACAACCGCCTCATCAAGCAGGTATTTATCCATGTTTTCCATAATTATCTCCTTTATACAACCTGAAAAATGTAGAATTTCAAATAATTGGTTTCTGAAACATTCGGCAAAATCGGATGGTCACGGCACTGCTGGCGTGCCTCAATCTGTCTGAGAGTCACCCCTGCATCCCTTGCCGCCGATTCAAGCATACTGCGAAACAGCTCGTCGCTCATAAAATGACTGCAGGAACAGGTTGCAAGATATCCGCCTCTCGGTAGCAGCTTCATTGCCTTGAGGTTGATTTCCTTATAACCCTTTTTTGCACTTTCTATTGTTGAACGGCTTTTTGTAAACGCAGGGGGGTCAAGGATAATATAGTCATAATCGCATTTTTTATTATTGTACATATCCGTGAGCAGGTCAAAAACGTTCTCACACACAAAGTCCATACGTTCTTCAAGTCCGTTAAGGGATGCATTTTTCTTTGTCTGCTCAATTGCACTTTCGGAAATATCCACCGCCGTAACATGGCTTGCTCCCGCCTTTGCACAGTTAAGTGCAAATGAGCCTGTATGGGTAAAGCAGTCAAGCACCCTTTTGCCCTTTGCAATCTCGGCAGCCGCAAGGCGGTTATACTTCTGGTCAAGGAAAAAGCCTGTTTTCTGACCGTTGATATAATCAACCTCATACTTTACGCCGTTTTCCGTGATGACTACCTTGCCGTCTCCCTCATTTGCAACCCCTTCAAGGTCATAGTAGCCTTTGTAGGTTTCCATTCCCTCAAGAGTACGCACATTTACATCATTACGCTCATAAACAACATCTATTTTCTCGCCGTATTCCCTTAGAACCTCCACCGCCGCCTTGAAAATCACATGCTTGATTTTGTCAATACCAAGGCAAAGAACCTCTGCCACAAGCACGTTTTCAAACTTATCCAGTGTCAGTCCGGGAAAAGAGTCTGCCTCACCGAAAATAAGCCTGCAGGAGGAAAAATCGTCCCCCATAACCGTCCTTCTGTAATCAACCGCATATCTTACACGGCGTGTCCAGAAAGCCTCGTCAAACTTATCGTTGGCGTTTTTGGATATTACTCTTATTCTGATTTTTGAATTGTCATTTATAAAGCCTGTACCGAGGAAGGTTCCCTTTTGTGAGCGTACATCCACAAGCTCTCCGCTTCTGTACTCTCCCGTAACGGACAGCACCTCATCGGCATACACCCACACATGACCTCTGTCAAGGCTTCTTTTTGCTTTTTCAGTTACTACTGCAACAGGAAACTTTCTTTCGGACAAAATTATTCCTCCACAGCAGCTTCATTTTCCGCTTGTGCAAAATAGTCAATATTTACTGTATAATCCTCATTTTCTTCAAAGGCTTCATATGAGCCGTAATAAACATCAAGCATGTTTATCTTACCCATTTCATCAAAGCCTGCGCTTATAAGGCAAATATCACCTATCTGCTCCTTCTGATATTCCTGAAGCTCAAGCGACCACACCTTTTCAAGATAATCAAAGGTCATAATCTGCCACTGTGCTTCTTCACCTTCAGAGGCAAATGTACAGTATCCTACCGTAAGAAAAGCATCGTCATAGCTTTCAAAGGCAATCTTTTTATTGGCGTAGGGAGTATAGTCAAAAAGCACTTCATCCTCGTCGATTCTGAGGCAGGTTTCCCACATTGCCTGTCCCTTGCCAAAGCCGAATGCCTGTGCAAAATCCTTATATTCGTCGCCTACAGATACACCGTTAATGGCAAAAGCACCTTCGCTTGCAGTTTTATCACCGCCGCCGAAAGCACATGCTTCAAGTGCACCCTCTGTTACTGTCACACGTGAATTATAAGTAAACTCAACCTCTTTATCAGCACTTACCGCTTTAAGGCTCTCATTTGTAAGTTCAAAATCCGCCGAATTTCCGGAACAAGCCGACAGCATCATCAAAGCTACAGCCGCCGCTGCCACAGTCAAAAGAATCTTTTTCATGTCATTATCCTCCGAAATTAAATAAGTTTTAGTTCAATTATATATGATACTACAATACAGCTGAAAAGTCAACCGTAAATTTACAAAAAAAGCAAGTCCCTCACACGCCTTGTGCAAGGGACACAGTTACATTTTTGCTGTTTTTTATTAAAGTCTGTCAAGAACTTCAACCAAGGATTCATATGCAATGGCATATCTCTTTTGGGCATCCGTTTCAAAGCTCATCACAAGCTCGCTTGAGTCATTGGGAATTTCATACTTTGTAAGGTGAGGCTCAAGGCTGAGATAGCCGTCATAGCCGTTCTTATAAAGGTCACGGAGGATTTCTTCAATCTTGCCTTCACCCTTACCTGCGGGAAGAACGCCTACTCCTTTGGTGTTATCCTTGATATGGATATATTCGATATAGGGTTTGAGCATTTCGTAAGCCTCCATCGTTTCCTGATCACATTCAATGAAGTTTGAAAAGTCAAACACTGCTCTGAAGTTGGGAGAAACAATCCTTTCAAAGAGCACCTTACATCTTCTTGCTATATTGCCGTAAATGCCCTTTTCGTTTTCGTGAAGAAGGATAACCCCTTCCTGTTCTGCGTACTTAACCATACGTGTAAGCTTTTCAACAACGAACTCGGTATATGTATCATAGTCCTCGCCTTCGGGAAGGAAGAAGGAGAACATTCTGATGTACCTTGCACCGATAGCTTTTGCAACTCTTACCGTATTCTTGAACAGCTCAAAGTGAGCTTCAAAATCATCACCCGTCTTAATTTTGCCTATGGGAGAGCCGATTGAGGAGGCAGTGATGCCGTAGTTTTCCATTATTGCTTTAAGCTCTGCGGTTTCTTCCTCAGTAAGTGAAGAAATATTCTTGCCGTTGACAACTCTGGGTTCAAAGAATTCAACACCCAGCCTTGAGATGGTTTCAAACTGAGTTACAATGTCGCTTGATGCTTCGTCGCTGAAGCCTGTTATTTTGTAATTTTTATACATAAGTAATACCTCCGTATTTCATTTCAAGGATATTGTAGCATCAATTCTATTAAAATTCAACCGCTTTACTTCAAGTGTGAACGATATTGATATTATTTATCGAAAAATGAAACAGACGCACCTGCATTTTTTTGCAAAGTACGTCTGTTTCTCTCCTTTTAATCCGAATTATTCGGCTTTGTACGCTTTATAAAGATGGACGATATTCAAATCCTCATCCATATCAAGACCGTGTGAGCCGCATTTTCTCAGCCGCCTTTTCGGGTGCATCAACGCCCATGCTGTAGCAAAGAGCCCCGCAAAGGGTGTCAAGGGATACCTGATTTTTCATCACCGTCACCTCATATTACTTGTAGTAGTCAAATTCCACATCGTAAATATTTACGGTGTCGCCGTCTTTAATGCCTTTTTCTTCAAGAGCTGCAATAATTCCGCTGTTTCTGAGAACCTTCTGGAAGTAAGAGGAGGATTCGTAGTCATTAAAGTTAATGGACTCGATAACCTTGACAATTCTGGGAGCTTCAACAAAGTATACGCCGTTAACGTTCTTGACGGTAATTTCCTCGGACTCAAGGTCAACGGTGGTTTCTTCTTCAACCACGTAGTCCGCCTCGTAAATTTTAAGAGGAGGAAGCTCTGTCAGCTTCTTTGCAATAAGCTCTTTAAGCTCGTCTGTTCCCTCGCCTATTCCCGCACACATGAAAATTATGGGAATATCGTTTTCCTCTGCATACTTTTCAAGCTTTGTCTTGTTTTCCTCAGGCATCATATCAATCTTATTTGCAGCAATAATGCGGGGACGAGAAGCAAGCTCGGGACTGTACTTTTCAAGCTCCTCGTTAATGACAATTATATCGTCAACGGGGTCTCTGCCCTCTATTCCCGATGCATCCACAACGTTTACAAGAAGTCTGCATCTCTCAACGTGTCTGAGGAACTGATGACCAAGTCCTTCGCCGTTACTTGCACCCTCAATAAGCCCCGGAATATCCGCAAGAACGTAGCTTCCCGCCTTAGCATCAACAACCCCCAAAACAGGTGAAAGGGTTGTAAAATGGTACTCTGCAATTTTGGGTTTTGCCGCACTTACCATCGAAACAATGGTGCTCTTACCTGCACTGGGCATACCCACAAGACCTGCATCCGCAAGCATTTTAAGCTCAAGCTCAACTTCCATTTCCTTACCCTTAATGCCTGCCTTTGCAAAATTGGGAGCCTGACGTACGGGATTTGCAAAATGTGTGTTGCCAAAGCCGCCTTTGCCGCCCTTGAGGATGGTAAATCTTCCTGTTTCGGCTACATCCGCATCCGACATATCCTTAATGACTCTGCCGCTTTCGGCATCCTTTATAATAGTTCTCGGAGGAACGGGGATTTCAATGTTTTCTGCGGTTGCACCGTGGAACTTCTTTGCCGTACCGTCGCCGCCGTTGGGAGCAACAAATTTTCTTCTGTACTTGAAGTCCAGAAGTGTGTTCTTGCCCTCATCCGCAACGAATATGACGTCGCCGCCTTTTCCGCCGTCACCGCCGTCGGGACCGCCGTGGGAAACGTATTTCTCACGTCTGAAGGAAACACAGCCGTTTCCGCCGTTGCCTGCTTTAATGTAAATTTTAACTTTGTCTATGAACAAGGAAGTCACTCCTTTCAAGAAAAAAAGCTGTCATAACGAATGACAGCCTTTAATTTTCATTATTTACAAAGCTTATGCTTCGTATACGCTTACGCGCTTCTTTCCGCCGGCCATGTGTTCAAACTTTACCTTACCTGCGATAAGAGCAAAGAGTGTATCGTCTGTACCGATACCAACATTGTTACCGGGATGGATATGTGTACCGCGCTGTCTTACAATGATGTTACCTGCAAGAACAGGCTGTCCGTCTGCTCTCTTTACGCCGAGTCTCTTGGATTCGGAATCACGGCCGTTCTTTGTAGAACCTACACCTTTTTTATGAGCAAAAAACTGAATGCTTAATCTTAACATTATCTTACACCTCCGTTGAAATTGTTACGTATTCGGGATAAGCCTCTGCCAAATCATTGACGTAGCTTTTATACCCTTCTGCCACTCGCTTAATATCATTTTTTCTCTTGCAGTTGTTATCACTTTCAAGAATTACGATATTTACGCTTGGCACGTCCTCATCGACCTCAAGTGAAAGGTCAATTCCGAACTGTTCGAGAATGTTTACCACAAGCTCGGTTGCACTGCTTACTGCCGCGCAGATTATGTCTGAGCCTTCCTCAGCATATCCCGAATGACCCTCGGTGCTGATTCTTGCGTAAACGGTTTCCTCGCTTTGTGTAAAGGTTACTCTCGTCATTTTTCTTAGCCTATCTTAGTGATCTGTACCTTGGAATAGGGCTGTCTGTGACCCTGCTTCTTCTTTTCGCCCTTCTTGGACTTGTACTTGAACACTACGATCTTCTTTGCCTTTGCATTTCTGAGAACAGTACCTTCAGCCTTAACGCCTGTATCGCCTGTCTTGATACCGTCATCTGTGGAAACTGCAATAACGTCAAAAGAAACCTTTTCATTTTCTTCTACGCCGAGCTTCTCAACGAAAATGATGTCGCCTTCCTGAACCTTATACTGCTTTCCGCCTGTAGTAATGATTGCGTACACGAAAAGCACCTCCTTAATTAATAGAACTCGCTGAACACGGGCTTTTGCTCCACTTTTTACATTCTAAAAAAGTCCGCAAAATTGCCTGCCCTTATCATGCGGCTTTGTAAGTATACCATACAAAAATCCGTTTGTCAATAGTTTTGGACAAACTTTTTTACTTTTCTCTTGTAACCTCCTGAACGGTGATGCTTTCTTCACCGAGAGAGTCAAACACCTCTTCCATGAGCATATCAATCTGTTCCTCACCGTTTTTGACAAAGGTCATATTTGCGCTTATTACGTTTTCTCCGAATTCCTTGAACGAAACAACCGATGAAAACTCTCCATCATATTCGAGGTAGACGGCAAAATCCTTTTCAAAGTCTTCCGGCTTCACATATCCGCAGCCGTTTGTGAGAACGGTTGTTGCAGCAATCATGCTTGCACCGTATCTTGCATTTATAAGCGAAACGATATTATTTATGCTGAAACGGTTAAGTTCAAGAACAAGCTCAAAATCAATTGCTTGTTCATTTTCGCCCGCTGCGGCTTCAAGGTATTCAATTATTTTATCCTTATTAAAATACAGGTACTTTACCGACTTTGGGTTTTCAAAATCAGTATCGGCAATGCTTTTTATCTGCTCTGCTACCTCATCATCCGAGGTATACATTGCAACAAATTCATCAGATTTTGCAAGCTTTCCCGACTCCTTTGTAAGCCTGATTGCTTCGCCTATATAAAAATCATCCCCGCCTTTTGGAACACTCACCGCACTTACGACTTCACCGTCATCGTACATTATGTTTTCTTTAGGCAGACTTTTGTTTTTGCCGCAGCTTGCCAGAAACAAAACAACAGCAAACATAACCATAATGCTTTTTTTCATATTTTACACCTCCAAACCTATATTTTAATTTAATTATACCGCGGCAATTAACACAAGTCAATACACAAAAAATGAACGGCTCGCAATGAACCGTTCAGCTTATATCATTCCGTATATTCGCAGTTGGCAATTACCACACCGTTGGAATTGACGTACTCGTATACAATTCCTTCAAGCTCAGGCGTAACCGTTTTAAGAGAAGCAAACAATTCACCGAGAGTTTCTCTGACCGACTCGTAGCTGTCCTCTACGGACGCCCTGAATTCGCTTGTGTTTTCTATATACTGATTCATTTTGTATACATACACAATCTTGTTGCCTCTTGCTTCAATTGTCACCGTGAAGGTTTCGTTCGAGTAGCCTTCCTCCCCGGCAAGAATCTTGGCATAATCTTCAACGCTCATGCCGCCCTCGCCGACTGCTGAAATATCAATGTCCTCGCCCTCTGCATAAGCCTTGCCGTCTTCGGCGGTAATCACATCGGAATATATAACCTCATCGGAAGAGTTTTTGATTTCAATCGTTATAGTTTCCAAATTTGCAATAACGGTCTGCATTGCAATAAGAGCCTGTGCAAGACTTGGGGCGATATTGCCGAAAATAGCGTCATACATTCTTTCAATACTGTAAGCATTGTCGCTAAGGGAATCAAACATATCCGTCTTGTAAATGTACACAAGGCTGGTATCCCTTGCCTCAATCTCCACCTCCATTATGCCCTCAAAGGACTTTTGAACAGCAGCGGCTATGTCGGGATGTGCAAGCAAATACTCCTCAACCGTTTCAAAGGCTGCCGTCTTGGTTTCAACCTCGGATTTTTCCGATTCAGATTCAGGAACTTCTTCGGGCTGTTTTTCTTCTTTCAAATCAGCCTCATTGTTTTTCTCGGAAGATACGGTTTCCACATTGTTTTCAGATTGTACTTTATCGCCGCCATCCTTTTCTGTCTTTCCCGAACAGGAAATAAGCGACGATGCCGCAAGCATTACCGCAAGTATCGCTGCAATTATCTTTTTCATTGCACATACCTCATTTCATAATATATAAAGATTATTTGCCAAGTCTGAGCATTTCATCAATGCAGTGCTTTGCCTTATCAATTGTATCTCTGTCAAGAATGATTTCCTCGCCGCCGCCGTTAAGGCAAGACAAAACCTCGGTGATGGTCGTCAGCTTCATGTCGGGACAAACAAGATTTTTGGACAGCACATAAAACTTCTTATCCGGGCATTCAAAAGCAAGATGCTCTGCGGTGCTGTTTTCCGTACCGACGATAAATTCCTTGGCATCACTTGCAATTGCAAAGTCCATGATATCCTTTGTTGAGCCTGTCATATCGGCATGCTTAACAACATCGGGCGTACATTCGGGATGTACAAGGAAAAGAGCATCGGGATGTGCCTTTTTTGCTTCCAGAACTTCTTCTTCGGTAATGCTTCCGTGAACGGGACAGCCGCCTTTAAGGAGCTGAACATCCTTTTCGGGACACATCGAAGCAACGTACGTGCCAAGATTTATATCAGGTATAAACAAAATCTTGTCCGAGTCCATATTCCGTACAATTTTCAGTGCGGATGAGCTTGTAACACACACGTCGCACACCGTTTTAAGCTCTGCGGTGGTGTTGATGTATGCCACAACCTTATGCTCGGGAAAACGCTTTTTTGTTGCAAGAATATAATCCTTGGTAAACTGCTCTGCCATGGGACAGCCTGCATCCTTATGAGAAAGAAACACATGCTTTTGGGGCGACAGTATCTTTGCAGTTTCCGCCATAAAACGAACTCCGCACATGAGAATATTTTTGTTCTCCACGCCCTGCGCCTTTACGCTCAGAGCATAAGAGTCCCCCACAAAGTCCGCAATCTCACATATATCGTGAGTCTGGTAGGTGTGAGCAAGTATGCAAAAATCTTTTTCCTTCTTCAGACGAAGTATCTCGTCCTGTATTTCTCTAATTTTCATATTAAAAACATTTTTCGTAGGGGCGGATGCCCACATCCGCCCGATTATTCCAATATAATCTTAATTTTGCGGGTCGATGTGGGCATCTACCCTTGCGCCTTTAGATTTACGCCTTTTTAGGCTGTATCTTTTCAAGACCGCCCATGTAAGGTCTGAGAGCTTCGGGGATGCGTACAGAGCCGTCAGCCTGAAGGTTGTTTTCAAAGAAAGCTATAAGCATTCTGGGAGGAGCAACAACGGTATTATTAAGGGTATGAGCAAAGTACTTGCCATCCTTGCCGTTAACTCTGATTTTAAGTCTTCTTGCCTGAGCCTCACCGAGGTTAGAGCAAGAGCCGACTTCAAAGTATTTCTGCTGTCTGGGGCTCCATGCTTCAACGTCAACGCTCTTAACCTTAAGGTCAGCAAGGTCGCCTGAGCAGCACTCAAGTGTTCTTACGGGAATATCAAGGCTTCTGAAAAGGTCAACAGTATTCTGCCACAGCTTATCGTACCACTTGAAGCTGTCCTCGGGCTTACAAACAACAATCATTTCCTGCTTTTCAAACTGGTGGATTCTGTAAACGCCTCTTTCCTCAATACCGTGTGCTCCCTTTTCCTTTCTGAAGCAGGGAGAGTAGCTGGTAAGAGTGTAGGGGAGCTTTTCTTCGGGGATAATTGTGTCAATAAACTTACCTATCATGGAGTGCTCGCTTGTGCCGATAAGATA
>JAZNIM010000241.1:0-7578 GCA_045577475.1 Eubacteriales bacterium | reverse complement strand
ATGGCTACGATCCGACTTGTGATGAAAGCAAGAGCCTGACGACGTGCTGCGAGAGTTCCCTCTTTACCAAGAGAGATCATTTTATCTGTAAGAGCGCTAACTTCCTTAGCTCTCTTGTGAGTCGTTTCAATCTGACCGTTTTCAAGCAGATAGGTAACAAGACCTCTGAGCATCAGATTTCTGTGCGCAGTTTCTCTGCCGAGTTTTCTGTTTCCTGCCATTTTCAGGTACCTCCTTCTACGTTAATTCTCATTCCTCATCCGGCTTGAGGGTGAGGTTGAGTGAATGAAGTTTTGCAATAACTTCTTCAAGTGACTTCTTACCGAGGTTTCTGACCTTAATCATATCGTCCTCTGTCTTGTTCACAAGGTCTTCGACCGTATCAATACCTGCACGCTTCAAGCAGTTGAAGGAACGTACAGACATGTCAAGCTCCTCAATAGTCATCTCCAACACTTTTTCCTTAATGGTTTCCTGACGGTCTACCATTATTTCCGCCTTCTTGGCGTCGTCCGACAAGTCTATAAACAGACTGAGGTGCTCATTGAGAATCTTGGCAGCTAAGGATATAGCTTCCTTGGCTGAAATTGTGCCGTCGGTCAATACTTCAAGGGTAAGCTTATCGAAGTCTGTCACATTACCGACTCTTGTGTTTTCAACCTTATAATTCACGTTATAAACGGGAGTATAGATTGAGTCAACGCAAATAAGTCCGATGGGAGGATTCTGGAGATTAAGCTTATTCTTTTCTCCTGATACATATCCTCTGCCATGTTCAAATGTGATTTCCATTCTGAGAACGCCGCCGTCCTCAAGATAAGCGATATGCTGATCCTTGTTAAGGATTTCGATGTCCGCATCGCACTTGATATCGCCTGCAGTAATTTCGCCCTCTTCAGTTGCTTCGAGGATTACTGTCTTAGCTGTATCTGTGTGAAGCTTTGCGGTTATCGCCTTGATGTTGAGTATGATTTCCGGTACATCTTCTTTTACACCGGGAATTATGGAGATTTCATGCAGCACACCGTCAATTTTTACGCTGGTTGCAGCAACTCCGGGTAAAGAGCTGAGCAACACTCTGCGAAGTGAATTACCGAGTGTAGTGCCATATCCTCTTTCCAAGGGTTCGATTACGAACTTGCCGTAAGAACCGTCGGATTTCAGTTCGACTGTAGTTATATTCGGTCTTTCTATTTCGATCAATGCTAAAACCTCCCTTGTTTATGATTCCGCTTGTAGTTGTAAATACATTATTACTTGGAGTAAAGTTCGACGATAAGCTGTTCTTCGAAGGGGAAGTCGATGTCTTCTCTCTTGGGAAGAGCTACTAACTTACCAACAACGTTTGTCTTATCTACTTCAAGCCAAGCAGGACTTGTTCTGTTTTCCATGTTTTCAACGAGAGCCTTAATCTTTTCAGACTTGCGGCTTGTTTCCTTAACAGTAACAACATCGCCTGCCTTGAGAATCATTGAAGGGATGTTTGCCTTCTTGCCGTTTACTTCGAAATGTCCGTGAACAACAAGCTGTCTTGCATCTCTGCGGCTTTCGCCCATGCCCATTCTGAACACTACGTTGTCGAGTCTGCGCTCGATGAGGCAGAGGAGGTTTTCACCTGTCATACCTTCCTTTGCGTCAGCCTTTTCAAAGTATGTTCTGAACTGCTTTTCGGGGATACCGTAGTATCTCTTTGCCTTCTGCTTTTCACGAAGCTGCTTGCCGTATTCGCCGATCTTCTTGCGAGCTGCACCGTGCTGACCGGGAGCGCCTGTACGTCTGCTGAGAGCGCACTTTTCGGTGTAGCAGCGTTCGCCCTTGCTGAACAGCTTTACGCCTTCTCTGCGGCACTGTCTGCAAGCTGGACCTGTATATTTTGCCATTTGTCTTTTCCTCCTTAAAACATTCTTGCGGCTATGGTCTTTGCCATAATGCCGATTATCGGATTAAACGCGTCTACGCTTGGGGGGACGGCATCCGTTATGGGGAATAGGTGTTACGTCCTTGATGGATACGATTTCAAGACCTGCTGTCTGGAGTGCTCTGATTGCAGATTCACGTCCCTGACCGGGGCCCTTGATATAAACCTCAACAGTCTTAAGACCGTGTTCCATAGCTGCCTTTGCTGCTGTTTCTGCAGCTGTCTGTGCAGCGTAAGGAGTTGACTTTCTTGAGCCCTTGAAGCCCATTTCACCGGCAGATGCCCAGGAAAGTGCGTTACCGTTTAAATCTGTAAGTGTAACGATTGTGTTGTTGAAGGTAGAACGGATATGAGCACTGCCCTTTTCAACGTTCTTACGCTCGCGGCGCTTCTTACCTACTGTTTTCTTAGTTGTTGCCATTGGTTGATGTCACTCCTTTCTTGATTACTTCTTCTTGTTAGCGATTGTCTTTGCAGGACCCTTACGTGTTCTTGCGTTGGTCTTTGTTCTCTGACCTCTTACGGGAAGACCCTTGCGGTGTCTGATTCCTCTGTAAGCATCAATTTCAACAAGACGCTTGATGTTGAGAGCTACGTTTCTGCGAAGGTCACCTTCAACGGTGTATTCGTGTTCAATAACTTCACGAAGCTTTGCTACATCGTCCTCTGTAAGGTCCTTAACTCTTGTGTCAGGATTAATTCCTGTTTTTGCAAGTATGTCTTTTGAGCTTGTAAGACCGATTCCGTAGATATAAGTGAGACCTATTTCAACTCTCTTTTCTCTGGGAAGGTCAACGCCTGATATACGTGCCATTTATTTACACCTCGTTTTCTCGTCGTCTGACGCATTATGGGCATTTTAGCCCTGTCTCTGCTTATGCTTCGGGTTTTCGCAGATAACCATAATGATGCCATGTCTTTTGATTATCTTGCACTTTTCGCATATTTTCTTTACCGAAGGCTTAACTTTCATTTTGAAATCCTCCTGTTATATGGAGCACAAGTAATTTAAATTTACTTAGCTCTCCAAGTTATTCTTCCCTTTGTAAGGTCGTAAGTTGAAACCTCAACCGTCACCTTATCTCCGGGCAAAATCTTTATGAAATTCATTCTGAGCTTGCCGGAAATATGTGCTGTTACCACATGCTCATTGGGAAGCTTTACTAAAAATGTTGCATTCGGAAGTGCTTCCGTTACAACTCCTTCAAATTCCATTACGTCATCCTTTGACACAATGATTCCCTCCATTCTGATGAATCAGCCGGTACTTGTGAGTATTTCTGCTCCGTTAGGACCTATTGCAACGGTGTTTTCATAATGAGCGGAAAGCATTCCGTCAAGAGTCACAACCGTCCAGTCGTTATCAAGAACCTCAACGTCGTATGTTCCCGCATTGATCATTGGTTCAATTGCAAGAGTCATACCCTCGTAGATTCTCGGTCCCTTACCCGCCTTTCCGAAATTCGGAACCTCGGGATCCTCGTGAAGATTTTTCCCCACTCCGTGACCTACATATTGTCTTACCACGGAGAAGCCTGCATTTTCTGCAAACATCTGTACCGCATTTGATAT
This sequence comes from Eubacteriales bacterium, assembly GCA_045577475.1. GTDB lineage: Bacteria > Bacillota > Clostridia > Oscillospirales > CAG-382 > UMGS1387. The sequence continues at coordinate 4,088 of JAZNIM010000241.1, read as the reverse complement.
ATCGCCGATTCTGTATCGGCTGTCCGCATACTTAATTCCTTCAAAGAAGCTCAGCCGAGTTATTTCCTCAAGCCTTTTTGCTTCCTCGCTGACATTCCCGCAGAAGAAGGTTCTTGCCGCATCTCCGTGAAAGCCCTTATAAAAAGTACCCACATCGACTTTAACAAGGTCTCCCTCCTCCAGACGTCTGTCGGAAGGTATGCCGTGAATTACTTCTTCGTTAACGCTTATGCATGCACTTGCAGGGAAGCCGCCGTAACCGAGAAAGGAAGGCTTTGCACCGCACTTTTCGATATACTTTCGAATTGCCTTATCAATAGCGATAAGCGATTCGCCCGGACGGACAAGCTCACGGGCGGTATTAAGTGCACCTGCCGTGATTTCCCCCGCCTTACGCATAAGAAGTAAATCTTCGTCGTTTTTTAAAAGTATCATCAGTTTTTGCCTCAGATACCGAGAGCCTCAAGAGTAAGCTTAGTTGTGTCCTCAAGCTTTTCCTGACCCACAACAGTCTTTACAAGACCTTTTTTGCCGTAGTACTCTTTAAGGGGTTCGGTTTCGTTGTGATAAACAACAAGTCTTGACTTTACAACCTCAGGGTCGTCGTCCTTTCTGATTGAAAGAGCTTCGCCGCACTTGTCGCACATATCACCCTTGGTGGAAGGATTATACTTTGTATGATAGGTTGCACCGCACTTGGAGCAAACTCGTCTTCCGCTCATGCGTGTTACGATTTCCTCGTCCGGCACATGGATTTCGAGAACCGTATCAATTCTCACACCCATCTTGTCAAGAGCTTCTGCCTGAGGGATTGTTCTGGGAAAACCATCCAGAATAAATCCGTTTTTGCAGTCGTCCTCGTCAAGTCTATCCTTTATAATACCGATTACAACCTCATCCGGCACAAGAGCACCCTTTTCGATGTAGCTCTGTGCGGACTTGCCCATTTCGGTTCCGCCCTTTATAGCGGCTCTGATGATGGCACCAGTTGAGATTGTAGGTATATTAAGCTTTTCGCTGACTATTTCAGCCTGTGTTCCTTTACCCGCACCGGGAGCTCCAAAAAATATAATATTCATTGAATGTTCCTCTTTTTAATGTGTGGATTAGTCAAGGAAGCCCTTATAATGACGCATTGTCATCTGTGCTTCGAGTTCCTTCTGAGTTTCAAGTGCAACGCTTACGAGAATCAGCAGTGAAGAACCGCCGAATGCAAGACCTGCGAGAGGACCGTTTCCGATACCTGCAAGCAGAGGAAGTGTTGCGATAATACCGAGGAATATTGCACCGATAAGAGTTACTTTACCAAGAATTCTTGTGATATAGTCGGTAGTAGGCTTACCGGGACGGATACCGGGTACTGAACCGCCGTTGTTCTTAAGGTTATTTGAAATTTCAACAGGATTGAATGAAATTGCAAGATAGAAATAAGAAAAGGCGATAATGAGAAGGAAGTAGATTACCATGTATACGGGTGAGGAGTAGTTGAAGATTTTATTTACGATAAAGTCCCAAACTCCGCCTGCCTTAGGCTTGATAATCATAGCAATTGTTGCAGGGATGGAAGCGATGGAGCCTGCGAAGATGATAGGCATAACGCCTGACATGTTCAGCTTCATGGGAATGTAGGTGTTCTGACCGCCGTACATTCTTCTTCCAACCTGACGCTTTGCATACTGAACGGGGATTCTGCGTTCTGCGTTAGTTACGTAAACAACGAAGATAATCATTGCTGCGATGATTGCAATTGTAACAACAGGAACGAGGATACCGATTGCACTTGTACCAACCTGACCGAAAGCAGTCATAAGGATGTTGGGAAGGCTTGCTGCGATGTTGGCAAAGAGGATAATGGAGATACCGTTACCGATACCGTGGTCATTAATCTTTTCTGCCAGCCACATAATGATAGCAGCACCTGCGCAGTAGCAAGTGATAATAACGATTGCTTCAAATCCGAACTTATCTGCACCGGAAACGAGGATGCCTTCCATGCTTCTGAGGTATGTGTAGTAACCGAAGCTGGTGAGAAGTGCAAGACCTACTGTGCAGTATCTGGTAATCTGAGTAAGCTTCTTTCTGCCTTCAGGACCTTCCTTGGAAAGTCTTTCAAGAGCAGGAATAGCGATTGTAAGAAGCTGGATAACGATTGATGCTGTGATATAAGGTGAAATTGAGAGAGCGAACAGAGTTGCCTTTGACAATGCATCACCTGAAATAAGGTTGAAGTATGTGAAGATGCTCTGTCCCTCAAAAAGGCTTCCGAGAGCACTTGCATTGATATAGGGAACCGGAACTACCGAACCGAGTCTGTAAAGTGCTATGATTACGATTGTAAATACAAGCTTACTTCTCAGTTCTGCGATTTTCCAAGCGTTCTTTAATGTCTTCAGCACCTTAGATCACCTCAGCCTTTCCGCCTGCGGCTTCGATTTTCTCCTTTGCTCCTGCGGAGAATATTGTCGCTTTAACGGTAAGCTTTTTAGTGATTTCACCTCTGCCGAGTACTTTAAGTCCGCAAAGCTCTTTCTTTACGATGCCCTGCTCAACGAGAGTTTCGATGGATACTGTTTCGCCATCGTTGAACTTATCAAGAGCCTCTACATTGATGATTGCATATTCCTTCTTGAACATGTCATTTGTAAAGCCTCTCTTGGGAAGTCTTCTGTAAAGCGGAATCTGACCGCCTTCAAAACCGGGTCTTACACCGCCGCCTGTACGAGCGTTCTGACCCTTATGACCGCGACCTGCAGTCTTGCCGTTACCGGAACCGTGTCCACGACCTTTTCTCCAAGCCTTCTTGGAGGAGCCGGCTGCGGGAGATAATTCATGAAGTTTCATTGATTAGCCCTCCTGTTCTACGGATACAAGGTGGGAGATAACGTTGATTTTGCCCTGTGTTGCTGCGTTAAGCTCCTGAACTGTTGTATCGTCTATCTTGCGAAGGCCCAAAGAGTTTGCTGTAGCAATCTGGTTAGCTTTACGGCCGATAAGGCTTTTCTTTAATGTAATTCTTACCTTTGACATTGCTGCTACCTCCTTAGCCTATGATTTCTTCAACGGACTTGCCTCTCATCTTAGCAACCTGTTCAGCGCTTCTGATGTTTGCAAGGCCCTCGAAGGTTGCCTTAACTACGTTAATCTTGTTGTTGCTTCTCAGGCACTTAGCTCTTACGTTCTTGATACCTGCTGCTTCAACAACTGCACGAACCGTACCGCCTGCGATAACTCCGGTACCTTCTGCTGCGGGCTTAAGAAGAACTCTTGCCGCACCGAATTCACCAACGATTTCGTGGGGTATTGTTGTGTTCTTGAGGGATACTTCGATGATGTTTTTCTTTGCATCCTCAATTGCTTTTCTGATAGCTTCGGGTACTTCGGCAGACTTACCGATACCGTAGCCAACATGACCGTTCTGGTCTCCTACTACAACTACTGCAGCAAAACGCATGATACGTCCGCCCTTAACTGTCTTGGAAACTCTTCTGGTTTCTACGACTGTTTCGGTAAGCTCGCCCAGTGTTGCAGGGTCTATATTTCTAGCCATATTTACCCTCCTTAGAATTTTAATCCGCCTTCACGTGCGCCTTCTGCGAGTTCCTTAACGCGTCCGTGGTAGATGTATCCGCCTCTGTCGAATACAACTTCGGTGATACCCTTTTCGATTGCGCGCATTGCAACTGCTTCGCCAACCTTCTTGGCTGCTTCCTTGTTACCGCCGTACATTGCGAATTCCTTTTCGTTGGATGCACAGCTAACTAAGGTCTTGCCACATGTGTCGTCAATAATCTGCGCATAGATATTGCTGAGTGAGCGATATACGCACAGACGCGGACGGGATGCAGTGCCGCTGATTTTTCCGCGGACTCTTGTATGTCTCTTTTTACGCTGAATATTACTGTCTTTTCTTGTAAACATTTATCTGCACTCCCTTCTCTATTACTTGCCGGCCTTACCGGACTTACGTCTGATATGCTCTTCAACATTCTTGATCCTCTTGCCGTGGTAGGGTTCGGGGGGTCTCTTGCTTCTGATGATAGCTGCAACCTCGCCGACTCTCTGCTTGTCAGCACCGGATATTGTGATGT
>JAZNIM010000240.1:0-20265 GCA_045577475.1 Eubacteriales bacterium | reverse complement strand
TAATTAATTTCTGTAGTATAATCCTTCACCACTTTATACAATAATCGGAGTAGGATGACCTTGTCAAAAAAGAAAACTGAAGAAACAGTCGAAGAAAAACTTTTATACAGAGAACCCATGAGGGTAACAACCGTTGAATTCCGGCCAAAATTGGGAAAAACTTACGATGTATGTCCGCGATGTGACAGAAATATCGAAAGAGAATACATGGAATATTGCACTCTCTGCGGTCAAAAGCTTAGCTGGGTTGGGTATTATAAAGCTAAATTAAGAATCAGAAACGATCAACAGTTTGGCATGAAAAATAAAAGGCACGAACAGTGAAAAGTTCGTGTCTTTATCATTACACATTGTTTATATGCTTTACAAGCTATTGCCTATATCTCACGCAATGTCTAACAATTGTCTGACAAATCTCAGCTAAAACCCGCATTTTCCACTTCAAGCAATACAACAATTTTTAAACAGCTTTTCCTGTAAAGCCTCGTGGCACAAGGATTTGCCGAGAATTTCGAGTATATTGAAAATCAGCCCGGAAAGCAGAATGGTTCTGTAACCGTTCTTTGTTTTGAGCGTTGTGACACTTTCTATTATGACGGTTCTGCTGCCTGTTCTGTTTTTACAAATACTGATAGTTCCATTTTCAAAATCCACACCATCCCACGTCAAAGCAAGAATTTCGCCTTTACGTACACCACTGGACATTATGAGATAAAGGAAAAGCATAAGATCGCTTTCAGTTTTTTCGGCATATTCCAAAAGTGCTCTCATTTGTTCTGCAGTGTAAATCGTAGGCTCATATTTTTCTTCTTCAAAAACAGGAAGACAGCTTTATCGTAAATCAATATTTCAATCTATAAGAAGTGTATCACGTAAGACAAAAAAAGCCAACAATTCGTCAGTCGTTAAAGGGATATATATTTTTCAGCTTTCCCCAATAGTATTTTGCCAAAAGCTCTCCGCCCTTGTCGGTCAGATGAATTTGGTCACATATAAGGGAGTTGTCTTTTACAGTTCTGAAGTATCCCAGTCCTGCCTCATTTGAGCCGTTCCAGCACTCAATGCCGTGCATCTTGCAAATGCTTTCCACGGCAGACTCCCACGCCATACGCTTTTTTAAAGCATCGCTTGCAGGTGAGTATTTAACGGAAGGATTGTCGTGCTGATACCTTGCTCTTGTAGCAATGAGAATTACCACAACAGCATTTGTGTTGGTAAGAAGATACTCTATTATCTGATTGAGGTTTCCGCAGAAGGTGTCATCGCAAAAATCAGTAATCTCTCCAAGCTCACCCTTCATATCGTTGGGAATAACTTCAACGGTAATCAAGTCCGCCTGGGCTTTGCCGTCATCAAGAGTCATACATCTTGTTTTGATGTTGTCGTTGTCGTGAAGCTTTGGGATAATTCCGCTGCCGCCTTTTCCGAAGTTGTGTTCTTCAAGTCCCGAATACTCTGCAAGATATTTGGAATAGTATCCCGTAACAAAGCCTCCGTTTTTCATTCCGCTGTTGTCTGTCATAGATGTGCCGTAGCAGTACCATTTTTTGCCTTGCCATTGTGTCATTTAAATCATCCTCCTGTTTTATTTACATTTGTGTATGTGTAACTTTAATACTACTTGTAAGACGTTGCGTTGCTGCCTATTTCTCGCTTGAAAACGGTGCTGAAATAATTTGCATCCTCAAAGCCGAGAGCCTCGCTGACCTGTCCCACACTCATTCCCGAATGTAATAGCTTTATGGCAGTACGCATTTTTATTTTAAGAAGATACTTGTGAATACCGCATCCCGTGTAGTTCTTGAAGCAGCTTTTAACGGTGGTTTCGCTTCGGTTGCACTTTCTTGCTATTTCCGAAATGGGTATCCAGCCGTAGACGTTTTCTTCGAGAATTTCCACAATTTTGCTGTATAATTCCGATGCTTCGTTTTTGACGGTGGGAAGAGTTGCGTTTTCGGTATAAAGAAGCATAAGCAAAAAAGCCTCAAGCTGGGTAAACACCAACTGCTTTGGCAATGCTTTTCCCAGCACAACAAGATAGTCCACCGAATCGTAAAAGCTTTCCTTTGAGCCGTTTTTGTCAAGTGTTTCCATAAGCATTTTCAGTGCCGACAAAGCACTTCCGGTTGGGTGAAACACCTTGTTCTTCAGCTCGTGGGAAAGACCGCCGTCCATGGAAAACGTAATAATCAGAATTTCAGCCGAGGTTTTGCCGAGAGTTTTCAAGGTGTGAAATTCCATAGGCTTGTGAAGTATCATGTCCCCGGATTTAAGCTCATACACCCTGTCGTCTGCGCTGACACCCATGTGACCGTTTATTACATATACCATCTCCCAGGAAGCGTGGTATTCTCCCTTGAAATCAAAGTTGGGATGACGCAAGCCTTTCAGAACTGCATACAGTCCGTTTACCTCAAGAAGGTTCTTGTTTTCTACTTTTTGGGGTAATATTGCTTTTGTGCCGTCTTTTTTCAAAGATATTCACCTTTTTTCTTATTGTTCTTTGATTTTAATTGATGTATCATTAAGTATAGCAAAAGAAATTTCTTTTGTAAAGAGCTTTTTTGATTTTTTCAAAATTTTTGATATTTTCCGTGAGGTGGTCAAGTGGCAGAAATAAAAGGCATACAGGATGCGGTATATCTTATAGATGACAAGGTAATGGGTGCAATACGTGACATACAGTCAGGCTGGGACCTTGATTTAAGAGGAAGCAATATTGATTTTTACAAAATTGGGGCTTGTGTTCTGTCGACGGATAAAAACACTTGTTACGGCGTAAGTGCAAAACGTGATTTCAGACCCGTGGAAAACACCAAGGTGTCTTATGTCGGCACCTTCAGACTTGATGAGGGCGACGGCTTTTATATCACATTTTACGGTACTGATTTAAAGGAAGTTCTCACGGTAAAGCAAAAAGACGGATTTTTCCATGCAAACGGCAAAAGGCTTGATACTCCTTCAGAGAACCGATATTACTGCATGGGCATAGAGTTTGAGCTTGAAAACAAATCCTGTAATATTTCTTTTGACGGAAATTCTCCTGTTTCCGTAAAGCTTGACGGCAACAGCCTGTGCAGAGTAAAAATCGGCTACGGTAAAAACGACGAAGGCAAAGCAGAGCTTCTTACAAACCATCTGTTTGTAAACTATCTTGTAAACGATATGGTTTTTCCCGTATCCGAGGGAGGGCTAGACTACAGGTGGCATGGCGAAAATGAGAGTGCCGAGATTTACAGGCACAAATACTACGAAGAAAAAATCGCAACCTATATTGCAAAAACGATGAATAGCGGAGGTGTTGCAAAAGCGGTACGCACCTTTGACAGAACAGAAGGCAAAATCTGCTTTGAAGCAAAATTCTTTACCGATAATACTCTCGGAAAAACCACCTTCCGCCTTATGCAGGGCAAGACGTGCACCGTAAGTGTTACCGATGACGGTGAAAAGTGCTTTGATGCAAGCGGCAAAGTTTTAAGACAGCACAGCATCGGTGTCTGGCAGACGGTAAGAATTGAAGCCGATATCGTGACAGGAAAAGCACTATACAAGCACAACGGAAAAGTGTGCGGTTACATTGATTTTGAAAATCCTTGTTCCTTTGTTGATGCAATAACAATTGAATATACCTCGGACAGTGCAAACACAATGAAATTCCGTGAAATAAAGGTGTTCCCCATAGGCGATGAGCCGAGTGATTATGTTCCGCAGCCTGTTCTTCCCAAAAAGAAGGATTATTACCTTGGCATGAATGTGTGCTCGCTGTGGCGGACGGGTGAACAGTGGGGCTGGGATCTGATAAGTCCTTTTAATGACAACAAAACCTATCTTGGCTGGTACGACGAAGGACTTCCCGAAGTGTCTGACTGGGAAATAAAATGGATGTCGGAGCACGGACTTGACTTTGAAATGTTCTGCTGGTTCAGCAATCAGAAAAATGCACCCATCTGCACCCCCTTTTTGTCAAGTGCCTTGCATGACGGCTTTTTCAATGCAAAGTATTCCGACAAAATGAAGTTCGCCATTATCTGGGAGGCAATGAACTGTGCTCACCCCGACAGACAAGCCTTCAGAAAATATATAGTTCCCTTCTGGGTTGACTACTACTTTACCGACCCAAGATATATGACTGTTGAAAATAAGCTTGTTATTTCAATATTCGGCACAGCCGCACTTATACGTGACTTCGGCTCGGTACAGGCGGTAAAGGAAGAATTTGACTATCTGAGGCAGACTGCAAAAAATCTCGGCTTTGACGGCGTAATATTTATGTCACCCGGTGAAAACGGACTTGACAGAGAGTTTGAAGCAATGGGGCTTGATGCTTTTTATGCCTATAACTTAGGCAAAGGCGGATATGATGAAAACTACACAAAAAGGTCAACTTTAATAAGCATCGAAAAGCGGAATGCACACTATGTTCCCACCGTTTCAACAGGCTTTAACAATGTGGCATGGGCGGACACACGTTCTCCCGTCATGACCCCAAAGACGATGGAAAATGTGCTTGAATGGTTTAAGAGTGATGTTCTTCCAAAAGCCAAAGGCGAGGATTGGAAGCGAAAGCTTGTAGCCTTTTCCACCTGGAATGAGTATGGCGAGGGAACATATATCTGTCCTTCAAACGTCCACGGCTTCGGCTATCTTGATGCCATGAGAAAGGCATTCACCTATGAACAGGATGAGCATACCGATATACGTCCCACGGAAAAACAGCTTGACAGAATTTGTTATCTGTACCCAAAGGACAGAAAACCCCTTCGTTCACAGCTTGTTGTGAAAGAGGAGCTAAAGGCAAATGTTGTAAAGACGGTGTACTTTTCCAATCTTTTAAGAGAAAACAGAATTACATGTGTAAACGGCGTTTGCATACGTGACGAAAAAGGTGTTGTTGCAGGCTCATCAAAGGAATACGATCCGTTTATTGTCTGGAATGATGAGATTGATGCTGACAAAATATGCGGCATACGTGTAACCATGAAGGCTTGGAGATACGGCGAGGATGAGCCTGAGGTGATGTTTCCCTACAATTCGGCAAGGCTGTTTTTTATCACAGAAAAGAACGAAGACTGGTCCGAGGCAAAGGGAAACATTAACATGGAGGTTTCTCCCGACGGTCAGAGCATATATTTTCCTCTTGATGATGTACCGTCGTGGAAAGGAAAGGTATGCGGAATAAGACTTAATCCTTTAAAATCAGCTTGCACCTTCAGACTTGAAAAAATAGAGTATCTTGAAAAGACTGAAAGCTACTGCATGACAATAGACGGCAAGGAATACAAACCTTGTCACTCGGCAGTAGAAAAGGACGGTAAAATTTACTTTTCCTTTGACCCACATTCCCATTTTTGCACCCTCTCAAAGCTGTACCATGAATGGAATGATACCGAAAAACGGCTGTATATAGAATGTAAGGGTAAAAATATTTACTTTACGGCACAAAGCAGTGTTGCACTTGTGGACGGCAAAGAGGTGACTTTGCCGGGTAAGATTGAGCTTTTTGACGACCTGCCCATGCTTCCGCTTTTGGAGTTTTGCAAAATGTGTGATTTTTCCGTCACGGTTGACGGATTTAATATAGATATAAAAACAAATAACTGAAAAGGAATGAGAAAAACATGAAAAAAGTATTATTGGCAATTCTGATTCTTGCATTATCCCTTACGGCTGCGGCAAAACCTGTTCAGGTTGGCACAGTTGAAAGCGTATCGGAAAATACCGCTTATTCTGACAGCACATCAGCTTCTCTTACAGAAGAAACAGACATTCTCGGCGAGCTTATTTTCAGCGAAAACTTCGACACGGACAATATCAAAGTAAGCGGCGACAGTGCGGCTTTGGCATCGGGACAAAGCTGGAGCTATGTTTCCTCAAAGGTAACAGACGGCACTCTCGGCTATACCTCCTTCAGATTTATAAGAGGCGACAGCGGTTATAACGGCTCGGCACTTCTTACAAGACAGACAGCGGGCGATAACGGCTATATGTGGGTGCGTACAGACAGTACGGCAGGAACAACCTATCCGGGTTTTGTATTCCAGTTCAGAAACGGCGGAAAAAGTATTGTTCTTAATGAAGGAACATACACCCTTTGCATGAAGGTATATTCACCTTCGGGCAACGACATAAATTCAAACGGTATCAGAGCAAGAGTTACCGACGGCGTTGATGCTTACGGCTACAGAAGCGGTAATTTTATTGATCCAAGCACAACATGGGAAACCTATCTTCCTGCAGAGCAAGGCACATGGAGCTATATCTGGTCAACCCATACCGCCTCGGAAAGAAAGCCTCTTTCGGGCTTTTATGTAACGAACAACGGCGGTAATGCAGACGGTAAGGCTGATTTCCGTTCATTCTACATTGACAATGTTTCGCTGTATTACATTCCCTCGGATAAAACAGCCACAAACAGCTATACCTTTACCTTTGTTGACGGCGAAAGTCAGACAACAAAGACAGTAGATGAGCTTACAAAGGTAACACTTCCCACACCTTTCTCGGATAAGTCCTTTTTAGGCTGGGCGGAAACACAGAACGGCGAGCCGCTTTCAAACACAACCCTTATTGCACTTTGCGACAAAACACTTTACGCCGTATGGGGTGATAAAATCAAAACAAATCCCGTAACAAATGTTGACTTTTTTGCAAATGCTCCCCTCGATGCGGCAAGTGCGGTATACGGAAACGAAACAACCCTCAAAAACTTTACAACCGCAAGTACCTGTAATGTCACCCACGCAATTCTGAGAGCCAGTGACGGCACAGACTACAGACGTTTTCTTGCACAGGCTGACGGCGACCTTAAATTCCAGTTTTCATACGGTGTTGACAACGCATCATCTTATGTTGCATTTGACGATACAAAGGGTGCTGTTGTAAAGCTCAGACTCAATGTTCCCTCTGACAGCACACAGCCCTCAGGCAATCTTACCGTCAAGAATATATTCTCTCTTAAAGAAGGCGGTTATCTTGACCCTGCGGCAACAGCCTATATTGACACCTCCGTTATCGGCAAGTGGCAGTATGTTTACTTTGACTACAGCTCAATCAGCGGTAAAAACGGAAGCATGAGAAGATTTGACGTTTTCGGTCTTAAGGATGGCTGGTCAATAGACGTTGACTACATTCATTTTATCCTTGACGACGACGTTGAGTACAGCGTGCTCACTCCTGAAATATCTGTTGAAACAAGCGGTGAGAATGCATACGTTAAATACACCTTTGATGGCGAATGTACACTTTCAAGCACAGAATTTGATGCAATCGCAGGCGGTCACGGCTTTGGCACAAGTACAAAAACTGCCGATGAAAACGGCAACAGCGTATATACCTATACAACAACACTTGAAAATGTGTCAGGTAAGTCACTTCCCTCGGTTGTGAAAGGTGTTAGTGTAGAAGCAGGCAAGCTTTCGGGTATATACCTTCCTTATGTTCGTTTTAATAAAATTCAGCCCACAACAATTCAGCTTGCTTCCATGCGTATTGACCCCAACGGAACATATCAGGGTGTAAGATATATGGGTTATACAACATCCGATATGAAGGCAGATGCCAAAGAAATCGGCTTTATCATTGCCATTTCCGACAGTGTGTCTGATATAAACGACCTGCGCTTTGGCGAAAATCCCGTTGAAGGAAAAGGTAATGTAAACGAAGCAGGTATAAAATATGTATACGGCTCGGCATACCTCAAGGACTCTCACGATAAGATTTATGCAAATACCTCTGCTGAAGCAGGCATTGACGGTGACAGCAGATACACCGATATGTCAGGCTACTTCTTTACTGCGGTGCTTGTAGGTATTACCGAAGACAAGTACGAAACAAAATTTGTCGGCAGACCTTATGTTAAAATCGGAACCGAATACTTCTACGGCGAGGCTATAACACGCAGCATCAAGGAAGTGGCACAGTCCATAGCCGACAGCAATTACAGAGGTCTTGACGATGCTCAAAAGGCTTATATCAATAACATTTTAGGTATAAACTGACGGAGGAAAGCCATGAAAAAACAGTATACTGCTCCCGTTATTGAAGAAATAAAAATTCCCCAAAGCGACATCCTTTTGGGAAGTGATGTTCTGATAGATGCTTCGGATTTGTGGGATAACAAGTAATATTCAAGATAATTCCACACATGGTGTGTAATTATAGGCACTCAAAAAGTGCCAAACTCTCCTTTTCCCCTCCCGAAAAAGTTCGGGAGGGTTTTCAAAAATACAGAAAGGACAATTCTATGAAAAAGATTACTATTTTGCTTACATCGGCAATAACCGCCATCACCTTATCCATGACAGCCTTTTGTGCCTTTGAAAAGCTGCAGCAGTATCCCGAAGGCAAATTTACCGATGTTAAAGATAATGCGTGGTACTTTCAGGATGTAAAAGCAGCATACGAGCTTGGACTTGTGAACGGAACGGGAGATAACACCTTTTCTCCCGACTCCACAATGACCGTGGCACAGGGTATAACGGTTGCAAGCAGAATCAATGCAGTATATTATTCAAGACAAATACCTTCTGCCGACGGCGGAAAATGGTATGACCCTTATATCGGTTATGCTCTCGAGTACGGCATAATCTCGGAGGGTCAGTTTAACAGCTATGACAGAGAAATACGCCGTCACGAGGTGGCAGAGCTGTTTGCAAAGTCTTTGGATAAAGAATACTTTGAGCAGATAAACAGCGTTTGCTCCATTCCCGATGTTGACGAAAATGAAGAATACTTCCACGAGCTTTTGATGCTGTATAACGCAGGCGTTGTCATGGGAAGTGACGAATACGGCACCTTTTATCCCACTAACAAAATCAAGCGAAGCGAAGTAAGTGCCATAATCAACCGCACCGTAAACAAGGAAAGCAGGAAAAAGGACACTCTTTCGCCTCTGCCTGAAACGTGCGAAGGGTATATGCTTATTGACGATGAGGCTCTTGAGTACAATACACGAGGCAAAACCCACCTTGCAAGCTCCTGGAATTATGACAACCGCACTCCGTCTGTGCTTGACATAAGCGGTAAAACCACAAGCGAGCTTATTGACTCACGTGACGATGGTTTTGTCGCAATAAACAGACGTTTTTCTCCGCAGACAAATGGCAAATTAACCTTTGAAACAAAAATGTACGTAGGCTCTGAGAAGAACGGAATACGTGTATACTTTGAAAACTCAAAGGAAGAAAACGTGCTTGAAATCTATACGTCGGGTAATACCTACAACGTAAAGACGCTCTCAGGCAGTACCGATACAAAAATAGCTGCAAAAAGCGGTGATGTGTATATCAAAGCACAAATGAACCTTGATGATAAAACCGTAATCCTTTTCATAAACAACGAAAATGCAGGACTGTTTTCTTTGGGAGAATTTGGCGATGTAACAAAGCTCACCTATTCAACGGGAGTTATCGAAAAGCCGTATTTTGCTCCCAAAACAGCAAGGCTTTACAAGAATTTTTCGGTACTGGAAAACTTTGAAAGCGGTTATGTTCCTGCTGACTGGAATGTAACTGACGGACAGAATGTGTCATATTCGGGTAATAACCTATACTTTTCATCAAAAGGCAAGGCACAAAAGGATTTTGATGAGCTTGAAGGAAAGTTTCTTTTTGAAGCCTATGCCTATCTTCCCGAAGTGGTCGACAAGGCAGTAATTACCTTAGGCGGCATTAAGCTTTCACTTGAAAACGGAAATGTCTTCACAGACAAGCTTTGTGCAAAGGTGCAAAGCAACCAATGGCAGATAATCCACATCGAGGGCGACACAACAAAGGGAGAGGGTACACTTTTTGTAAACGGCAAGAAGACGGGTGCTTTTTCCTTTGAAAAGGGTGCTTTGAAAAATATAGTGCTTGACGTTACGGAAAATGACGGTGAAAAGGGCGTATATTTTGACGACATAAAGCTTCATGCCGTTTGCGAATATACCGACTACTGTCCCGTTCCCCAAAAGGCGGTTTCCCATGACTACACCCTTGTTATGAGTGTGTGCTCATTGTGGAGAGAAGGAACTCATTCGGGCTGGGACTTTGTATCTCCCTTTGAGGAATGTTCTCCCCTTCTCGGCTATTACGACGAAGGCAATCCCGAGGCGATGGACTGGGAAATAAAGCAGATGGCAGAACACGGTATTGATGCCATGCAGTTCTGCTGGTTTGCCGATGGCAAGACAAAAGCCGACTTTGACAAGCCGCAGAAGAACAACCATTTAAAGTACGCACTCCACGACGGCTATTACTATGCAAAGTACATAGATTATGTGGATTTCTGCATACTGTGGGAAAACGCACAGTATACAAATGTCACCATGACACTTGATGAGTTCCGCCGTTTCCTGTGGGACAACTGGGTAGAATACTATTTCACACACCCGAATTATCTTACGGTTGACAACAAGATTTTCTTTGAGGTGTATGACTATAAAAACTTTCTCAAAACCTTCGGCGGTATTGACGGCTGTAAGGCAGTCATTGACTTTATGAATGAGGACATCAAAAAGTACGGCTTTGACGGCATAACGGTATTTTTCGGAAGCAACGTCGGCGGCGACTATCAGACAATGGCAAAAATGGGTGCAGACGGTGTAGCTCCCTATGCTTACTCCGAGTCCTCATACGACCCTGAGGTTTTAAAGACAAGCTATACCAATTCCGTAAATGGGGTGGCTGCATACGATAATCTTTCGTTTATCCCCACAATTGCCACAGGCAGAAGCTCTCTTGGCTGGGAAGGCAAGCGTTCGCCTCTTTCAAGCCTTGAACAGCATGAAAAGGCTCTGTCTTATGCCAAGGATGCTCTTAAAGCACAGGAAAACAAGAGTGAAGGCTACAGAAGCAAGGTGATATATTTCTCCACCTGGAATGAGTATGCCGAAGGTCACTGGCTTGCACCGTCAGGACTTAACGGCTACGGCTATGCGGATTTGTGGCGAAAGGCTTTTACAAATGCTCCCCAAGCTCATGACGATGTAACTCCCACAATTAAGCAAAAAGAAAGAATAGGACGTCTTTACAACAGTTCAAGAACTCCCATCCGTCCACTTCTTACCGTTACCGAAACCTCCGTTGGCAAACCCGAAGTTGTTCTTCAAAGATATGACTTCACAACCGAAGAAGATAAGAATAACTTCACCTTCAACCAGCACTTTGCAAGCAGTTTTGTTGACGTGCAAAAGGGTGCACTTGTGTGCGAAAGCAAGGCAAATGACTGCATTATGTGGTCTGCCGACAATCTGGGTATCAGCACAAAGGACATTGCCATGATTCACTTCAGAATAAAGGCATCAAAGTCCGACAGCGGTAACATCTTCTTTACCACAACCGACAAACCGGGCTACAGTGCAAGCAAGAGCTATGCCTTTACCGTTCCTGCAAATGAGTACACCGACATTTATATTTCAACAGAAACAAACGACAGCTGGCAAGGCACACTTAAGCAGTTAAGATTTGACTTTGTTGAAGGAATATGCACATTTGAGGTTGACTTTATTGAATATCTGTCCTATTCCGACAGCCAGAAAAGCAAAACCGTGACGGTGGACGGAAAAGAGCTTGTAAACCTTCCCTCAAGCTATGTCACAAGCGAAAACGGCGAAATATATATTGCTGCAGAGCCTGCATCGGGTATTTTCTCATCCCTCGGTCTTTATCACGAGTATAACAGATTTACGGGAAAACTCACCGTTATTTCTCAGAACAATACCCGTTTTGAATTTACTCTTGACAGCGAAAAGGTACTTGCAGGCGGCAAGGAAATGACTCTTTCAAAGCCATTTTATCTCTATGACGGCATGCCTGTGCTTCCCATTAAATTCCTCATGGACAATGCAGGCATAAAGTACACCGAAACAAACCAAAGCCTTGATATAACAGTGAACACTCCCGATTACAGCGAAAAAATCGCCTCACGAAAAAAAGGCGTGTGGGAGTTTGATGTACCCTATGACAGCGAAAAGTGGACAACACATAATGCAAAGAGCGTTGTGTGGAACTCGGCTATTGAAATGAAGCCCGATTATTCTGCATCGGCTTCAACAGGCTATGACGGATTTATCATGGCAGAAGGGCTTTCCTTTGATGCTTCAAAGACGGTTGCCGTCAAGGTACGCATGAAGTATGAATATCTCGGCAATGCCCACGGCAAAAAGGAAGAAGGCGGTCTTACCCTTTACTTTGCCACCAACAACAGCAAGTCCTTTGATGAAGACAAGACACTGAGAACCTCTCTCAAGGACTGCACCAATGACGGCGACGGCTATAAAATCTACACCTTTGATGCTTTATCAAATGAGCGTTTTACCGACACAATAACAAAGCTCCGTTTTGACCCAACAAACAACAACGGCATCTACACAATTGACAGAATTGAAATTGTAAAGGGCGACAACGAAGTTGCAAAGCAGTCGCAGTATTCAGAGAATGTTGAAAACAAACGCAAGCTTGTGTATGAAGTTACCTTTGACAAGGCTGACGACAAGAGCCTTTTCAATCTTGTATTTATTGGCAACTCCTCTGTTTCGGACGGTGTTCTTACGGTAACGGCGAATAATTCCGACCCGCAAATTACCTTTAAAGAGCTTCCGCAGGTATTGAAAAATGCTTCAAACTGTGATACCATGGTAGTGCGTATGAAGATTGATTCGGAAAAAACGCCATATTCCACCTGCTTCTTTATGACAAGCGATATGAACGGCTATAAGGCAGACAGAAGTGCCCAAGTCAATGTATCAAAGCTGTCACAGGAGGAGGACGGCTACTATACCGTAGAATATGACCTGTCAAAGAACAAATTCTGGACTGGCGAGATAAAGGGACTTCGTCTTGACCCTGCGGAAATAGAGTGCACCTATCACATAGACTCCATTTCCTTCTATACAACAAAGGACACCGTTTCAGTGCCTTCCGAACAAGCAAAACCCCAAGGCGAGCTTGTTTACGAGGTTGACTTTGACAGCG
Source organism: Eubacteriales bacterium (assembly GCA_045577475.1). Classification (GTDB taxonomy): domain Bacteria; phylum Bacillota; class Clostridia; order Oscillospirales; family CAG-382; genus UMGS1387. The sequence goes on along the minus strand of JAZNIM010000240.1, from coordinate 7,312 downwards.
ATGAAGACAAACAGCTGTTTAATCTTGTGTATATAGGAAATGCTGTTGTTTCCGACGGAATTCTTTCCTTTGATGCCAAGAGTGCTGACCCTCAGATTACCTTCATAAACATACCCGATGCACTGAAGGATTCCTCGGCATATAATACGGTTGTAGTGCGCATGAAGATAGACTCGGACAAAAAAGCATTTTCATCTGTTTTCTTCAAAAAAGACGACATGACCGCTTTCAAAGCTGACCACAACTGCGAAAGAAATGCATCGCTTCTTACGGCTGACAAGGACGGCTTTTACAGTGTAGAATACAATCTTTCAGACAATCCCAACTGGTCGGGAACGGTTACGGGTATGCGTATAGACCCTGCAGAAATAGAATGTACATACCACATTGACAGCATTTCCTTTTACAAAAAATAATAAAGGCGGAGAAACCATGGAAAACACAAAACACTTTCACGTAACCTTCATCAAGGAAGGAATTATCCGAATAAGCAAGCACAAGGATATGCCACAGAGCTATCTTGAAAGATACGGCATTATAAAGATACCCTCACCTTGTGAAGAAAGTCCTATAAAGGTTGACGGCACATGCATCACGCTCCCGGACGGAAGAAGGATTTGCTTTGATATCCGTCCCGAAAAGGATGACAGCAAATGGCATGAGGAGTCTGAATACCTGTGCGACAAGTTTGCAGGCAAAATACCCAGCAAGCTGTATATTGAAGGCCGTCCCGATATAGAAAAAATGGACATAAAAAAAGATGCCGACGGCAAGGACTCGGATATAAAATTCGGTATCAGCTTTGAAATTAACAGGGACGAAAAGTTTTACGGTCTTGGTGAAGCAGGACGTGACAGAATACAGCTTCGGGGTATGTCGGCACAAAACTGGACGGTGTATCAGTTTGACGAGGTTGCAATTCCATTTGTCATGAGCAGTAAGAACATCGGTGTTCTTGTTCTTGCACAGGATAGGCATTTTGTGGATATTGATGATAACATAAAGGACTGCCTTACTATCCTCGGAAACCATGACGAGCTTGACATTTTGCTGTTCTATGGCAGCTCCATGAAAGAGCTTCTCGGCTATTATACCGAAATTACGGGAAGAAGCATGCTGTTTCCAAAGTGGGCGTACGGACTTACATACATAGCTCAGATTCATCAGAATCAGTTTGAAATTCTAAATGACATGCTGAAGTTCCGTGAAAAGCACATTCCCTGTGACAACGTAAGCCTTGAGCCGGGATGGATGACAAAGTTCTACGATTATTCCTTTGATAAAAAGTGGGATCTTAAAAAGTTCCATATTGAAAAGTGGATGAGAAGCAGAGAGTGCCCCAGAACTTTTCCGTCAACCCTTCGCCGTTTCGGCTTTCACATGGCGTTGTGGCTGTGTATGAACTACGATTTGTGCGACAGAGAAGAAGGCCTTGCAGGAGGCGAAAGCAAGCTTGTACCATGGTATGACCATGTAAAGCAGTTTGTCAATGACGGTGCAGACGGCTTTAAATTGGACCCTGCAGATATGGTTATGCGTATAAATCCCGAAAAAATCTATACCAACGGCAAGAGCGAGCTTGAAATGCACAACATCTCACAGGTGCTTGTTATGAAGCAGATGTTCCAAGGCTTTACAGAGCAGACGGGCAAACGTCCCTTTATCCACTATTCGGGCGGATATACGGGACAGCAGCATTGGGGCGGAGCTACAACAGGGGACAACGGCGGTCTTGAAGGCAGTATGATCTGGCTGCAAAATCTTGCAATGTCAGGCTTTATGAATTCAACTGTTGATATGAATATCTATAAGCCTGAAGCCATTCATTTTGCAATGCTTGCTCCCTGGGCACACCATAATGCCTGGTCAGGCTGTGAAATGCCCTGGTTTGCAGGTGAAGAAAACGAGAGAATATACACCTTCTACGCAAGACTGCGTTACAGCATATTGCCTTACATCTACTCCTGTGCAATTGAGTGCAACGAAACAGGCGTGCCAATGATTCGTCCCATGCCTTTGGAATATCAGGACGACATTAACTGTGCCGAGCTGAAAAACCAGTATATGCTTGGCGAAAACCTGCTTCTTTCGGCGTTCACCAATACTGTATATCTTCCCCGCGGAAAGTGGATTGACTACTGGACAGGTGAAGAGCATGACGGTGAAAAAACCATTGAAAACTATGTCATTCCCAAGGACAGAGGCGGTGCACTTTTCGTAAGAGGCGGTGCAATTATCCCAAAATGGCAGGACAGAGATTATACAAGCCAGTACAGCGACGAAATTATTCAGCTTCATATCTATCCTTACGGCAAGAGCAGCTTTGTTTTCAGAGAGGATGACGGCGAAAGCCTTGACTATATGTCAAAGGAAAGCTGCAAGACACTTATCGAGTGCTGCGAAAAGGACGGCAGTGTTCAAATCACAATAGGAGAAAGACAGGGCGAATACCAAAACAAACCCACAACACGAATTTGGGAAGTATATGTTCACGGAGGATTTGGTAAGGTTGAAGTAAACTGTCTGTCAAAGAACGATAAAATTTCCGTTGTGGAAGCAAACTGACATAATCTTAGGGAGAAATTTATATGAAATACACCTTTTCAATAATGCGTTTTTCCGACGGACACGTTGACGAAATCTGCGAGGACATAAAACAGCAGGTAGAGCAAGGTATAACCACAATGCCGCTTTTCAGCGTTTCACTTGTTCCCGAAGGAAAGATTCCTTCCGACAAAGCGGCGGCATTCTGCGAAAAGTATGATGTGTACAAAGAAAAGCTTGACAAGCTGGGTATTCCAAACGGCATTCTTGTTCAGGCTTCCATCGGTCACGGCTGGCTGCTTGGAGAAATGTTTCCCTATCAGCAGTATGTTGGCTTTGACGGTGTGGCAAGAGGTGTGGTGTGCCCTTATGATGAGGGCTTTCACGAGTATATTTACAAGGCTTTACGCACATTAGCACTTCATAAGCCGAGTCACATCATGATTGACGATGACCTTCGTCTTATGCACCGTGACGGCGGAGGTTGTACCTGTCCTTTGCACCTTAAACGCTTCAACGAGCTTGCAAAGGCTAATTACACCCGTGATGAGCTTTCGGCAATGATGCTGTCTGCTGACGAAAAGTATGACAAATTAAAAGAAATGTTTATCCAAACCCAGAAGGAGTCGCTTTTAGAGGTTGCAAAAATCATGAGGGATGCCATTGACAGCGTAGACGAAAGGCTTCCCGCATCCTACAGCTGTGTTGGAAATCCTCCCGAATTTGGCGGCGAGATTGCACAAATTCTTGCAGGCAAAGGCAACAAGGTTATTGCAAGAGTGAATAACGCCTTCTATTCCCAAATGGGAACAAAATACTTTACGTGGTCATTTTTCAGAGCCGCATCCCAGAAGTACAGAATAGGCGACAAGGCTGACATAGTTCTGGCAGAAACCGACACCTGTCCTCAGAACAGATACAGCACAAGTGCATCCATGCTTCATTCCCACTTTACAGGCTCGCTGCTTGAAGGACTGGGAGGTGCAAAGCATTGGATTACACGTGTTGGCTTTGAGCCTCAAAGCGGCACAGCATACAGAAAAATTCTTGCAAAATACAGCGGTTTTTACGATGCTCTTACCGATATTATACCGAAAGTCAGCTGGACGGGCTTGCGTATGCCCATATCAAAAAAGAAATATATTACGTTAAAAAGCTCATGGGGTAGTGATGATGACACCTTTAACGAATGGGCAAAATGCGTCTTTGAAAGAATGGGGCTTCCCATATACGCAGATGCCGAAATCGGCGGTGTTGCCTGTCTTGACGGTAAGAATGTCAAGATGACCGATGAGGAAATCAAAGAGATGCTGGAAGGCTGTGTAATTTTAAGCTCTGACAGTGCAAAGACACTTTGCGACAGAGGCTTTTCGCAGTATATCGGCGTTGAAGTGTGTCCTTGGGACGGAGAAGCTGCCAATGCTGAAAGAATACTTCTTGACGGCAAAAAGCATTTTACAGCCGTTCAGAGACATCTTAACATGTTGAAAATTACGGACAAAAGTGCACGTGTCAGCTCTATGATTTACAACACAAAGGACAACGAGAATTTCAAGGAATTATTCCCGGGTGCGGTTATCTACAAAAACAGCCTCGGCGGGAAAGTGATGACCTTTGCAGGCTCACCCAAAGCCAAGCACAACATCGTCGAAGCATATGCTTTTCTCAACTATTACAGGAAACAGCAGATTGTGTCATTTCTCAAAGAAACACCCTATCTGCCTGCGTATTTTACGGGCGATGAAGAGGTTTACTTAAAGTGCGGACATACAGAGGACGGCAAGCTCATGTGTGCCGTATTCAACCTTGGTTTAGACAAAATCGGAAAGCTTGAAATGCAGTTTGAAAAAGCACCATCAAAAATAGAGATGCTTTTACCTGACGGCACTTTAAAAGATGTTACATTCTCACCTGACGGTGACAAGTGTATTATTGATGTTCCTTGCGAAACACTCATTCCCGTTATTCTGTTTATTGAGTGAAAGAAAAATAATCCTGCTGTTGAGAACATAGAAAATAATTATAACCGGAATATTTCCATAAGTACACCGGCCGAGTTGTGCCATTGCAGTGAATCGTTTTTTAAAGCTATTTAGAAAATCAACGGGGGTTACACCCGTAGCATACAAGCATAACATCATGATTCAACACTCACTTGACCTGCTTTCGCATACGAATCTTTCTATTGAGGAAATAAACACTCGCGTAGTTTTTTCCTCATCAAATTATTTCAGAAAAATATTTATAAAATTGATCGGTAAAACTCCAAAGGAGTTACGGTAAATATAATTCACCATTTTTGTCCGGTACTGCAACAAGCAGGGAAAATGTGTCGTATTTTCCAAAGTATCAGGATAATTCTAAGACCTTATAAACGGGCGATTCGTGAATCGCCCCTACAACAAAAGGCAGAAACGATCAATTTAGTTTCTGCCTTTTAAAATTAATATCCTTAACAGTACACCCTATAGTGAACGTGTTTTTTCATTTATTATTATATGACGTATTATTATATGACGGTTTTGTGCTTTACGAGCTATTGCCTATATCTCATGCAATGTCTAACAATTGTCTAACAAATCTTAACCAAAACCCATATTTTCCACTTTAAGCAATACAACAAATTTTAAACAGCTTTTCCGACAAAGCCCCGTGGGACAAGGATTTGCAGAAAATCCCAAGTATATTATAATTCCACTCTGAAAACACTTGACAAAAGCACAAAAAAATGATACCCTTTTTTTAATAGTTTCTAAGTGAAAAAGGAGAGATTTACGTGAAAAATAAAAAGCAATTTTATCTTGTGGGAAACGCCCATCTTGATCCCGTGTGGCAATGGAGATGGCAGGAGGGTTCGGCTGAAGCAAAGGCAACGGTACGTTCGGCTCTTGACAGAATGAAGGAATTTCCCGATTTCAAATTCGTGTGCTCCTCAGCCTCGGTTTACCGCTGGATACAAGAATTTGACGGCGAAATGTTTGAGGAAATAAAGCAGAGAGTAAAGGAAGGCAGATTTGTAATCGTCGGCGGCTGGCACGTTCAGCCTGACTGTAACCTTCCCTCGGGTGAAGGGTTTGCCCGCCAGTCACTTTATGCACAGAGATATTTTAAGGAAAACTTCGGCACTACCGCTAAGGTCGGATATAATGTTGACTCCTTCGGTCACAACATAATGCTTCCTCAGATTTTGAAAAAGAGCGGCATGAACGGATACCTCTTTATGCGTCCCTCTCCTCAGGAAAACAACCTTGATTCCGATATTTTCAACTGGGTAAGTCCCGACGGCTCAAGCGTTCTTACATACAGAATACTCGACCCTTACTGCTTTAAGTTTGAGGACGAGGAAAAGCTTCAGGAGAGAATTGATTACCTCAACCAAACCACCAAAACCGATATTGAAGCTATTCCCTTCTTCTACGGCGTAGGCAACCATGGCGGCGGTCCTACTATACGCCACATTGAGCTTCTTACGGCATACGCAAAATCTCACCCCGAATACGAAATGCACTTTTCAAATCTTGTGGACTTTTACGACAGAGTCCGAGAGGACGGCTACGAAATTCCCGAATATCACGACGACCTTCAGCACCACGCAGCAGGCTGTTATGCAACCGTTTCCAAAATTAAAAACGGCATAAGAAGAAGTGAGTGCTCTCTTGTGGCAGCCGAAAGCTACAGCGTTCTTGCGAAAAAGCTCTGCGGAAAGAAATATCCCACGGAAAAGTTTGCAGATGCCTGGAGAAACGTATGCTTTATGCACTTCCACGACATCATGGACGGTTGCAGCATCAAGGAAGCCTATGACGACACCGCCTACATGTACGGCTCGGCACAGGAAGTAGCTGCTGTTGCGGAAAACAATGCCCTTCAGACAATTTCATGGGCTGTTTCCACAATTGAGGACAAGGAAAAGGGACTTCCCGTATTTGTATTCAATCCCCATTCCTTCCCCGTACGTGCATGTGTTCAGGTTAACAACTGCTGTCACGGAGTATGCGACAAGGACGGAAATAAAGTTCCTTTCCAGCTTGTATATTCCACCACAAAGGAATGTTATAACAGAGAAGATACGGCGTTTATGGCAGATGTTCCGCCTCTCGGCTATGCGGTATACTATCTGCAGAATGCGGGAGTAAGAGAGCTTCCCGAAGGCTTTGAGCACGACAAGTCCGACTGCAACGCATATGCACAGGGTGTAAGATGCTCATACGAAGAACACAAGGCGACGGTATTGCTTGAAAACGAATACTATGCAATAAAGTTTGAGCAGTATTCAGGTTATATCATTTCCTTCTTTGACAAAAAGAACGAGCGTGAGCTTATATGTGACAGAAGTGCCGTTCCCGTTGTAATTGACGAGTATTACCACGATACCTGGAGCCATGCAAAGAACTTCTTTACCGATGAAATGGCACGTTTTTCCGATGCTGAAATTGTAGTTATGGAAAGCGGCGGCGTGCGTGCTTCCGTTAAAGTAACAAGCAGATACAACAGCTCCACTCTTACACAGATTTTCACCCTTTACTCGGGAAGCGACAAGCTTGAAGTCAAGTCAAGCGTAAACTGGAACGAAAAGCACAAGATGTTAAAGCTCAAGTGGGCGTTTGATGTTGAAAATCCAAAAGCTGTTTACGAAGTACCCTTCGGCGTCATCGAAAGACCTGCTGACGGCGAGGAAGAACCGGGACTTACCTGGTTCGGCGTAAAGGGAACAAACGGCGGCTTTGCCATCTGCAACAGCGACACCTATTCAGGCTCTGTCAAGGAC
>JAZNIM010000239.1:0-9295 GCA_045577475.1 Eubacteriales bacterium | reverse complement strand
CACTTTTGCAGCACAGCTACCTTCGTGAGTATGATTCCATTCACTTAAACGGAATTCTCGTTGGTGAAATCGGTGTTAAGGCGGCACTTGCAGGCGAAGCGGGTGTACCATTGAAGCTTGTTACGGGCGATGATATGGGATGCAAAGAAGCGGAAGAACTCATTGATGGCATTGTAACTTGTACGGTAAAGGAGTCGCTCTCGCAAGATTCGGCAATCTGCTACACACCCGATGTTACGGCAAAGCTTCTCAAAGAGGCGGCAAAGAAGGCAGTAAACGCAAATGTTTCTCCTTTTATGCTCAAACCTCCTTATGAAATCAAAATAAAGTACTCAAAGTGCAGATATCTTGAAGTTATGAAGAATCTTCACCCCGAAATCTTTGAAAACGAAAATACTGCTGTGATGCGCGGTGAAAAGCTTCTTGAAACATGGTCGCAGTACCTTATTTACGAAAGAGAGATGATTGCGGCATGTCAGTAATCTTAGGTATAAATCATATGTTTCTGTATCCCGAATCCATGACTGATGAAAAGGTACATACCGAAACATTAAAGGAAATCATAAAAACCGACCTTGTTGATGCCCTCGATTTATGGATATGGCGCGGAAAAGAAAGGTCGAAGGAAGAATTTGCTGTTCTGCGTGACTGTGGCAAATGGATAAACTACAACACCGGCGACAGATTCGGAGAAGAACCTGTTTTTCCTTCGTCAAAGTACGAAAAGGACAGGACATATGCCTATGACATTTTCATGCGTGAAATTGAATATGCAGTTACATGCGGTGCAAAAAAGATCGTGTTCGGTTCGGGACCCGATGACGTTAATGACCACAAAGGAGCACTCGAAAGATATTCTGAATTTCTTATAAAGCTTTCGTCACAGATACCGAAGGATATGAAAATCTGTCTTGAACCTACAGATTGGGACATAGACAAGCATTTTCTTTGCGGTCCTCTTTCCGAGAGCGTAGAGCTTGCAAAAATTATGAGAAAAGAAGGGTATGAAAATTTCGGTCTGCTTCTTGATATGAGCCATATTCCGATTATGCACGAAAGCCTCGAAAGTGCCGTCGAAAAATGCCGTGATGTACTTACACACATTCACATGGGCAATGCGGTAATAAAAAACAAACAAAGTCCATTCTACGGCGACAAGCACATTCCCTGGAGTTATCCCGATTCGGAATATACCGAAAAAGACGGTGTTACCTTTATAAAGCTTTTAAATGAAATCGGATATACCAAGCAGGAAAATGCCACGGCATCCTTTGAAATGCGTCCATATGAAAACATGGGTGCAATGCAAACCCTCGAAAAATTCGTATCTGTGTGGCAAAGTGCACAGTAGGAGGCTTTCTTTATGGATATGAGAAACATCAAAAACGGATACATCATCCGTCATGACGGTTACAGCGACCAGCCTTATGTTGTCAAAACAGACGACAATCACTGGCTCATGTGTCTGACTGTAGGCGGACTTGAAGAAGGCTCAAAGGGTCAGCATGTTGTTTCCTTAAGAAGTGACGACAAGGGCAAAACGTGGAAGGACACTGTTGATGTTGAATCTTCCGAAGCACCCGAATCATCATATTCTGTTCTGTATAAGACAAAGTACGGCAGAATCTACTGCTTCTACAACTTCAATGCAGACAATCTTCGCGGAGTAATAGGCTCTCATCCCGATTATCCTGACGGCATCTGTACAAGAGTTGACACACAGGGGCATTTTGTCTTCAAGTACAGCGATAACAACGGCCTTTCCTGGTCGGAAAAATGGCACGACATTCCTCAGCGGGATTTTGAGGTTGACAGGCTCAACCCTTACAGCGGTAAAATAAAATATTTCTGGAACGTGGGCAAGCCTCTTGAAATACAGGACAGAGTTCTTGTACCTCTTTACAAAATCCGCGAATTTGGTCTAACCTTCATGGAACACAGCGAAGGCGTACTACTTGAATGTGACAACATAAACACCGAAAGAGATCCCGAAAAACTAAGCTGGAAAACACTTCCCGACGGCAAGATTGGCATCCGTGCTCCGAAAGAAGTAAGCATAATTTCAGAAGAGCACAGTTTTGTAAGACTTTCCGACGGTACTGTTTTCTGTGTGTTCAGAACAGTCAGCGGACATCCATACTGTGCGTACAGCTACGATGACTGTCACACCTTTACGGAGCCTGTTCCCATGACATATGCAAACGGAAGAGTTTTCAAACATCCGAGAGCGGCAAACTTCATTTGGAAATGTGAAAACGGAAAGTATCTTTACTGGTTTCACAATCACGGAGGAAAATCCTATGATGGCAGAAATCCCGTTTTCCTTTGCGGTGCTTGGGAAGTGGAAAAGAACGGCAGAAGGGCGCTTGAATTCGGAAATCCGAAGATTGTGCTTTATGACGATGACCCGAAAATCAGAATGAGCTACCCCGATTTAATCGAGGATGACGGCGAATATTATCTTACTGAAACACAGAAAGAAATTGCCAGAGTTCATCATATCGACAAGGCACTTATTGAAAGTCTTTGGCAGGAAAAAGAATTTGACGGTTGGCAGGACAGTCCCTGTTTTGATGTAAATGCCGAATCCTTCAGCATCCGTTTTGAAACGGGCGAAAAAATCGGTGAAATTCTCCGTGACGGCGATTTTGAAGTGACAAGATGCGAAAACGGAAATATTGTTATAAAAGCCGGTGAAAATGAATTTATAAACGACGATGTATTACTCGAAGATATGAAAAATCACACTGTCACGGCTGTTTTCGACAGAGGTACAAAAGTGGTCTGCTTTACAACAGACGGCATATTCTGCGACGGCGGTGAAAAAAGACAGTTCGGGTTTACGAGATTCAATGATGATTTCAAGGTCACTTTCGGCAATATGTCAGACGGAAAAATGAAATTTGCAAAAGGAATTCACTTATATGAAGCAAAAATGGAAGTTGAAACAAGAAGCCGCCTTAAGTCTGTAGAAGATGCAATATTTGCCGGATTAAGAGCAAAATAACTCTCTTCGTATTATCCACCAGTGTTTCACTATAAAATGCTATAAAATGGTAGAAAATGCCAGAAAACGCTTTTGCTCACTATAAAATGGCACATTTTTTCGTGTATAAAATTAAAGCAAATACCGCTTTGGAAACACACCAAAGCGGTTGATTTTTTCATCGTATGAAACCTCGGAACCCCCTTATTTTAAGCCATTTTCGGGGCAAAAAGAAAAGAACGGAGATTGTATCGACATCTCCGTTCTTATTTGGCATAGACGGTCAATTTTAATACAATTAAATAAGCGGTGCAAAATTCAAAAGATAATTTCACGGTGAAATTATCTTTTTTTGCGTCTATTTCAGCATTATAATCATCGAAAAGCCTACAGCTATTATTCACTAACAACGGGGGCGAATTTAAAAGTCTCTTTCATTTTAGGATATGAAATTTGAAAAAACACCGTTTGTATACAAACATTTCCAAGAAATTAATGTGCATATGTATAATTTGTAAATTCATCAAAAAATGCAGCCAATAAGCTGCATTTTTTGCGTTTGCTATTGCTTTTTCAACTTGCTTGTGGTATCTATAGTAAAAATCGGACAAGATATCAGTAAACCATTGACAAAAACTATACTGTATGTAATAATATACATGATAAATTTTTCGGAGGTATAGTATGCGGACCGTAAATATAACCAACAAAGAAATTCCGATTACGGGAGAATACGACGTACTTGTTGCAGGAGGAGGTCTTGGCGGAATTGCTGCTGCGCTCAGTGCCGCAAGGAATGGTGCAAAGACGGCAATTCTCGAAAAAAACAACTATCTTGGCGGAGTTGCAACAGCGGGAATGTGCTGTTCGGTATTCAATTGCCTGAGAACGGAGTCGGGAAATATTGCAATAGACGGTATTCCGCTTGAAATAGTAAATGCTCTTGCCGAAAGAGCAGGAGGACCCGGAAAAAGCTGGAAAAATCACCGTGGACATATAATATACGACATAGAGCAGGCAAAGTTAGTGCTTTCCGAAATATTGCAGGATGCCGGCGTAACACAGCTTTTGGGAATGACTGTTTGTGACGCACTTACGGAAAACGGAAAGGTATGCGGCGTAATAGCGGCGGGAAGGAACGGTCTTGAGGCGATAAAGGCTAAAAACACAGTAGATGCAACGGGAGATTCAACGGTTGCGTATCTTGCGGGAGCAGAAGTGGAGTATGCACTTAACGGACAAAGCTATGTTTTCCGCATAGGCGGCGTGGAGCTTGATAAATTTGTGGGATATTTTAAGGAGCATCCCGAAGAATACCCATCAAAAATAGATGTAAACTGGAGCTTTGAGGACGCAATAAGACAGTATGAAGAAAATGGCACGTTCCTTTTTCCTCACGGTGGAGGATTCCATAATTCCATAGTTAAAAAGGCGATAGAGGATGGCACTTTAAAGACGGAATACTTAAGTCACACTCATGTGTGTGCCATGCAGATGCACGGTATACGAGATAAAGGTGTTCTTCATATAATAACCGGATTTACAAATCTTGAAAGCCTTAGCTCAGAGAATATAACAAAGGCGATAGTTGACGGCAGAAAAATGAGCAATCACTTAGTAAACTTTTTCCGTGAACGTATGCCCGGCTTTGAAAAGGCGTATTTGTCACAGGGGGCAGATGATTTGGGAATACGAAATTCCCGACGTGTAAAAACGTGCTTTGAGTTCACAAAGGATATGCGTGAGACACCGTCGCGTTTTGAAGATGCCATAGGATGCGGAATTGTGGAGCAACATCGTGTGCTTCATGCAGAAAAAGGAGCATGGCAAGTACAGATATTGACAGATGAAAAGTACCGGATTCCTTTGCGTGCTATTTTACCTGAGGGAATAAGCGGACTTATTGTGGGGACGGGACGATCCATAACACCAATACTTCGTGTAATGGTGACAACAATGATTATAGGACAGGCGGCGGGTACTGCGGCTGCGGTTGCTTCAAAGGCAGGCATTCCCGTTGAAACTGCAGATGTTAAAAAGATACAGCAAGCACTTAAAGAACAAGGCGTGAATTTGTGAGAAATCTCTGACGGAAGCAATATCTGACAAATTGTTATAATGTAAGTTGTGCAAAAAAAGCACATGAATTGTTTATTGATATTCCTGCTCATCAAAGTCATAGAAATTTCTTCGCTATTGAAGAACTTCACACAAGCGGAAAGTATAACGAATTGGCAAAACGAGTGTTGGAATTCAAATTATCAGTACAAGTGTTTGACCCATTTGGTCTTCCCTTAAACTATGATGATTTTACTATGATGTCAGACAATGATATTGACAGACAGTTAAGAAATGCAGATATAGCACTTGGTAGTTATGGTTTCCACAACTACTACGGTCATAGATATTACGATGAAGATGACCCTAACAGTTATAAGATTGATTGTATACTTTTTGCCGCTGATGAAATTTGCAGAACAAAGCTTGGTGAATATGCAAAAGCAAAGCTCAACGAATTCGTAAATCAGTATCGTCTTGTTGTTGTAAACAGGTCAGATGAATGTAAAAGAAAATATCACAACATTCTTGCTGATAGTGATGTTATCAGTAAGCAGTTATTTACTGTACCTGAACACATAAGTGTTAGAGAAGACCCTGAAGGAATCGACTATGATAACCACCTTCTCGCTTCTCCCGAAACAGGTCTTGCAAGAATCAAGCTTAATGGCTGGGAAGCTTCCTTGATTGAAGAAGAAGCTCGTAGAAATGATTTTGTCTGTTGGCTAAGAAATCAATCCAAGGTATCGTGGTCTATGTGTTTGCCCTATAAAATCAATGGGGAAATAAAGAAGTTCTATCCCGATTTCTTAATTGTTCGTAGCGATGCTAATCTCGAATATATCGTAGATATTTTAGAACCACATGGTAACCAATATACAGACAATCTCCCCAAAGCAAAGGCTCTTGCTGAATATGCCAAAGAAGAAGATCGTATTGGAAGAATACAGCTCATCCACAAAACTACAGATGCTGGTGGTAACAATCGATTTGTAAGACTTGACCTTACAGATATTACTGTAAGCGAAAAAGTATTGAATGCTGTTAGCAATGAAGAACTTGACCATTTGTTTGATATCTACGGGATTTATTAAAAAATCACGCCACAAACAAACAATAAAATAACAATAAGGAAACAATCGTCCTCGAGAGGGCGATTGTTTCCTTTATTTATATAAAAACACACCACAACAGTCTACACTTGCCTAACGATTACCCTTATATTCCCCCAAAAACGCGTTTTTGCGTGAAAAGCCTTACACCACAAGGGTTTGTCACGTGTTTTTCTGCGTGTTCTTTGCGTTATTTGTGCGTGAATAAACGCGAATTGACACAAACGGCTGCAAAAAAACCAACAAAATATTAGACATAAGTTTGAATGATTAAAAATCCTCCATTGATAACAAATACATAACGAAAGGATGATAGTGATGCCTCCCAGGCGAAAGTGTAAACTTGCGGATGTTGAATTCCGTGATGAAGATTTGAGAAAATACAAAAAGCAGATAGTCGATACTATCAACAACACAGTACCCGGTAAAAATCCGCGAGTATTCAAGGACTATTACTCAACCGATGTACTGACACACAGCGAAGCTGTTGCAGTAGGAAGAGCTCTTGCCAAAATTGAAGAATTAAAGCAGTTCGGTAAAACAGTTACAATATTCAGACTGTTTGACGGAAAAACCTACGAGAGTGAAAACTCCGATACCATATATAAAAGAAACAACAATACACAGAAAGGCGGTAGAATAACATAGAAATTATCAGAAAATATTTAAGCATTGACGACATCCAAAAAGAGTACTTACCTGTAAGCAAAAAGAAAATACGCAGTCTTGTAAAACACTATCTCCCATTAAAAATGATAGGAGGAAGAATATATGTTGAAAGACAGGCACTCGAGGCTTTGCTGAAAGACCCTGACAGAGAGCTTCTTCCTCTCAGGTAGCACCATGCAGGAAAAATACATCAAAGTCTTGAAAATAGAGCCGGGAACACATCCTTTCGTCAGCTTCCTCGACTCAACACTTGAAGCCTTGAATAACGCTGTACGTCTGGGAAACGGTGACGGCAAAGCCAAAACAAAGAAAATAGGACGAGGAGTATATATTCTCTTTAACAGCGACTATTGCTTCTCGGGTCTTGAGAGCAACAGACGTGTAAAAGACGAAATAATATCAGGCGTTTTCTATGTAATAGGAGCTGATAAAAAGTGTTTTCCAAGGTCACTCACAAAGGCTGAAATTGATAAATATACTTCAGTATTTTGGAAAACCGAAACCTTTGATGAAGAAGAGGTCGTAAAGTCAAATCTCAGTACGCTTTTCTTGCAAGGACTGGAAAACGTATAGTTGCTTAAAATAAATATATATTATAAACATGAACCGATAGTAGCTGCGGCTACTATCGGTATTTCTATTTTTGGAGGTACAGTATGATACACAAGATTGGAAGCTTTAATGACACCCTTTCTCTACCGCCTATGACACATGCAATCAAGAGCCTGATACTATCGAATGTAAATCTTCTATGCCAGCACTACGGCGATAACAGAGATACTGACAATGATGACGGCGGTATTATCCTCTACTGCCCAAAAGGTACAGCCGAGGATGAACTAAAGAAGCACTTAGATTACACAAGGCATCTGCCCGAATATGTTGAAGTAATTGACGGTGTTTGTCATGCTCTTTACATTACCACCAACGAATACACGGTATCTGTCATCATGAGCATAGACGATTTGCCACAGGAAATAAAGGAGGAACTAAAATGATGAATGTACTTGAAAGCATGTGGAGAGGTGATATTGCTCTTCCCGACAGTGCTTGCAGACAAAACAATGAAACAAAAGAGCTTGGCAGGCTCATTGACCGTAACTATCAAGACCTTTGTAACACACTTACTGACAAGCAGAAAGAAGCTCTCGAAAAATACATTGGCTGTGTCACGGAACTAAACGCAGAAGAAAATAAAAACATTTTTGTCTACGCCTTTAGCCTTGGAGTAAAGCTTACAGCAGAGTGTTTTGAGGTTGCCGGACAATGATTATTAAGACAAGAATAGAGGAAACATTATCGAAAATAGTAGAAGTCGAGGCAGACAACAACATAGAAGCCGTTTCAAAGGTTGCCAAGATGTATCATGACGGTGAAATTGTACTTACTGCCGATGACCACATTGATACTACTATATACATAGAAAGGAATTAAGACAATGCTAAATGAAAAGGATAATATCAAATGCGAATCCGTTTTTAATGACGACAGAACCCACAGATTTCTTTGGAAAAGAGTTTGGGACAAAGAGAAGCCTGTTGCCTGTGTAATAATGCTCAACCCTTGTATTGCTGACAATATCATAAACGATCTCACCACAAACCTCGTTGTCAACAATATTGCAAGGCTCGAGAAGTATGGCGGAGTAGTCATAGTCAACCTGTTTTCCATGTTAACATCAAAGCTCAATTTCCGTTGGAACAGCGACCAAGACCTTAACTTGCCTGAAAATGACGAGTACATAAAGAAATCAGCCCATGAAAGTGATGTCATAATCCTTGCTTGGGGTAAATCCGCAGACTCCAATCAACGAATTGCCGCAAGAGCCGAGCATGTTGTTGCAATGCTTGCAGAACATCGGGATAAAATGATGATAATAACGGACGGCGATAAAAGAATGATACATCCATTGACACCAAGTTGCCGCGGTTACTGGGATTTGCTGCCCTTTAGTTCCATGGCAGAAGAAGCAAAAATCACAACTGCAGAAGAGTCCCAAGAAGAAAGCACCGATACAGAAAACGCCCCTGCCTGAAATATGGCAGGGACACACAAAAAAGTAGAATGGAGGCTGAATAAAGCCTATGATCCGTACTAATAACAGAGTAGCCTTATATGCCCGTTACAGCAGCGACAATCAACGTTCCGAGAGTATCGATGCACAAATCAGAGCAATGGAGGAATACTGCAAGCATAATAACTACATAATCGTTGAAACATACATTGACGAAGCAAGAACAGCTACCACAGACCGAAGACCGTCATTCCAAAAAATGATAAGTGACAGCGCCGGTAAGACCTTTGATATTCTCCTTGTACACAAGCTTGACAGATTTGCCCGTAACCGTTACGACTCAGCAATATACAAAAGGGAATTAAAGAAAAACGGAGTAAGTGTCTACAGCGTACTTGAAAGACTTGATGACAGCCCCGAAAGCATTATCATGGAGTCGGTACTTGACGGTTTTGC
>JAZNIM010000238.1:0-28957 GCA_045577475.1 Eubacteriales bacterium | reverse complement strand
CCCAGGCAGATTATCCCAAGTGTCAGCTTTGCCGGGAAAACGAAGGTTATGCAGGGCGCATGAATCATCCTGCCCGCGCAAACCATCGCCTTATTCCCATTAATATCTGCGGTGAGGACTGGTATTTGCAGTATTCCCCTTATGTTTATTATAATGAGCATTGCATAGTTTTCAACGGCGAGCATACACCCATGAAAATTGACAGGAGCTGCTTTGTTAAGCTTCTTGATTTTGTCGATTTGTTCCCGCACTATTTTCTTGGCTCAAATGCAGATTTGCCGATTGTAGGCGGTTCTATTCTCAGCCATGACCATTTTCAGGGCGGAAACTATGAGTTTGCTATGGCAAAATCTCCAATTGAAACGCCCGTTTCATTTAACGGCTTTGAAGATTTAAAGTGCGGAATTGTTAAGTGGCCTATGTCGGTTATCAGAATTAACGGTGATAATAAAGAAAGACTTATTGAGCTGGCTGATAAGATTCTGACGTCATGGCGTGCTTATACCGATGAAGAAGCATTTATATATGCGTTTACCGACAATGAGCCTCATAACACCATCACTCCCATAGCAAGACGTGTTGGCGAAAACTATGAGCTTGACCTTGTTCTCAGAAATAATATTACAACCGATGAACACCCTCTCGGTGTATATCATCCACATGCAGAGCTTCACCACATTAAAAAGGAAAACATAGGACTTATTGAAGTTATGGGGCTTGCTGTGTTACCATCAAGACTAAAAAATGAAATGCAGGTTCTGGCAGATTCCATTCTCAACGGTATTGATCTTGATTCAAAAGAAGAAACAGCAAAGCACGCAGAGTGGGTTAGAGAATTTTTGCCAAAATATGATGACATTAATAAGAACAATGTTATGGATATCCTCAAAGTTGAAATCGGAAACTTTTTTAAGCAGGTACTTGAACATGCAGGTGTATTCAAACGCAACGATGACGGAAAAGCTGCATTTATGAGATTTGTGAGCTTTGTAAATAGCAAGTAAGGACGGTAGTAGGGGATGAATTTTAATTCTCAATTGATGGAAATACGGGATGGCGGTAATTTTAATATACTTGGGCGCAAGTATATTGTTGACGGAATCCCGCGTTTTTCCTGGTCTAACAGCGGTATTGAGTTTTGCGCAAAATGCGACAGACTTACGGTGTATTTCGGCGAATACAGTGCTGAACAGCCTGTTTTATTTAAAACCTATGTTGATGGCACAGAAGTAAAAACCTCTGTTATAGGCAAAGGTGTTACTGCTGTCATTGAAGGACTTCGTGACCGTGTTCACAAGGTTAAGATAATCAGAATCAGCGAAGGCAGTATTCTTTCATATATAGATAAAATTGAAATTTTCGGAAATTCTCCCGAGTTTTCTTTACCCGAATCCAAAAAAAAGCTCAAGCTTGAATTTATCGGTGATTCAATCACCTGCGGCTATGGGGTTATGGCAAGCAAAGAAAGAAACGTTTATCTTACTCATGAACAGGACAGTACAAAATCCTATGCATATCTTACCGCTGAAGCACTTGATGCCGAGATAAGAACCGAATGTATTTCGGGACAGGGAATAGTGCATTCCTGCGGCGAAAATGTCGGTATCAGATTTATCGAGTTTTTTGACATGATTGCAAGAGGCGTTCCCGGATATAAATGCGACGGATATATACCCGATGTTTTTATAATCAACGGAGGAACTAATGACAAACTGAGTCATGTAACGATGGATGAGTTTGTTAAAGGCGGTGTGGAGCTGCTTGCGGCTATCCGTAAAATGTATCCCGAAACTCCCATCATTTGGATGTACGGTGCAATGGTTCAGGTGTTTGCTGACGGAGTAACAAAGGCTGTACAGCAATTTAATAAGAACGATAAAAACACTTACAGTCTTATTGTAAAGTCAATATATGACTATAAAAATCAGACCGGAGCTGTAGGTCATCCAAATGTGAACGGCTCAATCAGGTGCGCCGGTGTACTTAAAAGAAAAATTGCTGAAATTCTTACTTTACGTAAATAAATAATTTTGGGAAATTTCCAAAAAGCTATTGACAAACACCATTAAAAGTGGTATTATATTAAAGCTGTCAACGACAGCTATGCGCCGCTAGCTCAGCTGGATAGAGTGTTTGGCTACGAACCAAAAGGTCAGGGGTTCGAGTCCCTTGCGGCGCGCCAGATTTAAACCGATGCAGAAATGCTTCGGTTTTTTCTTTTATTGGGACTCGAACCCTGAGAGGGCACGCAGCGTTAAGAAAAACAGTCTGTTATGACTGTTTTTTAGCGAAGTGGTGCGAGTCGGGTTACCGCTTGCGGTCGACGAGCAGTTAAGATGCGATAGCATCTGTGTCCCTTGCGGCGAGCCAGATTTAAACCGATGCAGAAATGCTTCGTTTTTTTCTTTTTTGGGACTCAAACACTGATACGTTAAGTTTTTTTTGGAAAAAATATTGTATTATATGCTTTTAAATGCTATAATGTTATCATGATAGGAGGAAGAAGCATGAAAAACAAACTGCAAGCTTTATTGCTTATAATATTGTTGATAGGCCTTTTATCTTTTGCAGCATTTGCACTTGAATGTGAATTTGCCATTGAACCTGTTTATGATTATGCAAGGTCCTTCAAAGCAACTACTGCCGTTGCCAATAAGAACGGAGAGAGCCTGACCTTGGATAGCTTCGGCAATGCTGTAAGCCACGGAAATAAGATTATAAATGTTCGTTCAAACGGTCTTATTATGGTTGTAGGTGACAATGATTTAGCTGCCTTTTACAATGTTTATGGCTATAGATTAACTGAGTTTATTTATGATACCTATCCTGAAGTGGATGTTAAAACGGGTGTTAAAACATATCGTTTTGGATATTATGACGGTGATGGTGAAAGCGACCTTATACCATTCTCAAGAGGCAAAAAATATGGCTTTATGGATGCAAACGGCATTGAGGTGATACCTCCCAAGTATGATTACGCATATGGCTTTGTGGAAGGAATGGCGCTCATTTGTGCCGAAGGAAAGCTTAGCGGGTATGGGACTTATACAGAAGGGAAGTATGGTGTCATACTTGAAGACGGTACTGAAATACTCCCGCCTGATTCATATTGGGTTGGCAGTCATGTTTCCGAATTTGGTTATTGCCTGTTTTATAACGGAACTGCTGATAAGACATTGGTTGACAAATCGGGCAATGTAATAAAAATCAATGATATCGGTTTTGCACCCATTGATGCTGATTTTATTCTTTGTGAAGCAAAAGACGGAAGAAAAGGTGTTGCGGACAGAAGCGGAAATATGGTTATTCCTCTCGGCAATTATGAATACATAGAAAAAGTAAATAATCAATTTGTTTTAGATAATAAAAAGATCGTTGACGCTTCGGGAATAACCGTATATGAAGCAGCAGAGGGAACACGTGTTGATGTACATTTTATCAACATTTATAAGAAAAGCGACTTTTACCGCCTTACGGTTAGCAGCGGCTTTAACGGAATGTATAAAAAATATGGTTTGATTGATAAATACGGAACTATTATATTTAAAACTGAGTTTGATTCGCTTTATGATATTGGCGAAGGCTTGATATATGCCGAAAAAGACGGCAAGAATTATCTGTACAGTTACTATGGAGAGTTGCTTTGCGAAATTGGCGGCAACAATGTAGGCGAGTGTGTTGACGGGCTGTTTTCTGTATATGATTTCAAAAGTAAAAAATACGGTTATTTGCTTAATCCTTTAAGACACCCGAAGGTGTTTATAAATGGCGAAAAGCTTAATGTTGACGTTTATCCTAAAATTGAAAACGAAAGAACTTTAGTGCCGTTGAGAGGTGTTTTTGAGGCTTTAGGGGCTCAAGTTGACTGGGACGATTCAATTAAAACAGTAACAGCAACAAAAGACGGTATAACCATTAGTCTTCAAATCGGAAGCAATATACTTTATAAAAACGGTGATGCAATTGAAATTGATGTGCCCGCAAAGATTGAAAACAGCAGAACGCTTGTGCCTTTAAGAGCAGTTTCCGAAGCTTTGGAGTGTGTTGTTTCATGGGACGGAGTTAACAGAGTTGTTAATATTGCAACCAAGTAATTGATGTAAGGGGATTAAAAAATGAAATTTGATTGTCATATCCATACAAATCTTGAATCAAAATACGGTGATTTTGAAAATTTCAACAGTGCCGAGTTTTTAAACGACTTAAATAAGGGTGGAATGGATGGTTGTGCTGTATATTCCCTTAGTCCCATTCATTATCCCGAAATGCCTGTAAGTAAAAGGATGCAGGCGGCTATTGACATTTGCAGTAAAAGTGATAAGCTTTTTCCATTTTTCTGGATTGATCCCATGGATGAGGATGCTTTATCACAAGTTGACACAGCAATTGAAAAAGGCTTTCTTGCTTTTAAAATGATACCCAGCAAGTATAGTGTTTCATGTCAAAAGTCTATGGATGTAATTGAAAAAATTGCTTCAAAATGTAAACCTATTATGTTTCACAGCGGTATTTGCTGGGACGGCATGAATTCTGCTGCCAATCACAAGCCTGCAAATTATGAGGCACTGATTGAAATTCCAAAGCTTAAATTCTGTCTTGCTCATGTATCATGGCCGTGGTTTGATGAATGCATCGCTGTCTACGGAAAATTTAATAATGCTTACTTTACAAAACCAAACACAAGCTGTGAAATGTTTATTGACGTTACTCCCGGAACTCCTGAGGTTTACAGAGAAGAAGTATTCAGACATCTTCTTTGCAGCGGATATGAGCTGAGATACAATCTCATGTTCGGCACAGACTCCAATACTGCCGGATACAACTATAGTTGGGCAAATAAGTGGCAGAGCATAGATAATGATCTTTACGAAAAATTTATTCCCGAGGATGTTGAAGACTTCAAAGAGCATGTCTACGGCAAGAACCTTCTTAGGTTCTTGGGTTTAAGCGATGAAAACCCTGTAAGAAAAATACCAATGGTGGGCGAATGATAATATAGGAGATTACAATGAAAGATTATTGCAAATACGTCGATGTTTTCTATGGAAATGGCGAGGTTGATCACTTTGCCGATGACGGAATTGGTTCAAAGTGGTACTATATTAAAGCCTTGTGCGGAAATACTGTTCCTCATGCAACACTGCCTTTCGGAAAAATGTCGGTTGGTGCTTACAGCGGCGGCTATCCTTCAGGCTACGGAACACATTATCCAAACAGCTGCGGAGGTATAAGAAAGCTTGGCAAAAAAATGACTATTCGCGGCTTTTCACACCTGCATCATTCGGGAACCGGTGGAATTAAGTACTATTATAATTATGCCGTTGTTACTCCGTTTTACGGAAGTATTGACGAAATTGAAATATTCCGTGATTTTGAAAACGAACGAGCAGTCCCCGGTAAATATGAGGTTACTTTTAATAATGTTGACTGTAAACTCACAGTTAACCATAATACCGCTGTACACTATTATTCATTTAAGAATGAATGCGGCAGAATTGCTGTTGACTTTTCCAATGACGGACTGCATAAGCTGTTTGGTAACAGTTATTATTCTTTTCCTACTGATTGTACGGTTATTCGAAAAGGAAACGACAAAGTTTTATTCAGCGGTATTCTTTCGGGAATACAATTGTATTTTTGCGTAAAGGTTGCTGCACAAAATGTTACCGTTAATCTTTATGAAAATAATACGGTTATAACTGATAATTCAATTTCTATAGAAAAAGGTATAAATAAATTCGGGGGAGTTTTTGATTTTTTAGGAAACTCTGCAAAGGTTTATGTTTCTTATTCAACAGTAAGCGCACAAGAAGCGGAAAACAATGTTGATGATATAAAACTTAGCTTTGAAGAATTATCCCAAGATGCGTACAATATCTGGAACAAACATCTTTCAGCAATTGAAATTGAAGCGGACGATGATGAACGTAAAAAATTCTATTCAAATTTCTATCATTCTATAGTTAAGCCTACTGATATGCTTGGAGAATGTATTCTCGGCATTAGAGGTGATGTGGTTGGTGATATTTCTACTTTCTGGGATATATACAAAACGCAGCTTCCACTGATTTTTATGCTTTATCCCGATATGTCGCAAAAGATTGTCAGAGGAATAATAAATATTAGCAGAGCTCTTGGAAAAATCCCCTGCAGCATCGGATTAACCAACATATTTCCTTGTGAAATGCAAGCGAAGATGCTTGGAATATTTGCACTTTGCGATGCTTATTACGCAGGCGTTGAAGGTATCACAGAAACAGTAATAGAAGAATGTATTGAACGTGAGCTTCAGCGTGATGATTATAAAACATTTCTTGATAGCGGCGTATTTGACAGATATACGCATATTCTTGACGTTGCAGATGCATGCTATAATGTTTCAAAAATAACTAAATCATCACAACTGAAAGCGAAACTTCTAAGGTTATACCAAAACCTTGAAAACGCTTACGGTGCCGAAGGCTTGCTGTCCGAAAACTCGGAGTTTTATGAAGGGGATAGGTATACCTATTCCTTCAGAATACATGCAAATATGGAAGACAGAATTAAGTGGGCTGGCGGAAAGGATAAATTTGAAAAGATGCTTGACAGCTTTTTCGGTTTTGGAAAGGAAAGCGTTATTCAGCCAAAATATGTTGGTGCTGATAAGGAAATTTCAAGCAATAATTTTCACAGATTCCAGGGATTTAACAATGAATGCGATATGGAAACACCTTATTCCTACATTTATGCAGGTAATCATGATAAGCTATGTGAAATCATTCATGAATGTGTGCATCGTTCGTTTACTCTCGGCAGAGGAGGTGTTCCCGGAAATAATGATTCGGGCGGACTTTCATCCTGCTATATGTGGAATGCCCTTGGATTGTTTCCTGCAACAGGAAAGGGCGAATTTTTGCTGGGAACACCATGCTTTAAAAAGACTGTTATCCACATGTCAAACGGCAAAGATTTAACGATTACTGCGGAAAACTTCGACGGCAGAAAATATTTAGTCGACAATATTTCATTCAATAATGAGCCCGTTGAAATTTTTACTCTTACAACCAAACATATCTCAAAGGGCGGGGAGTTAAAATTCATTTTTAAATGACTTTACTTCATTTGCCTTTAATTTCAATTGACTTATTCGACAAAATGTGATAAAATGTTTTCGGGGTGAAACCATGGATGAACTTACTTTACTTATAAAATCCGAAATAAAACGTCAGTACAAAAGTGTCAGACGTTTTGCCGCCGAAATATCTGTTCCGCAATCTACCATAATCAGCGCAATGCGAAAGGGAATATCGGGCACTGCGTTTGAAACGGTCATAAAAATATGTAACGCCCTTGACATAAAGCTTTCTGTTAACAGCGGCGTATTTATGGATAAAGAAAAGGCGGAGCTTTTAAATGCATTTTCTGAGCTTGACGAAATCGGAAAGCATACTGTTAAAACTGTTTGCAATGTGGAAACACTCAGATGCAAGAATGTTCCGCTCATGACCATTGTAAACGCCGCACTTGAAATGAAGCAAAACTCACAAAATCAAGGATGACATCATGATTGATACAGCATCGGTAAAAGAAATTATTAAAAAATATCATATAAGTGAATACAGTGTTGACGGTCTGAAAAATGCTTTCAAAAGTATTGGCTTCAGGATTGAAGACCGTTTTGGCAGACTTTCAAAAAGCTATTTTGAAATACTTGATATTTCACCGAAGCCTGAGGAAAACTGCTTTTCCTGTAACTGTGAAGTTCTGAAAATTGTATTTGTCAATGATGATTTTTCATCTGATATTTTATGCTTTCAGTTGTCTTTTCTTCTTTATCTTTGTGATGCAGAGGATACACGCTTTTGCAGTAATGATGAAAAGCTGGATGCAGTTACGTTTGCCGTTTTCCTGAAGAATGAATTGGATAAGGATATTTCCGATAATAAATTGCTTGCCGTAGTTAAAAAGCATGCTGCTGTTGCCGTTTCGGCAATTGTTGCTGTTTTAGCTGTTATTTCAGGCTTTCTGTTTCTTGGCGGCAATGATAAGATCGATAATCCTCTTGAAAAAGCTAATATCAGTTCATCATACACCACTGCAGTTGCTGAAAATGAAAACCAAATTTTAGCAAAGGATGCCTTCGCCGCTTTATCCACAGACGATATTGATATTGATGAAGATACTACTTCCGACATAAATGCTGAAGAAACGGTGACTGAAAGCTCTGATGAGTACAAGAACGAACCTTTAGACAGTGATGCGAATGGAAACGATACGGCTTCGACTTTTGAGAATGTTGGCTCATCGGATACCACTGTTAAAAATGACGAAGTTTTAACTGTACCAATAGAAGATGTCGCAGGTGAAACGCCTGAAACAGAACAGGTGACTTCTGACAATACCACATATTATGTTACCAAATCAGGTAAGAAGTATCACGTTAAAAGTTGCAGCTACTTGAAGGATTTATCTAAGTGCACCGAAATATCACCAACTGAAGCGGCAACTTTAGGGTATGAGCCTTGCAAAAGATGCATATAAAAAACATCGGCTACGATTTAATATCATAGCCGATTTTTCATTTAAATATTAAACTGTGAAAAATAACTGCCGAAAATTGCAGCACATGAAGCTGTGGGCAGGGAATAAGAGGCATCAGGATTTACATAAGGAATATGTAAAACCGTGTCAGCGTTTTCAAAAAACAACTTGGAAATACCTCGTTTTTCTCCTCCAATGAACAGAATAAAAGGTTTATTGTTCCGAAATTCTCGGAGCGAGACAGATTCCTTTGACAGACCTGCACAAACTATATCAATGTCCTTTGCTTTGATAGCTTTCAGTGCTTCTTCATCTGAAGGTGCTATCGCAATATCGCATAGTTCGCTTGCGCCTGCGGAAGCTTTAGCAACGGTATTAGCCGCACTCATCCAATTGCGCTCAGGGACAATGAAGCCTTTGCATCCAAATGCAAACAAATTTCTTATTGAATATCCGAAATTGAACGGGTCCTCAACTCCGTCAAGAAAAACGGCATATCCGCCTTTTTGCAATTCATCAAGGAAGGCTTCAAAATCATGATAGCTTCTATCGGTAACTGCTGCGACAAAGCCGCCATGAGTTTCACCTTCACACACACTGTCTATATAAGATCGGTCACATAACTTGAAATCAATACTGTTTTTCTTTAGCATTGAAATGAATCTGACAGCTTTCCTGTCACGTTTTTCATACTTTTCCTTATCGGCAAGAACAGTGAGAATTTCTCTTTTTCCTGATTTTATTGCACTCTCGATTGAGATAATCCCTTCAAGTAAAGCTTGCTGCTTGGGGTGAATTTTCTTATCTTCGTTCATTAGTCCTCTGAATCCTCATCATCGGGGAAGTGACCGTCAACAAATTCACCGGTATATTCTTCGCCGTCAGCAAATGTATAAGTACCTGTACCCTCAAACTTGCCGTTTTTGAATGTACCTACATAGGTTTCTCCGCTTGCCCAGGTATATTTTCCGTTACCGGTTCTTGCATCCTCAACGAAATCTCCTTCATAGCAGTCGCCGCTTGCAAAATACTGAATGCATTCACCTGTATAAGTAGTACCGTCAGATAGAGGCACGGTGTATACGCCTGAACCGTGACGTAAATCGTTTTTAAACGCTCCGTAGTAGTAGGAACCGTCATCAGATGTATAAGCACCAATACCGTTCTTTAACCCCATTGTAAACTCTCCGTAGTAGCATGAGCCGTTTTTGAGAGTGTATTTTCCAAAACCATCGGGAACACCGTTCTTTACTTCGCCTTCATATATATTTCCCGACTCATAGGTAATAACAGCAGAACCGACTCTGTCATTATTAACAAAATCACCGTTGTAAACTGCGCCGTTTGCATAAGTGATAGTCCCCTTGCCGTGTCGCACAACACCGTCAAGGTCACCGTTGTAAACGTCACCTGTTTTATATTCAATCCTTGCTTCGCCTGTTTTGGAATCGGTAATCAGCTTACCTTTTGTTCCGTCCGAATATGTAACACTTCCGCTGTAAGGCACACCATCCTTGACCTTGCCCATAAACTTAACGTTATCTTCAGATATATACCTGAAGCCGCTTGCATATAAAATTATACCGACTATAACAAGAAGAGCAAGGGTTGCGGCGATAATCAATAACAGGGGATTGGATTTATTCTTAGCTGACTTATTCATAATTTTCGCTCCTTATCATGTTGTTGGCCCCATGGGTATTGAGGGTCTTACCGTGGATGACGATTCATTTGAGGAAACATCTTTTTGATTGTCCTTATCCTGTTCAATTTCACTCTGTTTATTTTCAGTACTGTCAACAATTTCATCATCAAGCAAATCATTTTTATCTTCTGTGTCTTCATCTTGAACCTTGTTTTCCTCGTGAGAAAGACTCATTGATGAAAGATATCCGTCAAATAATTCTGCTGCCTTTGTCATTATTACCGCTGTTAATATGACACAGACAAGCATTACAATTAGCTTAAAAAAACTAATTGGCTTATAGCTGTATTTTTTTCTAAGTTCATCAGTATCGGCATCATTTTTCAGCCAGTACTTAAACTGTTTTTTGTTGCCGTACAGTAGAAGCTCTGCTTCATCAGTAGGGGCGTTAGTGGTAATCCGAGAGCTTTGTATGACTCTTTTTAAGCCGTTGTTGCTCTTTACGGTTCGTTGTATAATGATTGAAAATATACTGTTCAATCCCATATTTGAGAGGGTTAAAGCAGCATTTTCACTATCAGCGTTTTTATCAATCAGAATGTTGATAAACTTGCTTATAGCAGTACGGGAAATGTTTGTATACACTACAGCAAAAGCAATTCCAATAACGGCTGCCCAAATTATCGCATATATTGCCTCAATATTGTTTAGCATAATTATCACCCTCAGTTATCATTGAGAATGTCGTTTCCACAGAGGAGCTTAACAAGTGCTTCAAAATCTTCTTCGTTATAGTACTCAATTTCAAGCTTTCCTGCACCGGGTTTCTTTTTATTACTGCTAATTGAGATTTTTCTTCCCACACCTGACGAAAGCTTTTCTTCAAGCTTTGAAATGTAAATCTTCATGTCACGTTCATTCTTGAGAACAGAGTCGTCGGGAATTGCCTTGACAGCAGCTTCCTTACGTTTGATATAGTCCTTAACAAGCTTTTCTGTTTCTCTTACCGAAAGTCCTTTAGATACAACAATCTGAAGAAGTGAAAGAATTTCATCTGCGTCGCCGATTGAAAGAAGCGCTCTTGCATGACCTGAAGATATATCTCCGCTTGCAAGACTGTCAAGAACTTCATCAGGCAGAGAAAGCAGTCTTAATGAGTTTGTAAGTGCAGGACGTGATATACCAACAATTGCTGCTGCTTCCTCTTGCGTAAGTCCAAATTCTTCAATAAGTCTTTTAAGACCTTCTGCAAGCTCAACGGGGTTTAAATCCTCTCTTTGAAGATTTTCAACCAGCATAACCGCAGCAACCTCAGTGTCAGTAAGCTCTTTGACAACAACGGGTATTTCCGTAAGACCTGCCATTTTTGCTGCTCTCCAACGTCTTTCACCCGAAATAATTGTGTATTTTTCACCAAGAAGCTTAGACGCTGCCGCTGATGCATCACTTTTTACTTTTCTGACTACGAGAGGCTGCAAAACACCGTGGCGTTCAATACTGTCAGACAGAGTTTTTAAGGAATCCTCATTGAAGCGTTTTCTTGGCTGCTCCTTGTCAGGCTCAATATCGGATATTCTTACGAGTGAAACTGCAGAAGCCTCTGCTTGAGTATCGGTTGAAAGGCCATAGTCTGAATCTGTAAAAAGAGCGTCAAGACCTTTCCCAAGTCCTTTATTTTTTACCATATATAAATTCCTCACTTAAATAATTAATCTGAAAACATGTTAGAATTGATTGTATAAAAAGGGGTTAAAGCTGTTGCCCGCAAGGTGAGCGGTTGAGAATATAATCAAAGCTCCTATAAGCACAATCCTCAAGACTTCCGATACAACAGTAAGAGAAACTTCGGTGTATGTAATTCTCTTATATATTTTTTCAAGAAATTGCATAACGGGTGTACAAAGCACAATTGCAAGAATTATCCAGAATATATTGTTCATTATTTCCGTATTAAGGTCAAAGTTTGTGAATTTACCTGTGCCGCCAAATAATGCTTTGATATAATTTCCTGCAACGGATAAGCTTTCAAATTTGAAGAAGACAAAGCCAATGTTGACAACAACCAACAAATAGATATGACCTAATGCGGCAGGAAGCTTTTCAAACTTATCCTTAAAAATGCGTTCAATGCAAATGAATACGCCGTTGTATAATCCCCAAATTATAAAATTCCAGCTTGCACCGTGCCAGAAGCCGGTCAAAAACCAAACTATGAAAAGATTTCTGTATACAAATTTTCTGTTACCGCCAAGGGGAATATACACATAATCTCTGAAGAAAGAACCGAGTGTCATATGCCACCTGCGCCAGAATTCGCTGACGGATTTTGAAATGTAAGGATAATTGAAGTTTTCAGGAAAATCAAATCCGAACATTTTTCCGAGACCGATTGCCATATCCGAGTAACCTGAAAAATCATAGTACAGTTGAATTGCGTACATGATTATACCGAACCACGCACCCAGCGTTGTCAGATTGGTCATGTCAGGATTCATGTATTTATCCACAAAAGTACCTGCAGCATTTGCAATAATTACTTTTTTTCCAAGACCTACTGCAAATCTGTAAACGCCGGTGGAAAAACGCGGAACCGAAAGATTACGCTTTTCAATTTCCCTTGCTACATCCGTATATCTTACGATTGGACCTGCAACGAGCTGGAAGTAGAGCGACAGATACAGTATGTATTTAGAAAACTTAGGCTGTGCAGTTGTATTTCCTCTGTATACGTCAATTATATAGGTCAGCGTCTGGAATGTATAGAAAGAAATACCGATTGGAAGGGTAAATTTAGGCACATAAAGTGAGAGTCCTGTTAAAGCATTGATGTTGGATATAAAGAAACCCGAATATTTAAAAATGAAGAATATTCCAACATCCGTAAGTATTGACAAAAGCAGGGCATTTTTTGCTTTTCTAGTACCTCTGTGCTTTTCAATAGTCAAAGCATGACGGTAATCCATGTACGCAGTAAGCACAAGCAGGATTACCCATACAGGCTCACCCCAGGCATAAAACAGCAACGAAAAAGCAATAAGAACTGCATTTTTTATCTTTAAGTCTTTAGCCGTAAAGTATAAAATAAGGTTCAAAGGGAAGAATATGTAGAGAAAAAGCAGACTTGCAAAAATCATATTATCACTCCAGAGGGGATTATTTATGGATAAACGTAATTACAGTGAAAAAGATAAAGAAAAGTTCAGAAAATATGCTGAAAAGAAAGCACCTGACTCAAATCTTTTCAAGGATTGTGTTGTAGCCTTTATAATAGGCGGTATAATTTGTATAATCGGTGAACTGACAGCAGATGCGGGGAAAATGTTAGGAATAAGAGAAGATAACATTAAACTGCTTGTCCCATGTTTTTTAATCGTTCTGTCGTGTCTGTTAACCGTTACGGGATTATATCATAAAATTGCAAAATATGCAGGAGCGGGGACACTTGTTCCGATTACAGGCTTTGCAAATGCCATGAGCTCAGTATCAATAGACAGCACCTCGGAAGGATATATACTCGGGGTCGGTGCAAAAATGTTTACAATAGCAGGACCTGTCATTCTGTACGGAACGGTGGCAAGTGCGATTTACGGTATAATCTGCTTTATTTTACAACTGATTTAAATTAAAATTCTATCTTTTCAAGATCAATAGCTGCGTTTGCATCAAATCTTGTGCGGGCAGCTATTTCTTTTTTATTGTTGCAGACTTTACAAACAATTATTGCTTTATCATAGTCAAGAAGCACCTTAACGGACTTGCTGCCGCACTTGCATTTGATTTGCTTGTTGTTGTCAAGCTCACCGATTGCAAATAAAACCTCTCTCATAACTGCCGTGTCTGCAACCATAACGTTGGCATCGGAGGCATTCAGGTCTTCCTCTTTGGTTTCCTCAAGCATTGCACGAATCAATGCTCCGCTTGCATCTATTTCGTCATCAACAAGCTCCTCATCCTGTCCGATAAAACAAATATCAAGACCCGAAAATGAGCAGGGAAATGTGTAAATATCCTTACTGAAAAACATTTCAGAAG
Organism: Eubacteriales bacterium; assembly: GCA_045577475.1. Taxonomy (GTDB): domain Bacteria; phylum Bacillota; class Clostridia; order Oscillospirales; family CAG-382; genus UMGS1387. The sequence continues at coordinate 14,757 of JAZNIM010000238.1, read as the reverse complement.
ATATTTTGAAAGGGTGAGAATGAGGGCACATAAGACAGGGAACAGTAAGACTGATAACCTCACCCGGAAGCATTGAAATTTCCATTTGTGATTTATGACACTGTATACAGGTTAAGCTAAACCTGTTTTTCAGGCGTTCTTTTGTAACATCAAAGGTGATTACAGCACCGCAATAGGGACAACGGTAAGCAACCCTTGTTTTAGCAGTTGAGTCCATCAATAAGCTTCCTCCGTTAAATTACAGATAAACATTGTTTAAGCATCGCTCGTAGTAAAACAAATACTGCTGGGCAATGCCGGCGTATTTTGAAGAGAAATGTACCGATGCTTTATCTGAATAGTATTTGCTCAAAATTCTTTTGACCCACACATCAATGGGAAAGGCATCGTGCTTTGCAAATCCGAATAGCAATGTACACGCTGCAACCTTTGGTCCAACGCCTTTTACGGTTTGCAAAACGTCAAGGCTTTCTTGTAAGGACATCTCGAAAATACTATCAAGATTTATCTCGTTCAAAAACACTTTTTTTGCGCAATCAAAAATGTATTTAGCTCTGAAGCCTGTCTTGAGTTCAAAGATTTTTTCCTCACCTGCATTATATAAAGCCTCAGCGGTAGGGAAGGAGTAACGGATTTCTCCGTCATCACAATGTATCATTTCGCCGTACTTTACAGACATATTTTCAATAATGCCCTTAATTCTCGGTATATTGTTGTTTTGACTGATTATAAACGAGCATAGCGCTTCCCATGGTTGCTGACGAAGTATGCGTATTCCCGAAGAATAAGCTGCTGCCTTAGAAAGAATCTCATCATCAGAAAAACCGGACAAAATTGAGCCGTAATCTGTATCTAAATCAAAGAAAGGCGACCAGATTTCATTAAATTCCGTTTCTGATGTATTAAACGTCAGTGTATTTTCACTCTGTGTCACTTCAAGATATCTTGAAAAAGCAACGCCGCAATATGTATTATCCTTTTGCGGATGCTTATTGAATCTGAAGCATTGTCCGCAATCGAAAATCTGAGTTATGTCAAAATTATTTGGCTTTTGAATTGTATATGTAGAGCCTGTCATGATTTCTCCGTAATTATAATATTTACAAGTAATAGTTGAAATTAATGTTAAAACGTGGTAGCATATCTTAAAAGGAAGGTGCAAAAATTGGAAGAAAAAATTTATACCATACCTGTTAACGAGGCATTTGACGAAAGCGACGGTTGTCCGTTTTGCAGATTAAAAAAGAAGCTTGAAGACACCGAACGTGAGCTTATTATGGGTGCTTCGATGATGGAGCCGGATATAAGAATCAAAACAAATAAATTGGGATTTTGCAGAAAGCATTTCAACAAGATGTTTGAGATGAACAACCGCCTCAGCCTTGCACTTATGCTTGAAAGTCATCTTGACGAGGTTATGGGAAAAACCGTAATTTGGAAAGACTCGCTTCTTGGCAAGGACAACACAAAAAAAGCTTATGAAAACATGGAATCAATAAGAAATAGCTGCTACATATGTGAAAAGACAGCTGAGAAATTTGAAAAAATGATGTTGTGTTCCATAATTCTGTGGCAAAACGGTAATGAGTTTAAGGAAAAAATGTCTAAACAGCCGTATTTTTGCCTTGAACACGCAAGTGCTTTTCTCGAATACGCCAAGTTAAAGCTTGATAAAAAGTCCTTTTCGGCATTTGCCGAGCAGATCTCGGATATTCAGTCAAGCTACATAAAATCATTAAGGGATGATGTATCCTGGTTCTGTAAAAAATTTGATTACAGATACGATGCCGAGCCATGGGGAAATTCCAAGGACTCTGTGGAGCGAACTATTAAGTTTTTACAAAGCGACTATTGATTGTTATTTGATTTTTCACAGCAAATATCGTAGCACAACGCCATTAACGAGTCACCGAGATGAACGTTTTCTACGAAAATTCTTTTGCCTTCGGGTATCTCGATTTCGGCATTTGAAAAATTCCAGAAGCCTTTAATTCCCGCATTTGCCAGCTTTTCTACGGTTTCATTCGCATACGCCTTTGGAATTGCAATAACAGCAATGTCAACAGGATTGCTTTTACAAAAGCTGTCCATATCTTTGACGTCACTTACAACTAACTCATTATACTGAGTTCCAATCACATTCGGGTCTGCATCAAACAGACCCGTTATTTTTATGCCTCTTTTTTCAAAAAGAGGGTTGTTTACAAGAGCCTTACCGATGTTACCGACGCCCACAATTATACATGTAATTCCACTGTCAACACCGAGAATGTGAGATATTTCACTATATAATGATTTTACATTATAGCCGTATCCTTGCTGACCGAAGCCGCCGAAATTATTTAAGTCCTGGCGTATCTGGCTAGCCGTAATATTCATTTTTTCTGAAAGCTCTCTTGAAGAAATCCTCATAATGTCGTTTCTGATAAGCTCTCTGAGATATCTGAAATATCTCGGAAGTCTTCTAATTACTGCCGTAGAAATTTTTTTCTCATTACTGTTATTTGTATTCATTATTTCACCCAATATCCCATCATTTAAGTTTACATAATTATACACATTTTCCACAGTGTTTTCCACAATGCACAATTAATTTGGTGCGAACAAACATCGTAGAGTCGTGATTTAATGTGGTTTTCCACAGAATTATCCACATTTTTTGCTGTCACTTGCAGAAGAAATGGATAATTATGTTAATGAAAATATATTCATTTTATACTGCATCAACACTCATTGTTGCATAAGCATTTAGATTTTCTGAAGCGGTTTTATTAGCATATTTATACTCATAATAGGCTTGAGAACCTATCATCACCGCATTATCACCGCACAGTGAGAGGGGAGGAACATATAGCCTTACGCCATACTTTTTTGAAAGCTTATCCAGTGCTGCTCTTATATGGCTGTTTGCACTTACTCCGCCTGCAAGAACCAATTTACGAGAAGCAAATTCATCCTTATCGTTGAACAGCATTTCAATTCGCTTTACTATAGCTTTAACAACCGCTTTTGTAAAGGATGCCGCAACGTCAGCTTCCTTAAAGACTGTGCCGTTTTGTCTTAACATATGCAGATGATTGATACCTGCGGTTTTTAATCCCGAAAATGAAAAATCATAGGGATTGTCTTTTACGGATGCCTGCGGAAAATCGATATAATCGCTGTTTCCATCGTATGCAAGCTTGTCCATCTTTGCTCCTCCCGGATAACACAGACCGAGAAGCCTTGCAATTTTGTCAAACGCTTCACCTGCAGCATCATCTCTTGTCTGACCCAGTATTTTAAAATCGCAATAGCTGTCTACATTGATAAGTGAGGTATGACCGCCTGAAATAACCAATGCACAGAAGGGAGGCTCAAGAAGCTCTTTGCCGTCACTTCCATCAAAGTATGTGTAATTAGCAGCAATGTGACCTCTAATATGATGTACGGGAATAAGCGGCACGTTAAGTTTATAAGCTAATGATTTTGCAAAATTTACGCCTACCAGCAGTGCACCGATAAGACCGGGACAATTTGTAACCGCAATTGCATCAACATCCTCAAGAGTTATTCCCGCCTCATCAAGAGCCTCTTGTGTAAGTCGAGAAATCGCTTCGGTATGTGCTCTTGAAGCAATTTCAGGAACAACCCCGCCGTAAAGTGCATGAATCTCAATCTGAGATGCTATTTTATTTGCTAAAATCCGCCTTCCGTCCTCAACAACCGCAACAGCAGTTTCGTCACAGGAAGACTCAAATGCAAGAATTTTCATATATTATATTTCCTTTCGGACCGTATATTCATAGTTCATCAGGAGGGCATCCTCTCGTGGATGACTGTAATATCCTTTTCGTTCACCAACAGCTACAAATCCCATTTTACTGTAGAAATTAATTGCGGCTGAGTTTGAAATCCTTACTTCAAGAGTTATAACACTGATAAGTTTTTCTACACCGTAATTTATGAGCATTTCAATAAGCTGTGTTGCTAAGTGTAATCTTCGATACTTTTCGGAAACCGCAATATTAGCAATTTGTAGCTCATCAAAAATGCTCGTGAATGTCAGGTATCCTACAACTTTTCCACCAAACTCGGCAACAAAAATATGGGAAAACTCACATTCGGCGAATTCTTCAATAGCTATAACGGACCAGGGTAAAGAAAAACACTCTTTTTCAATATCTGCTATCGCTTGAAAATCCTCTTGCTTATATTGTCGTATGATAACATTATTTATCATCTTTGTTCTCCGAAAGCTTGGTTATAATATGCCTGACGCCGGCTTCAATTTCTTTTAAACAATTTTCGTAAACATCAAGATTAGCACCGTATGGATCGCTTATATCAAGCGGAAAACGATATATTTTTTCTGAACACTCAGGAAATATGTCCATTAATGTGCGTGCATGGCTGTCGGTTATTCCAAAAATGTAATCAGCTTCACTTGCCATTTTGTTGCTGAGGGGTTGTGAAATGTGATTAAACTCAATACCGACATTTTTCAAAGCCAGTTTGGCATTATCGCTTACAGGAGAAAAACCATCGGCATAAATACCGCAAGAGTCGGCTATAAAATCGAGTCCTTCTGTTTCACAAATTTTATTGAACAATGCCTGAGCCATGGGACTTCTGCAGGTGTTTCCTGTACACACAAACAATACCTTTTTCATGCTAATAGCCAAACTGTCCCGACAGACTGTCATCGTTATCAATCCAGTCGTTTACCTCAAAAACTGTATATTCTTCCGCTGTATCACGGACAATAACCTTTGAAATACCTGCGTTAATAACAACTCTTTTACACATTTGACAGCAGCAAGTTCCGCCGAGAAGCTCGCCTGATTTAGAATCAATGCAGGCAAGATAAAGCACAGAGCCCTTCATTCTTTCGGGGGATGCAGCGATAATAGCGTTTTGTTCAGCGTGAAGGCTGCGACACATTTCGTATCTTTCGCCTCTCGGAATGTTTAACGACTCACGCATACAATACCCAAGGTCACAGCAATTCTTTCTGCCTCTGGGAGCACCGTTATATCCAGTGGAAATGATTATGTCGTTGCCAACAATGATGGCTCCGTATTTTTTTCTAAAGCAAGTACTTCTGGATGCAACAGTTTGTGCGATATCAAGGTAATAGTTCTCTTTGCTGATTCGATCCATAACAAAACCTCCCGGAAAAGACTAAAATTCTACTAATTACTTATTATATATTAAAACGCAAGTTTCGTCAAGGAATTTTGGTATCATTTTATGAATTTTAATACATTATTTAAAAATAAAAAATTAAAATGAAAAGTGTTGAATTTGCTGTCTTTTTTGGTATAATAAAATCATAAATTAAGAGTGAGGTGGATTCTTTGTATACTTTTAATGAAATTACAAAAAACGAAATGATAAATACGTATATATCAAAAGCTGACGAATCCCTTAAAGCTCTAGGCTTTACCGAGCACAGCTTTGCACATGTAACCAAGGTTGCAACCGATGCTGCGTACATTCTTGAAACACTCGGTTTTTCGGAGCACGATATAGAGCTTGTAAAAATTGCAGGTTATATCCACGATATCGGAAACCTAGTGAACAGAAGTGAGCACTCGCAAAGCGGTGCTGTTATGGCGTTTAAAATCCTTTCAGATCTTGGATTTCCCGCTGAGGATATAGCTACCGTCACTACTGCCATCGGAAACCATGATGAAGGAACGGGTGTCGCCGTAAATCCTATTGCTGCTGCACTGATTTTAGCTGACAAAAGTGACGTAAGATACAGCAGAGTAAGAAATACCGATTTTAAAAGCTTTGATATTCATGACAGAGTTAACTATTCAGTAAAAAAATCACTTTTAAGAATCAATGAGGACAAGACCATTATCAAGTTAAAACTGGATATTGATGTACATGTAAGCAGCGTAATGGATTATTTTGAGATATTCTTACAGCGCATGATTATGTGCCGCAAGGCTGCTGAACATCTCGGATTAAAATTCAAGCTTATTATTAATGAACAACAGCTTATGTGAGGTTATTTATGTCTGATAAAAAACCGACACCGCGCATACTTTCTTTAAGTGAATACTTCCCCGATGATATCAAAATCAATGTCAGTAAAAGGGTTGTTGATTTTTACTTTCCGACACACAGTCATGAGTTTTACGAAATTGAGTTTATTATTGACGGTTGTGCCAAATACACTGTAAACGGCAAAGAATTCGCTCTTGAAAAGGGAAGTCTGTATTTTGTTACTCCGGCGGATATTCACGGTGTTGAAGTATCCGAATCACCGGCATGTCTGATTAATGTTCAATTTGATGAAAAATCCGTTGAACCTACGCTTATGCTTCATTTATTGAAGCTTGGCAGAGAGTGCTGTAAGCTGAATGGTGATGATTTTTCGTATGCTTCAAAGCTGTTTGAGCTTATTTTAAGCGAGTATATGAGCAACGGCAGACACAAAAACATTTGTTTAAAAAACTATCTTGAAAACATACTTGTTCTTTTTCTAAGATGCAATGCAATAGAAGATCAAATCGCTTCTAATGACAACGGCAACATGAGTAAGGCTGTAATTTACATACACAGCAAGTTCAGGGAAGGCATAACTCTTACTGAAGCTGCTGAGTTTTCAGGCTTTACTCCCTCATATTTCAGTGTGAAGTTTCGTGAGCATACGGGCAGTACATTCAAAGATTATGTGGATAAGCTTCGACTTTCATATGCCGAAAATCTTTTGAATTCCACAAGGCTGAGCATAACCGAAGTTTGCTTTTCAAGCGGGTTTAAAAATGTATCGAATTTCATACGCAGATTCAGCGAAAAATACGGCGTCTCTCCTGCAAAGTACAGACAGAACCGTTCTTGATAAAACTTGTTTGCTTTTTGACATTGTATGTTAGATATTTCATATTTATTTTCGATACTTTCATGTATAATATTAAAAAACATGAGGTGGCTATATGAAAATAATTAATAAAGACTCAAGCATTATATGCGAATGTCCTATTATTACTAAAGAACCAAACATCACTACTGTACGCATCAGCAAAGAGTATGATTTTGATGGTGTGGCAGCTATTGAACTTGACGAATGCAAAACCGTTGCAAATGGTACTGACGGCTATTTTTTAATTCCACGTTCAAGCAGATGCGCCGACTATGCACTGTATTATTTCGGCAAGCATAATGAGGACAAAACAATACTAACTGAAAAGCTGAATATGCCTGTTTTCGGATATAAGGGTGATGACTGTTGTTATATTGCCGTTGTCAGCGGCATGAGCTACAATTTTGCGTTAAAGTATGAATGCAAAGACGGAATTAATTCGATTTGTCCGGTATTCCAATTAGAAGGTAAAGAGGTATATGAGGACTTCAGAATCGAATACTTTTTTCTCTACGGCGATGATGCGAATTACAGCGGAATGGCTCGTAAATACCGTGAATATGTTTATAATTACAGGGGAGTAAAGACGCTTATTGAGAAAGCAGAAATTAATGCGGAGGTGTCTTATACCGCCGAATCTGTCATGGTTCGCATCAGGTGCGGTTGGAAGCCTGCACCCCCAAAAGTTCTGCATCAGACAAGAGAAAATGAACCGGAAATGCATGTTGCGTGCGATTTTGATAAAATCTCTGCTCTCCTTGATGAATTTAAGCAGCAGGGGATAGAAAAAGCTGAATTCTGCCTTGTTGGCTGGAATATAAGCGGTCATGACGGAAGATGGCCGGAAGCATTTCCTGTCGAACCAAGGCTGGGCGGAGAAAAAAAGCTAAAGGCTCTGATTAAAAAGGCAAATGCATATGGCTATGCCATGGTTTGCCATACCAATCATACAGACCAGTATGAAATTGCCGACTGTTACGATGAAAACAATGATATTATACTAAAAGGCGGATATAAACAAGCTAAATTTGATAATTGGAGCGGCGGCGAAATGCACTGTCTTTGTCCTCAAAAAGGACTTGAAAATGCTAAGAAAATGCTACCGGAGGTTGCGAAGCTGGGCTTCAGAGGATGCCTTTATATAGATGTTCTCGGCGTTGTGTATCCAAGGTGCTGTTACAGTGAAGAACATCCCGTAAGCTATGCTCAGGCAGTTGATTGTGCCATTGAAAAGTGCCGGCTGTCGAGAAAGCTTTTTGGCAGTATTTCATCGGAAGGTGCTTTTGACTTTATATGTCCTGAACTTGATTACGGATTATATATATCCTTTCACCACGATACTCATATTGACCTCTGCGATGAGTCTGTTCCTTTCTGGCAGCTTGTTTATCACGGCTCGGTATTGTCAAATCCTTATACCGATACAATGAACTGTACCTTCAAAACCAAGCGTGAAGTGCTAAAGTCCATTGAATACGGTGCGCGGCCTTCATTTTACTATTATTCAAAATTCTACAGCGGAAACAGTTGGATGGGTTCTGTCGACTGTACCTGCGATGATGAGGATGATATGAAGTATTCCGTTACTAAAATCAAGGAAGCTTACGAGTTATACAAGAAAATGTCGGGTACAATTTATTCGTTCATGGATAAACACGAAAAGCTCGCTGACGGCGTGTTCAAAACATCTTATTCTGATGGAACGGTTGTTACCGTGGATTATAATAATGAAACATACAGTATATATTAATATTTTATTAATGAGAAGTGTGCAAAGCTTCCAATTATACAATAACAAAGGTGGGTGCCGAAGCATCCACCTTTTTTCGTGTTATTTAAGAAAAAGACCAAACTTTACAAAATTGTAGCTGTCAAACCATTTAATTTGAGACCAGCTCTTCCAAATGCGTGAAGTCTTTATAAACGAGCCGGGAGAAACAGAATATTCTTCCTTACCTAAGTGGTGCGGTCCCAACATGTTTCTGAAGTTACCGATTATTTCTATATCAATTATATTTTCTCCTTCAACAAGTACATTGCTAAGGTCGCACACATAAGGCGCCCAGTAAATAGGGGAGAGAGCCTTGCCGTTAACGGTCACTTTTGTAATTGTGCTGTTTCTTGAAGAAAACTCGATACATCTGTTTTCAAGCTCATCGGCTGAGAGATTAATTGTTTTTGTAAGCTTTATGCTTCCGCAGAAGAACGGGAATTTCTGAAGAACAAGGTCGCCGTCAGTCACCTTTACAGGCTTTACGGTAAGAGCGAACCTGCCGTCATTGTTATAGGAATTGTTCTCAGCGGGAACAAATTCACTTTCGCTTTCAACACCGAAATCGCCAACAAGATATACTGCTTCAATTTCCATGTCGTAGAACAGCTTGTTCTTTACTGACTCAAATTGGGTGCAGTTATCAAGAGTATCGTAAACCTGCTGCGACTGAACAAAATCACATTCGAGAGTTATAATGTTATATCCTTTTTCCAAAAGACCCGTTATATCAAGCTTTCTGAAGGATTTGTCACGATAATATCCGCAATCCTTCTTTTCAACAACTTTACCGTTGATGTAAACCGTGTAATTCTGAGGTTCTTCAAGGACAAGATACATTTCGCCTGTGATATTTCTGTTAAGATTAACATCAAAATCAAGAGCAACCTTCACCTTTTTCTTGAAATCGCAGGCAGGCTGCTGAACGTCGCCTATATGCATTTTGCTTTGATAAAGCTCGCCGTTAAAGTAGCAGTCGCAGTAGTCAAGAGTGAGGACATTGTGGTCACTTCCTTTTATAATCCAGTCGCCGTGAAGCTTATCGTTTATGGAAACAAGAGCCTTATCGGCATTCTTTGCGCTCTTATATGTATCATCATTCTTAACGAAGTAAACAACAGAGCCCATCTTTTCTATGGTTCTGTTAATCACAACACATCCGTCACATTCTTCAAAGCAAATTTCTTTTGTGTTGCCTGTAAGATAATCAAATTCACAGACTGATTTTCCTTTTAGTGTAATAACCGCTTCCTGCTTATCTGCAAAAGTATTGACAAGATAATACATTTCAAAGTCATCAAAGTTTCTGTACGCAACCTGTATATCACAAGCCGAGCCGTTCGTTTTGCTTACCACAGAACATACTTTTGCTCTGCATGTTAAAAGGTTGAGAACGTCCTGTGCCTTTTCAACATGTTCCTTACAAATGCTTTTTGCATCATCGCATTTAACCCCATCAACAAGTGTTGGAACTTCACCCACAAATATGAGCTTACCGCCGTTATTCTGAAATTCAGTAATGAATGATAACGTTTCGCTGTCAATAACCGTACAAGGCGGAACAATTACTGTAGAATAGTTCATGTTGCCGATTACAAGTTTACTTCCCTCAACCTTTGCATGTCTGTGCATAACAAGGTCATCGCCAAGGTGGAACAAAATTTGGTTTTTGTCAAGAGCGGTAGTTATTTCTGTAAGTGCGTTTGTATATTTTGCATGCTTTTGTGCTTTTTCATCACCGTAATGGTTAATCCAACCTGTAGAAATGTTGTGCAGCACAAGCACATCGCACTTAATTTCACCCTCGGCAAGAAGCATGCCCATACGTGAAGCGAAGTTGTTGAAGTCGTAATAATCCTTCCACCAAGGGTTCTGGTAGAAGTGACCTGCGGGATAGTCACGTTTTCTGATACCAGCAAGGCTGTAGCCTGCAAGATGCTGACAGAGAAGATTGACCCCCTTAACCATCTGCCATTCATAAATCCATTTTAATTCTTCAAAGCTGACGTCCCAGCCGCAAAGTGCAAAGGTTTCGGTAAGAATTTGCTTTTTACCGAGCTGTGCACAAACCGATGTAATCTGGGGGAGAAGAAGAAGTCTGTCAACGCTTCTTCCGAGCTTATCAACACCCGGAATATGAAAATATTCGTAGTTCGGCATAACAGAGCCGTTGGATTCAAGCTGAGAATTGATGGTTTCCTCGCAAACCATATGACCTGTAAGATGTGAGCCGTTCTTTTCGCACCAGTTGTAAATTCTTCCGAGAAAGTTTTCACTGAAGAGTCTTGTTACAAGCTTCCAGAATTTAAATCTTGTTTCATTTGCTTCTGCTTTATCGCTGAACAGGTCATACAATCTTTCAGTAAGTGAAACGCCATATGCTTTCTTATACTCATCCTCAAGAATAAATGACCAAGGTATGCCTGCTCTTGAAATCTGTGGCTCATCCGTGAAAAAGCCTTTCATTTTTGTGAAATCTTCACCCAGATATGCCTTATATTTTTCATGGGTGGATTTGATGAATTCGTCAGTTACCTTGCCGTCAAGTGTATCTACGTAAAACGGGTTCACATCGTAATACATATGAGCGATTTTTCCACTGTCAAGCCTTATATTGGTAATTGTACGTTCTGTTGACTTTTCTTCGTCACAAAGCTCGGCTCTGAGATATTTCTGCTGATACTCAATACCGAGGCTGTTAACTGCATCGCTGCCAAAACCGCTGGGCCAACCGTTTTCATCATAGCCCCAAGGCTGCATTCCCAGCTTATCGCCTTCAAGAACAGCAGCTTTTACGTTTTCAAGCCATTCTTCGCTCATGTACTCGGTTTTCAAGCCACCTCTTGCGTGCATGAAGAAGCCACCCATACCGACACTGTCCATCTGATTAACCTGCCACTTGGTTTCTTCGGTTTCAAGCTTTGCATTCCAGGACCAGAAGGGGACGGGTCTGTAAACGGAAGGCGGGTTTTTAAGATTTTTGAGTATATTTTCCATAATGTATAGCCTCCATATAAAAGTCAAAGCCCCAATAAGGAGCTTGACTGATATTGATTATTTTGCGTATTCTATGCCGTACTTATCGCAGAGAGCATGAATTTTCTTGATGGGGTCAAGCATGCTTCCGATTGATTTGTTGATGTTTACAGCTTCAATGTAATAAGCAATGTACTTGTGAATGCTTACTTCCTTAAACCATTCACGTGAAAGTGCGGCATCGGAGTTATAAACAGAGTTTGTTGCATATATTCTGTCAAACATGTTTCTTTTATAGTAATCGTCGACTGCTTCAAAGCCGTTACAGAAAAGACCGAAGGAGAAGAAGCCGAATATTCTCTTAGCACCCATTCCTTTGAGCTTGTCGAGAATATGAAGGAAGGAGTCGCCCGAGGAAAGAATATCATCAACGATAATAATGTCCTTGCCTGCAACATCATCGCCAAGATACTCATGTGCAACGATTGGGTTTCTGCCGTCCTTAACAACGGTATAGTCACGTCTTTTATAGAACATGCTGAGAGGAACTCCGAGAACAGAGGAATAGTACATACCTCTGCCAAGAGCACCTTCGTCAGGGGAAACAACAACCATATTTTTGATATCAATGTCTTTTTCAGTTGCCATAAATGCTTTAAGCATCTGATATGTAGGCATAAGATTGTCAAAGCCTTCAAGAGGAATTGCATTTCTTACTCTGTCATCGTGTGCATCGAATGTCATAATGTTTTCAACGCCTAAGCTTACAAGCTCATGCAGCATAAAAGCACAGTCAAGAGATTCACGAGCAGTACGTCTGTGCTGTCTGCTTTCATAGAGCATGGGCATGATAACAGAGATTCTTGCTGCTTTACCGCTTGCTGCAGAAATGATACGCTTAATATCGCAGAAATGGTCATCGGGACTCATGGGAACTTCCATACCGTACATCTTGTAGGTTTCGCTATAGTTAAAGCAATCTGCTACAATAAATAAGTCCTTACCTCGTACAGATTCTTCAAGCATGCATTTCGCCTCGCCTGTACCGAATCTTGAATACTTGGTGCTGATGATATAATCGGGGTTTTCTTCACGTCTCCACTCACCGATATATCTTTGAATTCTTGCGAGCATCTTTTCCGTACCTCTTGTACCGATAAGAGCAAGTGGATTCAGGGCTACTTCCTTTGAAAAGTCCAGCATAATTATCCTCCTGTAAAGCTATATTTGCTTATATTTAATTTTACTACAAAATTATAACATTTTACGACAAAAGTGTCAATAGTCAAAGTGACACATTTATTGTAAAAGAGTTGAAAGTTTTACAGCGTTTTGTTCTCAATAAGCTCCTTTGCTGCAACAATAGAAGATTCAGTAATGTCAATTCCCGCAATTATACGTGCTGTTTCGTCAATTCGCTCTTTATCACTGAGCAGCTTTACGTCGGTATATGTTCTTGCATCATCAGTAAATTTTGAAACACGATAATGGGTGTCGGCAACTGAGCAAATCTGAGCTGAGTGTGTTACGCATAAAACCTGTGATACCTTGGATATTTCGCTGAGCTTGAGTCCGATTTTGCGGGAGGTTTTTCCCGAAATGCCCGTATCAACCTCATCGAAAATCAGTGTGTCAATTCCGTCTTTTTCTGCAATTACGCTCTTTATTGCAAGCATAATCCTTGACAGTTCACCGCCTGAAGCTGTTTTGGAAAGGGGAGAGAAGCCCTCTCCGGAGTTTGTCATTACATAAAACTCTATGTCATCAGCACCGTCTTTGCCGTATGGCTTTTGTGCAAAACACACCTTGAATTTTACCCCCGGCATATCAAGATATTTCATTTGCTCCTCAATATTTTTTCTCAGATTTTCACCGATTTTCATTCGTTCTTGTGTTAAAGTCGCACCTGCCGCCTTCAAATCGGTTGCTGCTTTATTCAGCTCAGCACGAAGTATGTCGGATTTTTTGTCAAAATTTTCAAGGTCGTCAAGCTCTGCTTTGGCTTTGTCGTAGTATTCAAGTACCTTTTCAATGTCGCTTCCGTACTTTCGTTTTGCTTTTTGGATTTCATCAAGCCGATTTTCAATTTTGTCAAGCATCAATGTGGGATTTTCAACATCAACACCTGCCATATCCGCGATGGTTTCGGAAATATCGATTAATTTACTCTTGATTTCAGCAAGCATATCAATATATTCTTGGTATTCATCGCTTATTCTTGCAAGACTTCTGAGTGCTTCTGTTGCTCTGTCTATACAATCACATGCACCTATTCCGGAACTGCCGAGAGCATCTGAAACGATAGAAGAATTACGAGATATTTTTTCAATGTTAATAAGCTTCTTCTTTTCTTCTTCCAGCTTTTCATCTTCGCCGACTTTCAGTTTAAGAGCTGAAATGTCATTAATCTGAAACTTTAACATTTCAATTCTTCTGAGCTTTTCACCTTCATCGGTGCTTATTGAATCAAGCTGCTTTTTTATGCTGCAATAGTTTGTGTAAGCACAATGGTATTGCTCGTAAACATTTTCAAGCTCGCCGTAAGAATCAAGCAGTTTTCTGTGACTTTCCTTATTTAAAAGCTCGGTGTTATCATGCTGCCCGTGAATATTGATCAGAGAAGGGGATATTTCACGCAGAATTGACAGAGGAACAACCTTGCCGTTTATTCTGACAGTACCTTTTCCGTCAAGCTTTATGATTCTCGAAATATAAAGCGTGCCATCTTCATCGGGTTCTATTCCAACCTCCTTGCATCTTGCAAGAGCATTGTCACCTAAGTTTGTGAAAATACCTTCAACTGTTGCCGATTCTTCACCGTTTCTGATTAATTCCTTGGAGGTTTTATTTCCGCATAGGCATCCGATTGAGTCTATAATAATACTTTTTCCTGCACCCGTTTCACCGGTAAAAGCACTGAAAGCCTCTGAAAGGCTGATATTCAGGCTCTTGATAAGTGCAATATTCTCAATATGAATTGATTCAAGCATGTTCTTTCACTTCCAAGTTATTATGATTTAATACTTTTCGCAAGCTTTTTGGAAAAATCCACGGCATCGGCTTCCGAAGCCATTACAATAATAACCGTGTCATCTCCGGCAACCGAACCGATAAGAGTCGGTACGTCAAGGGCATCTATAACGGCACCCGC
>JAZNIM010000237.1:0-21645 GCA_045577475.1 Eubacteriales bacterium | reverse complement strand
ATTTTCAAGACTTGAAATATCAAATTCGGGATACAGAAAGCTGCCGTCAAAGTCAAGCAGATTTTGGGTTTCGCCGTAAAACAAATCGTTGTCAGTAATAAAGCTCTTTATCCACTTAAAGCTTTTATCGGAAGACAGCGTTTCGATTCTTCCGTCGGCATACACCGTATCAACACGGCAGCACATTTTAACATTGCCGTAAGGACGTGTGCCCTCATCGTGGTTTCCGTTTATGCAGTACCAGCCTTTACCAAGCAGTACCGCAAGACGGTTGTTTCCGCCTTTAAGATACGGCAAAAGGTCGTACTTTAACACATAGGTGCGGTAGACACCCTCTCGGAAGGAGCCGTAATGCCCCGAAAAATCACGCTTATGGTAGTCGCTTGAGGCAGGCGTAAAAATATCCTCTGATACCTTGATGCCGTTTACATACACCTCAAAAAGACCAAGCCCCGTGATTGTAAGCTCCATCCCCTTAACGTCGTCCGACACATAGGGAAGGTCGCAAAGCATATACGGAGCAGTACAGCCCCCGTCAGAGGGGGCTATAAATTTTGCACTGCCGAAAATTTCACCGAAGGTCATAGAGACACTCCTTTATTACTGAATAAAACCGGGCTTTATAACAATTGCACAGCTGAACTTCTTTTCGGTAAAGCGGTAATCTTCGAAAGGAGCAGGACCGCAGGAGCCTGTACCGATGCCGTATACTCTGAAGTCGATGTGTACAAAGGTTTCCTTGCGAGCTGTAAGCTCATAGTCGTGTGCCGCGTTTGTCAAATCCTTTGCACTGTAGTGCTGGGCGTTGAAGGCAAACAAATCGTTTTTGTCAAACTGACGGAAAGTAAGACCGTGACCCAAGGGTGTGCCGATAAATGCATATCTTGTGTCGCAATGAGAGCTGTTTTCCTGTGGCTTGACGTGGTGAACAAAGTTGTCGGTAACGGTTGTTTCAAACTCGCCGATATATGTTGCAAGCTTTCTGTCGCTGTAGCTTTCAAGAGGACCTCTGCCGAAGTACTTTATTCTTTCGTTGCCCTCCGGCATTACTATTTCAAGACCGAATCTTGGCATATCACGCAAATCCGATCTGATGTCAACGGCAATTTCGTAAAGCAGCTCGCCCTTGTTGTTGAGAGTGTAGTGCATAATAATGTCTGCAATTCTTCTCATATAGGCAGTTCCCGCCATAACAACGCTCTTTACGCAGATTTCTTCGCTTGTCTGCTTTTCAACGACACATTCCTTGCAGTTGAAGATTATGTTGTCAAGACCGAATTTAAGCCACTCTGCCTTGATGTATCTTTCGTTGTCTGTGGGAGCACGCCACGTACAAGGCTTTATAGGCTCGTCAATCATATCCGCACCGTTGTCAACAATTCTTGTGATAAAGCCCTGCTCCTTGTCAACGGTTACGCTTGTTTCACCGCAGGACATGGTGATGTATCTTTGATTTTCAATAAGCTCGGGAACGAAAAGCATGGCTGTCTGTTCTTCCTTTTCGTCGTCATACAGACATGCAACCTCGTGCTGTTCAAAGCCTATTTCATAGCCTGCCTTTGCCCAGGGAGTATCTATGTTTGAAATATATCTGAGATTGAGGAAATATTCGCCCTCGTTTACAAAATCGTCGGCACAGAAAAGGTTGTACTTCTTCTTTCTCTGCGGAGCAATTGTAAGAGACGGAACAAAGCCGCTTGCAACGTCCTTGCCGTCGCAGGTAAGAGTCCAGGCAAGACCGATATCCGACATATCCTCAAAGTTGCGAAGATTCTTTATTTCAACTGTGCCGTTTTCCACGTCAACAAGCACGCTTTCAACAGGCTTGTAAGCCTCCTTAAGCTCTAAAAGTCCCGTGTGAGGAGTTCTGTCGGGGAAAATGTAGCCGTCAACGCAGAAGTTGCCGTCGTTAGGAGTATCGCCGAAATCACCGCCGTAGTACTGTGCCTTTGTTCCGTCGGGGAGTGTAACCTCAACTGTATGGTCGGTAAATTCCCATACACAGCCGCCGAAAAAGCTGTCATATTTGCGGAAGGCTTCAACGTATTCCTTAAGTCCTCCGGGGCTGTTGCCCATGCCGTGAGCGTATTCGCAAAGGTAAAGAGGACGGCTGTCCTTCTTGTCGCTGAGAATTTCCACGCACTTTTCAGGTGTAGGATACATATAGCTTATAATATCCATTTCCCCCTGATACTTCTTTGCAAGCTCGGTGTGCATTGCGGTACAGCCCTCATAGTGAACGATAGCTTCGGGAAGTCTTGACTTTATATAGTCACGCATTGCAAGCTGGTTTCTGCCCATGCCCGACTCGTTGCCAAGCGACCACATAATAACGGCACCGCAGTTCTTGTCTCGCTCAAACATCTTTATTACACGGTTAAGATAGGCTTCCTTCCACATTTCGCTGTCGGAAAGGGTATCCCAGTTGTTGTCTGGAGCAGAATCCATTGCCATACCGTGACACTCAAGGTCAGTTTCGTCAACAACGTATACGCCGTATCTTGCACACATTTCATAAAATCTGGGGTCGTTGGGATAGTGGCTGGTACGGACGGTGTTTATGTTATGCTGCTTAAAGGTCATAATATCCTGCTTCATAAGCTCATAAGGCGTTGTGTGACCGTAATTCTTGTGGGAATCGTGTCTGTTGACGCCAAGTGCCTTGACCTTCTGACCGTTGATATAAACGACCTTGTTTACAATTTCAATTCTCTTGATTGCCACCTCCTGCAGAATAACCTCGTCACCGCAGAAAATGTAAAGTCTGTAGAGTGCGGGATTCTCAGTATTCCACAGAACAACATCCTGTATATCAATTGTCGTGCTGTCCTTCACCTTGCCTCTTGCCACTTCTTCTCCGTCGGGAGAAACAAGAATGTAGTCTGCACCCTTCTTGCCTCTGTAGTCAACTTCAAGAGTAAGTACGGCACTTTCAAAATCATCACTGACACTCTGCTTTACAAAGTAGTCACGGATGTGGTTTTCTCCTCTTGCAAGAAGGTAAACCTCTCTGAAAATACCGGAAAGACGCCACATATCCTGGTCTTCAAGATAGCTTTGGCTGTTCCACTTTACAACAAGCACGGTAATTGTGTTCTTACCCTCGTTGCAGTATTTTGACACGGCAAACTCGTTTGTTGAATGGCTTACTGTGCTGTAGCCTACGTACTTGCCGTTAATCCACAGATAAAACGCACTGTCAACGCCTTCAAAGTTAAGGTAAAGGTCACGGCAGGCAAAATCCGAAGCAAGATAAAAATCTCTGTTGTAGATGCCGCAGGGGTTGTGCTTTGGAATAAAGGGCGGCTCCTTCATATAGGGATACTTGATGTTGGTATACTGGGGCACATCATAGCCTCTGTCAAGAAACATCTGCCAGTTGGAAGGAACGGGCAGCGTTTCGGTAAAGTCGTCACCCGTCACCGCCGACAGGTCTTCATCTATATCGTAAAAGCTTTCATAATACTTGAAATTCCATGTTCCGCAAAGGCTCTTGAAATACTCCGACTTTGTTCTGTCAAGTGTTTCGGCACTTTCAGGTGCGGCAAAGGGTACAAAATATGCTCTTGACTTTTCGGTGTTTTCGCCGAGCACGTCAAGAGATTCATGCAAAATTTTAAAATTTATCATAGTTAACCTCCGATAAACAATTATTTATTATCTATTATAATTTTACCAAAAAACATTGTAAAGTCAATACATTTTTATAGTTTTTGTGTATTATTTCGAACAAAATTGCTTTCCGTACGTCTTCCGAAACAAAACAATCCAAGGTCAGCTAAAAAACTAAATTTTCAAAATGTTTATTATTATTGCTTGATAATTCACAAATGCAGGTATATGATAAATATGTAGAAATTTGTTTTACACTCCACGGACGGGAGGAATAATTTTGAACGCACAAATGCAGAACACGGACGTCAAAACCGTGCTTACATACGTAAACGTAGGTATAGATATAGGCTCTACCACGGCAAAAATCGTTGTTGTTGAAAACGGCGAGATACTTTTCGAGAAGTATGAACGCCACTATTCCATGGTAAGAGCAAAAACACTTGAGCTTGTAAAGCAGGCAAAAGAGTTCATTGACGGCAAAACCATAAAGCTTTCTATCTCAGGCTCGGCAGGACTCGGTCTTGCCGAAGAGGCGGACATCCCATTTGTTCAGGAGGTTTTTGCCACCTCCGAGGTTGCACGCAGAACCCACCCCGACATAAGTGTTGTAATAGAGCTTGGCGGCGAGGATGCAAAAATAATCTTCTTTAAGGGCGGCATCGACCAGAGAATGAACGGAACCTGTGCAGGCGGCACGGGTGCATTTATCGACCAGATGGCAACGCTTCTTGACGTTACACCCGATGAGCTTGACGAGCTTAGCCTTGACTGCAAAAAGATATACCCTATTGCTTCAAGATGCGGAGTTTTTGCAAAGACGGACATTCAGCCGCTTCTCAATCAAGGGGCAAGAAAAGAGGATATTGCCGCAAGCATTTACCAGTCGGTTGTAAACCAGACTATTGCAGGTCTTGCACAGGGACGTAAAATTGAAGGAAAGGTAATGTTCCTCGGCGGACCCTTGAGCTTTTGCGAAGGTCTGAAGCGGCGTTTTGTTGAAACCCTCAAACTTACCGAGGAAAACGCCATATTCCCCCATTATGCGAAGCTTTCGGTAGCCTTGGGTGCTTCCCTTTATGCAGACAAGCTCGACAAAAGCTTTACATACAGCGAGCTTTGCGATAAAATCGAAAACGCCATAGGCGCAAGCAGCAACATACAGACTCTCCCCGCACTTTTTGATACAAAGGACGAATATATTGCTTTTTCCGACAGACACAAAAAAGCAAGCGTCCCCTCGGTTGACATATCGGCATACAGCGGCAACGCATATCTCGGCATTGACTGCGGAAGCACAACAACAAAGCTTACGCTTATTGACACCGATTGCAACATTCTTTACTCGTTCTACGATTCAAACAAGGGGGATCCTGTAGAGGTTGTGCGTGAACAGCTGGGTAAAATCTATACTCTTTGCAAGGACAGAATAAAAATATGCGGCTCTGCCGTTACAGGCTACGGCGAGGAGCTTATAAAGAACGCCTTCGGCATTGACTTCGGCATTGTAGAAACAATGGCTCACTTCGGTGCTGCAAAGCACTTCAAGCCAGAGGTTGACTTCATTCTCGACATCGGCGGTCAGGACATCAAATGCTTCAAGGTACACAACAATTCAATCGACAGCATCATGCTTAACGAAGCGTGCTCATCAGGCTGCGGCTCATTTCTTGAAACCTTTGCAAAGTCCCTCGGTTATTCCATAAGCGACTTTTCAAAAATGGCACTCTTTGCTCAAAAGCCTGTTCAGCTTGGTACTCGCTGTACCGTTTTCATGAACAGCTCCGTAAAGCAGGCGCAAAAGGACGGTGCAGAGGTTGCAGACATCTCGGCAGGTCTTTCAATAAGTGTAGTTAAAAATGCAATTTACAAGGTAATACGTGCAAACTCCGCAAACGAGCTTGGAGAAAACATAGTTGTTCAAGGCGGCACCTTCTACAACGATGCGGTACTTCGTGCATTTGAAAAAGAAATCGACCACCATGTTGCACGTCCGTCCATTTCGGGACTTATGGGTGCATTCGGTGCGGCACTGTATGCAAAGAACAACATTGAAGGAGAAAGTAGCATCATTTCTCCCGTGGATTTGTCAACCTTCACACATACCGCAAAAAGCGTAACCTGCAGCGGATGTACTAACAGCTGTCATCTTACCGTCAACACCTTTGGCAATGGAAGCAAATTTATTTCGGGCAACAAATGCGAAACAGGATTGGGGCTTGGCAAAAGTGATGAATCCGTTCCAAATCTTCATCAATTTAAGCGTGATTACATACTTTCCCTTCCCGAAACTCCCACCGCTTCAAGAACCATGGGACTTCCCCTTGCTCTTGGCATGTATGAGCTTGCACCCTTCTGGCATGCAATTTTTACACGCCTCGGCTTTAACGTTAAGCTTTCGGGAATGTCAACCCGTGAAATATATTCCCTCGGTCAGAACAGCATTCCCTCCGACACCGCCTGCTATCCCGCAAAGATTATGCACGGCCACATTGAAAAACTTCTGAATGACGGCGTGGATGCAATCTTCTATCCTTGCCTATCTTACAATTTTGACGAAAAAGCAAGTGCAAATCACTATAACTGTCCCGTTGTTGCCTACTATTCCGAGCTTCTTCACGGCAACATGGATTCCCTGAAGGGTAAAACCTTCCTGTACCCTTATCTCAACATAAACGACGAAAAAGAGCTTATCAGAGGTCTGTACGATTATCTGAAAAAGCACTATCCCGATATAAAAAAAGCCGATGTAAAATCGGCGGTAAGCTCAGGCTATGAAGCGCACAGGCGTTTTATGGATGCTGTATGCAATGAAGGCGAAAAAGCTGTTGAGTACGCAAGAGAACACAAAAAGCGTGTGCTTGTACTTGCAGGAAGACCCTACAACATTGACATGGAAACAGGTCATGGCATAGACAAGCTTGCACAGTCCCTCGGCTTTGTGGTTGTCAGTGAGGACAGCGTGTGGAAGCTGGCAAAATCCAGTCCCGATGTTCATGTACTCAACCAGTGGACATACCATTCAAGACTGTACAGTGCAGCTCAGTTTGTCAGCGAAAACGACGATTGTGAGCTTGTTCAGCTTGTTTACTTCGGCTGCGGCGTTGATGCTGTCACTACCGACGAAACAAGAGAAATACTTGAGCGTAACGGCAAGCTGTACACACAGATTAAAATAGACGAAATCACAAATATGGGTGCTGTTAAAATAAGGCTCAGAAGTCTTATCGGTGCCATTGAGGAACGAAACCGTTCATCAAAGCGTGAGGTGCACAATGGATAACGAAAACATAAGAAGCGACGGCTACAGAGTCTTCACCGAGCAAATGAAGAAGGACTACACAATCCTTGTTCCCACAATGCTTCCCCGCCACTTTAAAATCATGGTCGGAATTATGAAAGCATACGGTTATAATGCGGTTGTCCTTGACAATATGGGACAGAATGTTATAAATGAGGGACTTAAATACGTCCACAACGACACCTGCTACCCTGCACAGCTTGTAATCGGTCAGATGATAGACGCTTTGGAAAGCGGCAAGTACGACAAAAACAAGGTTGCCCTTATGATTACCCAGACAGGCGGCGGCTGTCGTGCTTCAAATTACATACATCTTCTCAGAAAGGCACTTGTTAAAGCAGGCTACGGATATATTCCCGTAATTTCCCTAAACTTTTCGGGACTTGAGAAGGAATCAGCCTTCAAAATCACCTTTCCCATGCTTCACCGTCTTGCATATGCCATATGCTACGGCGACCTTCTTATGGACCTTGTCAATCAGACAAAGCCGTATGAGATAAACAAGGGTGACAGTGAGGCTCTTGCGGATATGTGGACACAAAGGCTCACCGAGGAAATGATGGACAAGGGCGTTTCACGCAGACGCTCCAAGAAAAACTATGCTCTCATGATTGAGGATTTTGCAAAAATTCCCGTCAAAAAAGTTCCAAAGCCGAGAGTTGGCATTGTGGGCGAGATTTTCGTCAAATACTCTCCCTTGGGCAACAACAACCTTGAGGATTTTCTTGTATCTGAGGGTGCAGAGGTTGTTGTACCCGGACTTCTTGATTTCTGCTTATTTGTTATATACAATTCCATCATTGACAGAAAGCTTTACGGCTACAACAAGAAAACCGTTCTCATTTACAAGTTCTTATTAAAGCTTTTCTGCTCAATGCAGCAGGATATTATTGATTCAATGAAAAAGGAAGGCACCTTCATACCTCCCTCTGCATTTATTGAAATTCCGCCTCTTGCCGAGCAGGTTATCGGTCTTGGCGTTAAAATGGGCGAAGGCTGGCTTCTCACTGCCGAAATGATTGAGCTTATACACGTAGGTGCTGAAAACATTGTCTGCACCCAGCCATTCGGCTGTCTTCCCAACCACATCGCAGGCAAAGGCATGATGAAGCCTATCAAGGAAAAGTACCCAAATGCCAACATTGTCGCCATCGACTACGACTCAGGTGCCACCAAAATCAACCAAGAAAACCGCATCAAACTAATGCTCTCCACCGCCCTTACTTCTTCTTTTTCGGAAAAGAAGTCGGGCACGCCCGACAGCGGTGACGTGACCTTGTCGCAGCGATAAATCATGTCACCGGCACCCGACCGTAACCCTGTGTGACCGCCATAAACGCCGGCGGTCAAACTCACAGCAACACCATTGGAACAATAGAACAAATCCGAGCTTCAAGTGCTCGGTTAGACAAAACGTCAGCCAAACAACGGCTGACGTTTTTACTTTGGGTAACGCAGAGAAAATATTCACCTTTGCGTCCCTCGTAGTGAGCGATTGCAACGCAGTTCCTAACCATCGCATTACACCCCATCGAGCGATAGCGAGCGATTCGCCGAGACTTACGGGCGGCATCCTTAGCTTCCTACTGTCAGTAAGCCGCCACGGCGTAGCCTCGATCTCAAAAGTCGAGGCGATGAGCGGAAGCGTTTTTTCGTGATTTCCCAAATCTTAGATTTGGTTGAAATCTCGAACTCATGGAGCAAAGCGACAGGAGTTTCCCGCTTGACGCTTCGGTCAAAAGAAGGTCGCTGTCCGCATACAGCGAAACCTCCTGCGATACATAAAACTAACTTTAAAATAAGAAAAACCTAACTTCTCCTTATATACCTGAGTGCAGGCTTGCTGACAGCATCGTACTCATCATTGATTTCCTTCAAAGATGTTTCGTAATCCTCTTGAATTTCTCCAAGCTTTTTGCTGCCCAGGTTGCCGTCAAGACTGTAACCGTTGTTTATAAGCCACTCGGCTACATAAGAAGCGAGAACTTCCCTTTCTTCTTCAAGCTCACCCAAAGCTTCTGCACGCTTTTTTCTTGCATTCTCCAGATTTCTGTATGCCTTGTTAAGCTGCTCACCGTTCTCACCTGATGCGTATTTGGGAAGATTTGTGTTACGTGATGTTGTACCGTTTCTTGCCTTTCTTGCGGAGGTATTTGCGGCAGAAACAAGATTTATCATGTTATCATATGCTCTTGAAGCATCTGCTCCCGCCTTCCTTAAAACAGAAGCATAATTTGCGGAATTTGTCATTTCCGTATTAAACAAATTCATATCGCCGTTTCGGATTCTGTCAAGCTTTTCCGAGGAGGAAAGCATTGAATATTGCCAGTTTGTTTTCATAAAAGCTCCTTTCGTTATACTTTTCTCAGCTTAACGGCTGCGCCCGTCAATTCAAAAGGTGTGCCGCGAGAGCTGAGCTTGTAGGAAAAACCTCCCATGGGAACAAGCGGAGGTATTATGTGAAAAATTGTTTTTTGATTCGTTGCACACATTAACACCGTCGTATAATACGGTGTACCGTCATTCAAAAATGTAAGCGAAATCTTTCCTCCGCCCTTCATTTTTATACCGAGATAAACATCTGAAATGATTTTTCTGTGCATCGAAGAGCCAAAGTCATACTGCTCGGTAACAAGCTCATATTCTCTGTCGGCAGCATTATGACCGTCATTGTCCTCTGTGCAGTATTTGCTGACAATACCGTCGTTTTTGGTCAGGCAATACAAATCTCTGCCTATTGAAAAGAAAACTCCGTTTTCTTTCCCATCACATATATACCACACAAGCCTTCCCTGAGATTTTTCATAGCTTTGGGATTTTGAATAGCCGCACCGTGAGTAGTCCCACACAAACAGCCTTGCGCCTACCGACAGTATGTACTTGCCGTCATAGTCCACGGCATATGCGTTTTTCAGTTCTTCTCTGCTGCAAGTCAACAGCCCGTTCTCGCCGTCATTAATGTTGCCCGACAAGGGCATAACGTTGTAAAATCCCGTTTCGTCCGAGAAATCCACCGTAAAAACGCCCTTACTCTGCTTTACAAATACTACCCTGTTGTTCACAAGCATAATGCTGTCAACAGCATCACAGCCTGTCACATTATTTATCTGACACGTGCTGAAAACGCCGCCTTCTGTTGTCATGGAATAACTCATTTTGTAAACTGAGCTGTCGGTAAAAATCATCAGATTATCTCCCGCTTTTACAAAGCCTGTTAATCCGTCGCAGCCGTCACCCAGCTTTTCTATGTTGCTTTTGGGAAAATACAACGGGTCAGCAAGCTCGCTTGTACAGTATTCTCCCCGTCTTTCCGTATCACTGCTTACTCCGGCAATGATTCTCGTTCCGCCTGCTCCCGTACCGCCGTAGCTTATACATCTTGTGCAGTTTGAGAAAAAGCCGTCAAATTCCACATTCTTCGGATTTTTTAGATAATACTCAACTACCACAATATCATTATCTGATGTATTCGCTAAAACTATTTTCAGCTCCGTACATTTGCTCTTTGAAATCTTTACCTCCTCACCGTCAATAAAAGCTTTGATGGGACGGGTAACATCACACAAGTATGCATCGGGAAGCTCAAACACGGTTGAAGACGCCTTTCTGAAAGCAACAGATACACGGGGTGCAATAAGATTGATTGCAGAAAGGTCCTTCTTGTTTCCTTGCGTTCCGTACTCATTCTCAACATCATCAATAATCAACGGTGCTTTTGGAAGCTCCTCGTTAACATTAAACTGTCTGTCAATGCTGAAAACATAAGTGTTACTGTAAAAATACAGCTTTGAAGCAAACTCACAGAACATACTGCTGCTGTCGGGAACGCCTTCGTAAAGTAGAACAAGTTCGGAATTTTCCGATGAAAAGCTGTATAGAGCAGTGCCTGCATGAACAATCATTCTGTCACAGTAAGGTCGGCTTGATATGCTGTGAAAAGCACCCTCCCACACAGCCGTACTGCTAAGGGAAATAAAAGCTCCGCTTGTTTTGATGCAGGTATCGGAAGGAATGATATTTTTCATGCCGATACACTTTGTTGTGTCAGAGCTTTGCCAGCCTTGCCTGAAATTTGCTCCTTGTGAGGGCAGAGGTAAATCAATACGGCTGTACGGCTTTTCCTCCATTTTCATAACCGTCACGGGTATACTCGGCATCAGCGTATCCCTCTCTTTCCCGATTTGTAAAAGCTGTTTCTCTCACAAGTGCTTTTTTCAACACTGAAAAGACCTTCCGTCAAATCCTTGTATTTATACAGCAGACGCACATAGGTATTTGACATATCCTCAGTGCACAGCTTGCTTGCCGCAAGACACACAAGAGCCTCAAGGGCAAGCTCGGACAGCATAATTTTAAAATCATCGCTTGTGTTTTCGTCAATGAATGGAAGATGCCCGTCAAGGTAAACCGTAGGCAAAACCGACATTTCCACAAGTGCGGAATATACGGCATTTGCGGTTCTGGAAGCAAATTTCGTACCGTCTGCCACAGGGAAAACACCTTCCTCAGGCTGTTCAAAATCCTTACGTACTTCAGCGAGGATTCTTTTTTTGACATACCCCAACTCAAAGGGCTTGACAATTGAATTATCCATTGAAATCTCCTTTCTTTTGGATATAAAAAAAGCCTTGCGGGCGGTGGCAGTAAATGCTCCGCTCACCGCAAGGTAAAAAATCAAAGTGTGGAGTAAAACATACAGTTAACGGAAACTGTTGTTTTTGAGAACACCGTCACACTGCCGCAAAATTCAAAGCTCTCCCCGTCCGAAAGAACAAACGCATCTGTGTCCGCTTCACTGCGCTTTGCCTTGATATAAAGCTCGCCGCCCACAGGCTTGATTATGCATCCCAGCCCTTTTGTATCAATAACGGAATCTTGTGTTTCATTTCCCGAAAGAGCTATGCACTTTACTTCATCCGGAATCTTAAAATAACCGTTCATTCAATCACTCCTTAGGCGGGATTAGAGAAGATAATGGGTCTTGCATCGCCAAAACCGAAGGCAAAGTCCACGTAGCCGATATAGTCGGTTACAAGGGGATTGTCGGTGGGAGAAACAAGAACGGAAGGCTTTGTAATATATACAAGCTTGAGCACTTCCGAAAGCATGAGAGAGTCCGCAACCGCCCACTGCTTGCCTGTAAAGCCGCTGTTACCGCCGCCAACGACAATGTACTTCATACCGTAAACAGGGTTTGCTCCGTTGTAATTTTCACCGCCGTCGGGATTCTTTTCAGGGGTGAGCTTGGAATTGGGACCGCAAATTTCCTTTGCCTTGGCTTCAAGCTCGGGGCTTACAAGAAGAAGGTCAAAGTTGCAGGCAAAAGGAAGACCGTCAGGCGTTACAAAGCGTGCAGCCTGTGCCTGTGCCTTGCAGATTGCGGCAACAGAAAGGTTGTCGTGGATGACATTGGAAAATGTTCCGCTTCCCTCCTCTGTGCTTACGGGATGCTCCTCGCTTGCCCAGGGCTTGCCGTCAGAGCCGATAGCCGTGTAGGCAGAGCCGAAAAGTCTGTAAAATTCATTGAGCACAGTCATGTAAGCAGAGTCAGCAAGACGAGTACCGATTTTCTTGGATTCTCCGCTGTAATCAAGCTTCGCCTTCTTGAAGGAGGAGGTCACCTTCAGAGCATGCTCCTTGGGAGTGATGGTGGTAATAAAGGTACGCTTGGAATCTGCGCTTGTAACGGTTGTGCCGTCGTATACGGGCATTTCGCCGTAACCGCCCACACCCTCCATTCTGTAGTCAATATCATCCTGAGAAATAACGTCGCAAACCTCGCTTATAACATCAAGACGCTTTGCGTATCTCATATCGAAACGCTTTTTAATAAGAGGATAAAGGTCATTGTGCCATGTGTAAATATCGTTCATATCAGTAAAATCTCCTTTGTAACCCGAATTTTAGTTGAAAAGCTTGCCGTCAAGCACAGCTTCAAGAGTAAGTGTGTGTTTGTCGCTTGTTATAACGGTAAGGTGTGCACCTTCACCGTTCTGAAGTGCACTGAAGCCTGTGCCTTCGTCGTCGGGACAGCCCATAAAGCCTGCCTCGGGTATGAAGGCATATCTGTCACCAATGCAAGCAGTGCCGCCCTCGGAAAGAGTAAATGTCACCTTGCCGCCTGAAACAGCAACAGAAGT
This sequence comes from Eubacteriales bacterium, assembly GCA_045577475.1. Lineage (GTDB taxonomy): Bacteria > Bacillota > Clostridia > Oscillospirales > CAG-382 > UMGS1387. Next base: position 8,592 of record JAZNIM010000237.1, on the reverse strand, counting down.
AATACTTCTCTCTGTGCCGACCTTGTCAGCGTTTGTGCTGTCGGCAGCCTTTTCTACAAGCACAAGAGTACCCTTTGCAGCCGTGTCAAAAAGTCCGCTTTCACATGCAAAAGAAGTCGCAGTCGCATCCTCACATGCAGTAAGAATGGGAAGTGGCATTCTGTAGACACCGCCCAGTGTGATGTCAACTCTTACCGCTTCGCTGTTTGCACGTGCATTGAGAATATCCTTCTCACCGCTGTGTTCTTCTGCACATACACCCAGAACCTTGCCGTTTTTTTCGGTGTTGACAATGCCGTTTTCGTCCATGTAAACAAGCTTGCCGCTTGTCACCTTTGTGTCCTTGCCGATTTTAAAATCCTTGATTACGGGAATAACCGCTCCCGTAAGGCTGAATGAATAGTTCATAATAATCTCCTTTGTTTTTTATTTGCCCCTTATCTGAGGCTGTTTTTGTTGGGAATTGATGAAAGCAGCTCGGCGTATTCCCTGTAGGAAAGACCGCCGTTTTTAGCTATTTCCATCTGCTGCTTGGTTAAACCGTCTGCAGGTGAAGCAGACGTACCCGACATTGAAGAAAATGCCGTAGAATTCATGGGAGAAAAGCCGCCTCTGACAAGCCCGTCATCCGATGCTGTATTCATATCTGAAAAAGTCTCGGATAGTTTTGGAGCATTCATTGCCTGAAGCTTTGAAATGAAAAGACAGTAATCCTCGCAAAGCTGCATAAGACTGCCGCTTTTACCCTTGGCAAAGCTGCTGAATAAATCTGAGTCAAAAAGCATGTTCATGTCTGCCTCGGGATGCTTTTTCTTAAAGTCATACAATGCCTGCATGTCGGCATCCGACACACATGACTCCTGCTTTTCCTTTAAGTCCCCGCTTTTCTGCTCCGGTTCCTCACCGTCACAAGCTTGCTTGTCACATGTGAGTACAGTGCCGTTTTCCTCATTATCTGCGACTGAGACGGCACTCCTCTCCGACTGTAAATCCGGTGTATCCGCAGACTGTTTTGCACTTTCGTCACCACTGCCGACACTGTCTGTCAGCCTTGAAATAAGGTTTTCGGCAATTTCACTGTAGGATTTACCCGAAACAGTACCCTTTTCCTGAAGCTGCTTCAACAGCTGCTTTACGGGAATAAGAGCTTCGTTGACCTTTCTTTCACGCTTGATTCTCTCGGCAATAAGTGCCTCAACCTGCTCCTGAGTAAAGGTTTTCTCGGCAAAAGTGTTGTTTGCGGATGCGGTATTTATTTCATCGGAAGCAGTAAGTACTTCCTTGTCGGATGCATTTGTAAGATTTGTTTGCTGTGTCATATTTTTTCTCCTTTCAATGCTATATAACCTTTAAGTCTTTGATGTCAGACAGAAAAAGCTGTTCCTCGCTGACCTTTTCTTCACCTGCGAAGCGTTCGTCAAGGTATTGGCATATCTTTTCGCTTTCGGGAATTGCGATGGTTCTGACATATGCCTTTACAAGAACGTAATTGTCACGGGTAATGCTCATATTCATAAGAGTGGACAGAGCCGATACCGTAAATGCCTTGGAATTTCCGATATCATTGCCCAAATGTACCGTAACATCAAGGGATGGTATGTATCTTTCCTCTCTGGTTCTCTTTATAAAGCCGCCGTAACGGAACACAAAGCCTTCTTCCTCACCAAAGCCCATTCTGATAACCCTGCCGTCGTTGTAGTTTTCAAGTGCCGTCATGTCAATAAGCAGATATAAACGCTTGAAGCCTGCGGTTCTTCCCGAATTCTTGAGCTTTTTTCTTGACTCGCTTCTTTCGTTGAGAAGTGCAATACCCGTTGCCGTAGTGACATTTGACGGCTCCTTGCCCTGACTTACCTCAAAATTGCCTGTGGTATTCTCAATAAGATTCTGCCAGTAAGCAGAGTTTGCATATAACCCCGACTGTGCCGAAGCATTGTTGCCAAGCCTCATAACCTTTCCCATCATGCCGGGACGTAATTTCCACACAGAGCCGGGGGAATTGTCAAGGGTTTCTCCGTCGCAAAGGGCATTTTCCTCAGCAAGGATAATGTCGTTTGAAGCAAAAGCACTGTTAAGCTGTGCAAAGGCAAGCTCTCTGTCCTTTGCATCAATAAGGGGAATGATTTCTTCAAGCTCGCTCTTACCCCATAAGCTGTTTTCCTTGGGAAGTTTTGTATAAATAACAAAGGGATATCCCGAGAACCCCGTGTTCTGCCAGTATTTTGGAACATAACGCACCTCCTTGCCGTTTATAAACACGCAAAGAGCTATGTCCCCCGCCTTCCATTCATAAGGAAAGCTTCGCTTGATGCCGTTGTGCATGCGAGTAATAACGCAGTGCCCGTCCTTAGGCTGTCTGAAATACCATTCGGTAACGGTGACGGTGTCATCACTTATGTCAAACTCACCCGAGGTCAGCTTTTCGGGAATGAGATAAAAATCCCTGTTTTCGAGATAATCTTCAAAATCCTCGCCTCTGGAAATAAAGTCATCCTTGAAAACTCTCTGTGCCTTAACACTGTGCATGGGATATTCATAGCCCATGTATTCACAGCCGTCAAGGTCGCTTGCACAGGGGTCGGTAATAAGACGCCTTATATCGCAGGTCTGAACCGAAACATCCCCCTCATCACAGCCGAAACGTAATGTCGGGTCCCAGCAAACCTTGTAAGCAGCAGTGCCGTAAATATTAAGACTTCTCTCATTGCTGCCGTTTTTCAATTCAAGCTCGTTATTGTCACAAATGTACCTGACAATGCTTTCTCTCTGCTTTGCCTTGTCATAATCCGTCCTGTCACGGGGTGAAAACTCAAATGCGGGTATGGATGGCTGAAGCTGGGTTTCAACATGTATAAAGCCATCTGTGCTTTGCGCAGCAAGCCAGGGAAGCTTTGCCATGTGTGCAAACTCGCCGACGCTTTGTCTTATGTCGTGGTCACCGTCATAATATCTGCGCATCTTGTCCCAATAAGCACAAATGTTCGTCTTGTTTTTTGCAGCATAGTCCATGAGAAAGCCTGCGGTTTCCTCACGCTGAAGTGTTGTGTCGTAGCAGTATAACCTGTCACGTCTTAAAGCCCTTGATGTACCTGTGTGTTTTTTCATAAAATACTCCTTCATATATATTTGATTATCTTGCCTGAAAGCTTGTCTGACAGCTTTCGGCTTTTGTTTTCACCTACCGCCGCAGCACCGTACCGTGACACTGCAAAGTATCTCAAAGCATCGGGAGCGTGGGTTATGGAATGAGGCTGGGTGGCTACATCTCCGTGGCGGTTTTTGTCGTGAAGTAGAAGCGGAAGACAGCGGATGAGATTGGTGCAATTTCTCATTATTCTGAGCCTCGGCTCGCTTTCGCCATCCTTGACATTCAGCAGCTCCTTAAGACACATCCAGCCGTCAATTCTTTCGCTGACAAGCTTTGTAAGATAAATTCCGCCCTCCGAGAAAAGCTCTGCAAGACTCTTGCCTGAGTCCTTTTGTCTTGACCATAAATCACTCGGTGCAGTAAACATGCAAACTCCATCTTTCTTTTTCAAAAGCTCATTGCACGCCTTGCTGACAATCAGATTTTCCCTGTGAATTTCATCATAAACAACGGAATTTCCTTTTTCATCCACCGCCACAAAAACCGCCGCCAGCATGTCAAGACCGTAGTCAATAGCACAGTATTTTCTCACGTTTGACGGCAGCTCATACTGCTCTACCGTGTGAATGTCATAGTCAAACTCACTGAAAAACTGCCCTTCAAACTGTCCCCAGTCGCCGCAAAGCCACGCATTTCTCAGAGAGGGCGGCAAGCTTTCAAGCTGAGATAAATAGTCGGGGTTTTTGTCAAGCAACACCCTGTTGTCATGAACAAGCGCCTTGATAAAACGGTAGTCACTTGGATTTTCACCCGCCCTGTACTGCCTGTCGATAAACAGCCTTTTTACCCAGCCGTGTCCAACGCCTCCAGGGTTGCAGGTAAGATACATTCGCTTCGGGAAGTTATTTGAGCCTCTCAAACACCCTTTAAGGGTATGAAACTGATACTCCGTAAACTGTGTTGCCTCATCAAGTGCAACAATATCGTATTCCTGTCCCTGATACTGAAGGGTGTCGCTTTCACTGTCAAGATACCCAAGACGGATTCTTGAGGAATTGGGAAACTCAAAGGTTTTGCGAACCTCGCTGTAGGTACAAAAATCCGACAGCTCTGCCTGCATGGGGCGTGTGTGGTTGTCACGAAGCTCGGCGTACGTGCGCCTTAAAAGAAGAATGGAAATTCCGCTGTAATTGAGAGCCATGAGTATGAGCTTGCGTCTTAATGCCCAGCTTTTTCCTCCGCCTCTTGCACCGCCGTAAGCAATGTATTTTTCAGAGGCAAGAAAAAACTCCCTTTGCTTTGGCTGAGGTTTTCCTTTAAGCTTTAGCGATCTGTTTTTCCCTTTATTTTGCAAGCTCTTTCGCCTCATCACTCAGCACTACCCTCACGTCACCCGAACGCTCCTCATCATGCCGTTCTTCCTTTTCGCCCCAGCCGAAATAATATTTCAAGCTCCCCTGAGAAGCATTGATGGAAAGCTCTCCCGTAAGGGATTTTTCTTCAATAAAGGCTTGAATTTTCGCCTGTGCCTCCTTCAGAATTCTGCCGTACTTTTTATCCGTTTTAAGCCTTTCAAACTCATCTCTGTCAAGACCCGTGTGGTACAAAAATCCCGACATTGAATAAGGCTTTGAAATTTTTTTGGAGTTCTCCGAATTCTGCATATCGCACATATCGAAATAGTTCTGCACCAAAGCCTCAAGGCAGGTGTATTTGTCCGGTTTTTCCATGGTGCACTCTCCTTTTAAAATTCCATTTCACCTGCAAACAACCCAAGGTTTTCATCAAAATAATCTACCCAACAGTCCTTGTGTATAAGATCCCCCGTTTCGTTTACACTCAGCACCGTGTCGGATTTCATCAGGCGGTAGCCGCACTGAGCACATACCGTCATATGCCGTCCGTGTGCTGAAAAATAATGTATGTTCTCCTGTGTTTTGTCAGTCATTGTTCCTCCTGCGTCGTCATGTTCGTTTTTAGTTCTGAACTTTTGTTCGTTTTGAGTTGCTAAAAAAATGTCGGATGTCCGACTTAGTAGTATTTTCACGTGAAAAGAAATGCTTGTACAATTCAACAAGGGTAAACGTAATTTCCTGCAAATACGCCGCATTAAGGAAAAACAATTGCGTTTTCTTTCCCTTGCTGTGACCATATTATACCATAAAATTGCCAAAAAGTCAACAACATTTTCGAACGCTCGTTCGTTTTTGTGACATTGCACAAAATTCCACCTGTAATTTCAGCTAAAAAGCACACATTTTTAATAAAAAAATTCATTGCAATTTGAGTTTTGATAGGATATAATGAGCGTAGAAAAATATGTGAGAATAACTCAGTAATTAATAACGAATGAAACAGAAAAAGGAGGGTTTTTCATGAAACTCGATACACGAAAAACAAAAAATGCTGTATACCTCATAGACGACAAGTATCCACTTGCCCCGAAATACACAGTACCCTCAGGCTGGGACTATGACCAGCGAGGCTCGGCAAAGGCAAAGGAACATGACAGAACCATGCCCCGTGATTTTGTCACAAGCAAGGACGGCAAATACCCAATGACCCTTGCAAGAACCTTCATGCTTCTTGACAGCGGCAAGGCATCCTTTGAGCACACCGTAACCTTAAGAGCCGGCGACGGTTATTTCATAGAATTCTACTCATCCGACGGCAAAACCGCCTTTGATATAACCCAGAAAAACGGAATGTTCACCTGCGGCACCCTTACCGTTCCCTGCGAAGCCGTTTACAAAACCTATACTCTCGGCATTGAGTTTGACATCGACAAAAAGCAGGCTGAAATAATCATCAACGGTACATATTTCGGCACTTACCCGATAAACGCCGACAATCTTTGCAAAATAAAGCAAGGCTATAAAGCTGGCTCCGTGGGTTCATGTATTCTTGTATATACGGGACTTACAATAAACTATCTTGTGTGCGACAGAAACAGAGTACGCACCGACAGAGATATGCCTTACGGCTGGAGTGATGCTTCACAAGAAGGAGCAAGTGCTTCGCTTAGATATTACTATGAGGGTGCTGACCTTTATACCTATCAGCTGTGTGCACAAAGCGGAAAAACAGCTTGTGCTTCAAGAGCCTTTAAAAAGACTGGCGGCAAGGTTTGCTTTGATGTAAAATATCTTACCAAAAACGAGAACGGAGAAAACATCAAGCTGTCCCTTACAAACGAAGGCAAAGAGTGTGTAACCGTTCTTGACAACGGCACAAGCTCACTTTCAGCAGACGGTAAAACTCTCAGAAACCACTATCCCAACGTGTGGCAGAGAGTGCGCATTGATGCCGACACACAAAGCGGTAAAGCCTTTATCTGGCACAACGGCAAAAAGTGCGGTTACATCGACTTTGTAAGTGATTGCGACGGCTTTGACGGCATTAAAATCAGCTATACTCCCGACAACGGCGGTATTATGAAGTTCACCGACGTATTCGTATATGAAATTCAGCCCGAACCCAAGGATTATCCAAAGCCACCCGTTCTTCCCACCCGCAAAAAGGACATTTATACAGGTATGAATATCTGCTCACTTTGGCGTGAAGGCAGCCATTACGGCTGGGACTGTATTACAAGCTTCAAAGAAAACATGCCTTATCTCGGTCCTTACGATGAAGGTATTGCCGAGGTTGCCGACTGGGAAATCAAATGGATGCTTGAGCACGGACTTGACTGCCAGTTCTACTGCTGGTACGGCAATCAGACAGGCGCACCATTTCTCAAAACAAACCTGTCGGATGCCATGGAAAACGGACACTTTTATGCAAAGTACGGCGATATGATGAGCTTTGCCCTTATTTGGGAAGCCTCCAACAGTAAATCCCTTTACAGCCTTGAAGAGTTCAAAAAATACTACGTTCCCTACTGGATTGACCACTTCTTCTCAGACGACAGATACTTCAGAATTGACGGCGTTGCAATGCTTGCAATATTCGGCCTCGGACGTCTTATAAAGGATTTGGGCGGAGCTGAAAAGGTTAAGGAATGTATTGAGTATTTAAGAAGCGAGCTTATAAAAATCGGCTACAAGGGACTTGCGGTGCTTTCAAACACACCGCCCTGCAACGACTCGGTTAACTCAGGCATGAGTGCAGCCTACGCATATCATTGGGGATATATGGGCTTTATGCCTGAGCATCAGAAGACCTGTATCAAAAATCAGATTGCAACAAACAGACTTCACGTTGTTCCCACGCTGTCCGTAGGTTATAACGACATTGCATGGCGTATTGCAGACCGTGTTCCCTATCTCAGTCTCAATGATATGCCGGAGCTTCTCAATTGGATGAAGGAGGATGTTCTTGCAAAGTACAAGGATATGCCCGAAGAATGGCAGAGAAAGCTGCTTATGTTCTCTACCTGGAATGAATTCGGAGAAGGTACTTACATGAGTCCTGCAGGACTTAACGGCTTTGGCTACCTTAATGAAATGAGAAAGGCAGTCACCGAGGAAGGGGATGCATATGAGTCTGACAGACCCTCAAAGGACAGCTATGAGCGACTTGGCTATCTGTATCCAAGAGGACGTGCTCTCATGTGCACACCTCAGACAATTCCCCATGAAACGCCTGAACAGGTTGTAGGCAAGATTGAGTTTACAAGCGAAGAAAGCATAAAGAACTACGTAAAGAGCTGGCATCCCACAAACTGTACTGCAGAATTTGTTGACGGCAAGCTTTGCGGCAAGTCTACTGCATACGACCCCCAGCTTTGCTTTGATGTAGACTTTGATGCAAGCGAGGTTGACGCCATCACCGTTAAAATCCGCTCAATTGAGGAATGCTTTGACAGGGATAAGATGATTGACAAGCCTACCACCTGGCGTGTGTTCTATGCTACAACAGAAGAACCCGAGCTTTCCTGGGAAAAGAGCGCAGGTCCCATGCTTGCACCCGAAACAGTGTTTGTTTCAAAGAAAAGCTCCTGGAATGGCAGAATTACAACCCTTCGTATTGACCCCATAAACACCACCGGCGTTTATGAGCTTGAAAGCATCACCTTCTTAAAGAATTCCAAAAAGAAGGTTGAAACCTTCATTGACGGCGTATATTACGACAGCCATTATCAGTCAAAGAAAGAGGACGGAGAAATCTACATTTCCTTTGAGCCTCACAGAGATTTCCACCGCCTGCTCAACATGTACATTGAGTGGGACGAGGACACAAGAACTCTTATGACGGAATACGACGGAAAGGTTTATTACTGGACGGAAAACAGCGATACCGTAAAGCATGACGGCGGTGATATAAAGCTGTGTAAGCCTCTTGAATTCTATGATAATCTGCCCTATGTTCCCATGAGTGTACTTGCAAAAATAACAGGCTGTAAATACAGCTTTGACAAAGAAACATTAAATATTCAGACCCTTTAACAAAAAAGGAGGTTTTGTCAATGGTAGTTGATACGCGAACAACAAAGGATGCCGTATATCTCATAGACGAGGAGTATATGGTAAACAAAAAAAATCCCGTTCCCTCGGGTTGGG